>CABQIF010000037.1 GCA_902464115.1 uncultured Ruminococcus sp. | reverse complement strand
ACCAACTTTGCACAGATTGCACAAAAAATATGTCAAATTTTAGGGGTTTGATGTGGTATTTTTTTCCATACTCGCTTTTTGCCGGGTTTCCATTCTTTCGTATGCTTTCAGGACATCCCGAATCATATATTTGCTGTATTCCGCCCCTTCTACAACGCAGGCGAATGCAATTTTCGGGTTATCCGCAGGGGCATAACCGATGAAGAACGAATCCTGAACTCTGCCGCCGCCAGCCTGTGGCGTACCGGTTTTGATGGCAACATCATAGCCCAAATCCGCCAGTGAATATTTGTCCGGCATATTGGTAACAGAAGCGGCAATCATTCCCTGTTGGATGTAAGTATAGACATCATCGTGCTGGAGCGGAATGGTTTCTGCAACCGTCGGTTCGATGTCTTTGATTTTTTCTGTGAGATTGTAGTCCCACAGGCTATCGACCAGATGGGGTTGATAGCGAACGCCCTTGTTAGCGATGGTGCTGGCAACGACCGCCATTTGCAGCGGTGTGACAGCGGTTTCCGATTGACCGATTGCGGCTTGCAGGACGTGACCGACTGTCCATTCCCAGCCATATTCTGCATAGGTTTCCGGATTGGCGAATCTGCCGGCAGCGTCACCTGTTTCAATTCCGGTTGGACTGCCCAAGCCGTACAACTCTGCATATTTGGTGAGGTTATCAATCGTCAGGGCTTCGGAAAGCTGATAAAAATAGATATTACAGGAATACTGTAACGCCTGTACAACGGAAATATTCCCATGAGAGCCGGTACAATAGTAAGTGTGTCCCTTGTATTCATAGGAATGTCCGCAGAAATAAGTAGAAGAACCAGCAACAATGCCTTCATTCAAGCCGGCAGTTGCGGTAATCGTCTTAAAAGTAGAACCCGGACGGTATAAGCCTACCGTTGCTCGGTCGAGCAGCGGAGAGGTTTCATCCGATGCCAGCTTGTCATAATTTTTGGTGTAGTCATTGAGATTGTAAGTGGGGTAGGTTGCCAGTCCTAAAACGCTGTTATCGGTGGTATCCAGTACCACCAACGCACCACTGGTGACTTTTCCCAGTTCTTCGCCCTCTGTCTTTGCATCTCGCAGCTTATCAAAATTCTTGATGAAGTTGCCAAGGATGTTCTGCAAGTCCTTTTGGAATGTGCTGTCTACCGTCAGCATGACTGTATGCCCAGCCTGTACCGGAACAGTCACTTCCGAAGAAACCACAGTGCCATTTTGAACGGAGATGGTTTTTGTGCCGTCTTTTCCTCGCAGTTCTGATTCCATTGCCTGTTCAATGCCGCTTTTGCCGACGGTGTCATCCAAATCATAGCCCTGTTCGGCAAGCTCTTCGTATTCCTCTGCATAGATAGGTCCAACCGTTCCGATTTCATGCGGGATGACATCCCCTTGTGTGACTGTGCGAATCGCATCTTCAATGATATTCACGCCCGGCAGGGATAAGCCACGTTCTTTGATTTCTGTAACAATCTGCAACGGAATATCTTTTACCAGCGTGAATTGATTGCTCATGGAGAAGCCACGCAGCTGCATTTCATAGCGGATTCCGGCAATCATTCGTTTTTCCTCATCTGTGTAAGTGTCTGCAATCTCGTATTCGTCAATCAAGCGATCCATGCAGTTTTCAGCGGTTGCATAGAGGTTGAGGTTTAGCGTTGTCCGGATTTCATCTAGCGTGTCTTGGTCGTCTGTCGTAAAGGTAAAGGGTGCTGTTTTAGAGATTGGCAGTGATTCTTCAAAAGTCACATCTACGTCTGCAAGCAGGTGTAGCAGCTGTAAAAGCACTTCGTTTCCGCTTTCGTTGTCTTTTGGAAACGAATCCGGTTCAATGATGATGTTATAGCCGACGCTGTTCTGTACAATCGGGTCACCATTGCAGTCTACAATTTCCCCACGGGTTGCAGCAATGGTTTGGGTGTAGGTGTCCGTGCTGTAGTGCTGACTGATATAGGTGTTGCTGTCTACAATCTGAATTTTCATCAGCCGATAGCCGCAAAGGCAGGCGGATGAGAGTACGAGCAGGGTTGCACCAGCAGCTTTTACATAAACAGAAATTGGTTTTTTCATAAGCTTCCTCCGGAAGAACCCCGTTCATAAGATTCAATGGTTGTATGAATCGCTTGCTCAATGGTGCGGTTGCTGTTGGGCATCAAGCGTTCGTGGATGAAGTGGAAGATGCCATAAAGCGGCAGGGCAGCGATTAGCGTATACCCACAGCTTGGTAGGATGACTTTGAGAAAGACAAGCGAAACGTGTTCATATCCCCAAATGACATAGTAAAAGAGAAAATCTTGTGTCCCTAAAATTAAGCTGACCACTGCGGTTAGAATCAGCAGATTCCAAACACGCTGTTGCAGAAATTGCGTATAAAGCCAAGCGGTGAGGAAACAGATCAGCATCAGGGGGATGGCATAGAAACCAGCTAAGCGGTTACAGCTGAAATCCAGCAGAAAACCGCAGAGGATCCCAATGAAAACCGCTGCCCCTTGCTTGACATTGGAGGCAATGCAGAGTGCAACCGGAATCAACAGCAATGGTTTCACATAGTCGCCAGCGTTTTGAAACGCTGTGCAGAGCACAATGACAACGAAATAAAAAATCCAGCGAACAACTGAATTTCGTTTTTGAGCCGGCGTGGTGCGGGCTGGTTTAATTTTGCCCATTTGCAGCCTCCGTTCCGGTCGTCAGAATTGCAGAGATTTCTGTTGTCAACGTGGTTGTTGTTTCGGCAAGCGTAGTTGTTCCAGCGGTGATGGTGGTTTGAACAGCAGTTTGGTCTTCTGGAATCGTTTCCGCACCCTTTCCGTCATAGTCCAGAATTACCATGACACTGGTCAGGGCATCGAAGTTCACAGCCGGATTCAGAACGGCATATTTGCTCAGACCGCTGTCCATCAATTCCAGATGGTCAACTGAGCCGATGAGATAGCCTTGCGGAAATAGTCCGCCCGTTCCAGATGTTTTAATGAGGTCGCCCTCTTGCAATTTGGTATCCCGTTCCAGATAAATCATGCGGCACTGGTAATCCGCAGCAAGGGAAATTTCCCCCTCTAAAATACCGGTATCGCTGCCCGTGGCAGACATCGCACCGATGGAGAGTTTTGGGGAACAGATGGTTTCCACGGTGGAATATGTATTGGAAACATTGGAGATAATTCCAACAATGCCTTCTGCTGTTACCACAGGGTCTTGCAGTTCAATGCCATCATCCGAACCCTTGTTGATGATAAAGCTGTGGAAGGGGTCGTTTGTGACATATCCAATGATGGAACAGGGGTCAGAAAGTACATAATCAGCATGTTCTTTTTTGATGCCCATGAATTTTTCCAATTCTGTCAACTGCTGTTTGGTATCCTCATAGTCCAGCAATTTATTTTTCAGTGCTGCATTTTCTTCTTTCAGGCGGTCATTTTCTGTTTGGTAGCTGGTTTGGTTGGTGAATGCGGTCACCAGACGTTCTGCTTGTTCCGAAACGGTCTGGGTAACTTGTCGCAGCGGATTCAGTACGACACCCATCACGCCGGTAGTTTGACCGCCTTGCATGGCGGCATAGAGCAGGATACCGATTAACAACGCCAGAATACAAAGTAAAAAGCGAAGTCGATTTCGCTTGAAGAAATCACCCATTTGTTTTTCCCTCCTTTGGATTCTGCATTAATAGCGGTTGTCTTCCATGAAAGCATCCTGATAGCGTTCTAGGTTGGAAAATAATTTTCCTGTGCCCTCTGCAACGCAGTCGAGCGGATATTCTGCCACCAAGACCGGCATGCCCGTTTCCTTGTGAATCAGGCGGTCAATGCCTCGCAGCAATGCACCGCCGCCGGAAAGGATGATACCTCGGTCGATGATGTCGGCGGATAAGTCCGGCGGAGTCTGTTCCAGGGTGTACTTGATGGCATCAACAATGCGGGCGAGCGGTTCGGACATCGCATCCCGCACTTCAGAGCCTGTGATGTTGATGGTTTCCGGCAGCCCGTTCAGGAGATTTCTGCCCTTGATTTCCATGGCATCTTCTCGCTCCATCGGGAATGCAGAACCGATTTGGATTTTAATATCTTCAGCAGTGCGTTCGCCGATGAGCAGGTTATACCGTTTTCGGATGTGGTTGATGATCGCAGCATCCAATTCATCGCCACCGCAGCGGATGCTTTTGGAAGAGATGATGCCGCCCAAGGAGATGACCGCTGCTTCACTCGTACCGCCGCCAATGTCAACAATCATGCTGCCGATGGGTTCAAGTGTTGGCAGCCCTGCCCCGATGGCAGCCGCCATGGCTTCTTCTACAATGAGTACATATTTTGCCCCTGCCTGTTCGACAGCCTCCTTGACGGCACGTCGTTCTACCGTTGTAACGCCGGAGGGCACACAGATGATGACACGGGCTTTGGTGAACGTTTTTCCTCGCAGGGCTTTGCGGATGAATTCCTGTAACATTATAGTTGTGGTTTCAAAGTCCGCAATGACACCATTTTTCAGCGGTTTCACTGCAACAATAGAACCGGGCGTTCTGCCAATGACTTCCTTAGCTTCTTTTCCCACATACTTTGCAGAATCGGTGTGGGTATTCACTGCCACAACGGAGGGTTCTCGGATGATAATACCTCGTCCCCGCAGATAAATCAATGTATTTGCAGTACCAAGATCAATACCAATATCTTTGATAAACATTTTGTTTGCACCTTTCTATGCCAAAAGACTCTGACGGCGAGCGAATGATTATATTTGTATGATTTCTGTCGCCGGACGGGTAAAAAAACAATCCAAAAAAAGCAAAAACCGCTTTACAGAAAAAACGGTCATGCGATGCTGCTGAGAAAAAAGGCAGCAAATCAAATGAGAAGAGAAAGTTTTGTTTTTATTTTTTATTATAGCACAAATTGCTGGGACTTGCAATTGCAGATGCTGTAAAATTATCCGAAAAAGTCGGGGAAAAAAGTGTATGATTTGCAGCAATCAGCTGGTGAGTTTGCCCACGATTTTGGGTGCAGTGAAAATGCAGACCACAAGCATGATGATTTGCCCAACGGATATATGAAACTGTAACGCAAGGGCGAGATTGATCACTTTTAAATCCAGATGGATGGTATTAAAACCCCAGTCCATGGCAGTGCTGAGGAATCCCAGAGCAGGAATTTTTTCTCCGATTGCAGCCAGCACACCGCCAACTGCCAGTGCGACGACATAAACCAATATGTAAAGCAGAATTTTCTTAAATTTTTCCATGAAAAAAGGACTCCTTCTGTCATCATTCTTTGTTTGGAAGCGGTTCAGACAGTCGGCACAGCAGCGGAGAAAGGTGCTGTACCACTACACGCTGAACCATGCATTAAAAAGCTCCAGTAGAACCGAATCCGTTTGTGCCTCGTTCCGTTTCTGGAAGCTGTTCCACAACGGTGCAGGTCGGGAAGAGCACAGGTAATACCACCAACTGTGCAATTCGCATGCCGGGTTCTACGGAGAAGGGTTCTTTGCCGAGATTCATCAGCGGAACGAGCAGTTCCCCCCGATAGTCGCTGTCGACCAGCCCAACGCCATTTGCCAGATTGATGCCATGTTTAGAAGCCAGTCCGGAGCGTGCCATGATGAACAGGGCAACGTCTTTGCGGTCTGGAGCAGCTGCGATTCCAGTGGGAATGCGAACAATTTCCCCAACTGGAATAGAAACAGGGGCTTCAAGAGCTGCATATAAATCATATCCGGCACTTCCGGCGGTTGCCTGCGTGGGAATGGTTGCATAAGGTCGTAGCTGTTGGATTTGTAATTGCATAAAAACCTCCATGGTGTTGGTGTTTGGATGGGGGATTATTTCCCGACAGCGGACGGGAGTCCTCGTAGGAGCAGCCCACGGGTATAAGCAGCCGGAGCAGATGCACAGGGTGCTTGATAATCCGCAAGAATCGTCTGAATCTGTTTCGGGGATTCAATGGAAAACGACAGCAGCAATGTGGAAAAGCCTTGCAGCTGTTGAAAACGGTCTGCTACCCAGACTGGAACAGCGTTATAAATAACGGTGTATCCCTCTGTGCAAAAGACAGGGAATGTGCGGTTGGTGCGGTCTTTGAGCTGATGCTTGCAGGAACGGCAGCCAACTTCTTCCCGAATTGGGCAGAGGCGTGTTTTCATCACCGGAAGATGTCCATAGGCGAAGATACCAGCCGGCAGGCGGTCGCAGCAGGACAGAGCCTGACGAATGGTCAGTTCCACAGAGAGCAGGGTGTCGGATACGCCATACTGTTGAATAACATCCACGCTGTGGCGGTTGGTCAGATTCAATCCCGTTCCGCCGTGCAGTTCCAAGCCAAGTTGCTTTCCCAGTACGAGATGTGCGATGGTATCACAAAGAATGGCATTCCAACCGGCAGCCTGACAGGCTTGCAGCCGTTTCCGGAGGGTTGTTTCATCCGGTGCGAAAGTCGGAAGCGTCAGAATAGCGTTTGGAATTGGTTGTGAAAGCTGTTCCGCCAAGTGCAACGGCAGCAGTAATTTGTCAGTGGGAAAGTCGCTATTTTGCACAGTGTGCAGCTGTTCCATAGTTTGCACTTGTACCCAGTAATTCGGCTTTTTGGGGGCAGAATGGGGCTGTTTTGGTAGGTGCAGCGGAACTTCCGCCAGTGTATATTGCGGGGTGTTGGCAGCTTTTCGGGCGGCTTGTAGCTGTTCGATTGCCGTTCTGCGGAGTGCATTCAGAGTTGCAGCAGAAACGGTTGCTTTTCCGTCACAGGTTGCGGTCAGACTGTCCAGCTGGTAGGCAGTGTTTCCGAGTTTTCCAAGCTGCCGCTCTAAAAATGCTGCATCGCAAGGCTTGTTTTTCGCCAATTCCGGCGGTGCATCTTGAACAGTTACCGATGTGCCATCTGGTAAAGTTACAGTCAGAGAAACCGGCTGCTCTAGAATGACCGTTGCCGCCATCGTAAGTGGCAAGCGAATAGCTGGCTTTTTCGCCAATTCTGCCAGCTTCGGCAAAACAGCGTTGGCAGCAGTCACATCTTCTTTCTGCCGAACGCCAAACATTTGTTTCCGCTGTCCGGTATAATAGCCGTCTGTGAATCCGCTGCGAGAGAATACCGCACGCAGCATCTGTAAATCTGGCTGTTTGCCCTCTTTCAGTTGCCGGAGAGCGGTAACTGCTGCCGCTACATATTCCGGCCGTTTCATTCTGCCCTCAATTTTCAAAGAAGCAATGCCATCTGCACAGAGTTGCTGATAATGGGGTAACAGACAGAGGTCTTTCAGAGAGAGTGCGGCTGCCTGCGGATTTTTTGCAGCGGTAAAGGGCAGCCGACAGGCTTGTGCACAGCAGCCACGGTTGGCACTGCGTGCACCAATCAGAGCGGAGAGATAACACTGTCCGGAAATACACATACAGAGTGCTCCATGGACAAATTGCTCCACTTCCAGTCCAATTGCACAGACTGCCTGAATTTCAGAGCGAGTCATTTCTCTGGCGACAACAACACGGGAAAATCCGTGTTCTTTTGCCCAGATTGCACCAGATGGGGAACAGATGGTCATCTGTGTGGAGGCATGCAGCGGCATTTCCGGAATCCGCTGATGAATGTAGTCGGCAACGCCCAAATCCTGTACAATGCAAGCATCGATCCCGACCGCAGCAGCGGTTTGAAGCAGTTCGTCCAACGCTGCCCATTCGGTATCAAATACCAAGGTATTGACGGTTAAATAGAGTTTCACACCGTTGGTGTGGCAGAAATCAGCTGCTTCCCGAAGTGCAGCAGCATCGAAGTTATGGGCATTCTGTCGGGCAGAAAAGAGCGTTGCACCAATGTAAACCGCATCTGCACCGCAGTGCACGGCAGCAGTCAACGCTTCTATGCTGCCGGCAGGTGCTAAAATTTCAGGGGACTGATTCATGCGTTTGCCGTCTGCCGATTATTTTGCAGTTCCTTTTCAAGGGCTTCGATTCTTGCCAGTAACTGCTTATTTTCTGCGATGGCGTTATCATAGGCGAGTCGATTTTTTCCGGCTTCATCGACATATTCTTTTGCCTGTTCCCGCAGAGCGTCCAACCGCTGAGTCGCCTTGTTCAGGTCATCCAGTGTGGAGAGTGCCACCATAATGGCAGCTGCAAACGGGGAAGTACTGGAGTTTGAACCGGAAACCTCAGAAATACGGTTTTCCAGTGTACGGGCAAGACCGATGACATAATTCGCAGATTCTGCGGTTTGGAGCATGAAGTCTTTTCCGCAGATTACCACTTTTACTTTATTCGTCATAATTTGGAAGATTCCTTTCAGTTTGTTGATTCCAGCTGCAAATAGAAGATACCACTTTTATTATAATGCTTTTTTCGGGGAAAGAAAAGATTTTTTGTGAAAAAATGTGGAAATCTATTTGAAATGCAGGGGCAATTCTTATTTGCTGGCAGCCTGTTCTCTCCGCTGCAATTCTTCCAGAATCATCTTGTTGACTTTGTTGATGTCGCCACAGCCCATGGTGATGACCAAATCACCCAGTTCAACATGGTCGCAGACATACTGGCAGACATCGGCAAAGTTTTTGTATTTGCGTTCATCGTTGGATTCTGGGTCGGTTTCATCCTGTGGAAACCAAACAGCCCCCGGAATTTTTTCGCCAAGCTGACGGGTAAAGATGTGATAAGTGTTCTTTTCCCGAGAGCCCATAATATCGGTTAAAACAACATGGGTCGGAATGGAGAGGGCTTTTGCAAAGTCATCGAGCAGCACAGCTGTACGGGAGTAGGTGAACGGCTGGAAAACTGCCCAAACGGCATGGAATGGCATTTCCATGGCTGCCTGTAAGGTAACGGTCAATTCTGTCGGGTGGTGACCATAGTCGTCTACAACCGTAACACCGCAGGCTTCGCCCTTTTTATCGAATCGTCTGCCAGCACCGTGGAAATTGCCAAGACCTTTTACTGCATCTTCAAAGGAGATACCAACATAGCGAACGGCTGCAATTGCTGCGAGAGCGTTCAAAACATTGTGTACGCCAGCGATGTGCAGGACAACGGTTCCGAGCAATTCGCCGTGGTACAGGACATCAAAGTGTGTTTCCAGACCGGAAACATGGACAATGTTGGTTGCAACGTAGTCATTGCCTTCCTTTTCGCCGAACGTAATCAGCTCTTTTCCAGTAATGCCTTCTACTGCCTTGCAGGTCTTTTCATCGTCGCCATTGTAAATGACCACTTTAGAGGTGTTTTCTGCAAACTTGTGGAAAGAACGAATGATGTTTTCGACTGTTCCAAAATAATCCAGATGGTCAGCGTCAATGTTCAGCAGGACAGCAATATCTGGATACAGTTTCAGGAAAGTGTCCACAAATTCACAGGCTTCACAAGTCATGATGTCACTGTTTCCGCAGCGGCCGCTGCCGTGAATGCAGGCAAGCTTTCCGCCAATGACAGCGGATGGGTCTGCTCCGGCATCGAAGAGAATTTGTGTTGTCATGGAAGTGGTAGTTGTTTTGCCATGTGTGCCGGCAATGCAGATGGCGTTGTCATACCAGCTGGTTACGAGTCCGAGCAGTTCGCTCCGTTCCACCAGGTCAACACCGTGTTTCGCAGCTTCTTTTGCAGCGATCAGTTCCGGATTATCTGCCATAATGGCAGCGGTGTAAACGATCAGGTCAGCTCCTTCGATATTTTCAGCACGCTGTCCCATCATAACCGGAATGCCCATATCCCGAACGGCTTGCAGGGTTTCCGATTCGTTGTTGTCAGAACCGGTGATATAATAGCCTTTTGTGTGCAGAATTTGCACCAGCGGATACATTCCAGAGCCGCCAATTCCGATAAAATGAATATGCTTTTTACAATTTAATATTTCTTTGTTCAAAAAAATCACTCTTTTCTTTCTTGTAAACTTCATTTGATTCGTGTATACTATTACCCATATTCCAACCAGTTGCAAATTTGTGACAGGATGGAATATGTGTAACGTCTGTCTGATGATTCTGACTCCATCCAAAAGCTGCGGATGCGGGAAAGAAGCATCAGGTATTCGTAGCCACAGCTGCAAGTCTGGTTACGCTGTCTTAGAGGAGGTCATCTTATGGAAATTACAGATATCAAAATCAGAAGAATCATCACCGAAGGACGGTTGCGTGCAGTTGTTTCGATTACACTGGACAATATGCTTGCGGTACATGACATCAAGATTGTACAGGGTGACGAACGGTTGTTTGTGGCAATGCCGAGCCGGAAGGATGAAAATGGTGTCTTCCGAGATATCGTCCATCCGATTTCTGCCGCTGCTCGAAAGAAGCTGGAAGCAGAAATTATGGAAACCTACCAACAGCACCTGGCACTGATGGAAGCGGAAACAGAGGCTGCACAACATGCACAGCATGTTTAATGGGAAACCATATTTTTATTCTTTTTCCTGATTTTTGATTTTGGGACAACCTGCAAAGAACTGGCAGGCTGTCCTTATTTTTTACCCTGAATCTGGAGCAGTGCCCAAGTCTTGAGAATGGCAAGCTGTGTTTTTGCATCCGCAATTTTTCCATCCATAATCATGGTAACAACTTCTTCCAGCGGCAGTTCCAGAACATCCAGAAATTCGCCAGCGTCTAAATCCTGCTGCATCGGAGCGGAGAGGTCTTCTGCCAGATACATATGAATGACTTCGGTATCATAGGCAGGGGTTGGATAGAGGTAGCCAAGTTCGGTATATTTTTTGCAGGTTCTGCCGACTTCTTCCCGCAGTTCCCGCAGACCGCATTCCAACGGGTCTTCACCGGGTTCTCGTTTTCCGGCTGGGATTTCTAAGGTGACTTCGTGGAACGGATAGCGGTACTGCTGTACCATGAGAACGGTCTGTCGTTCCGTCAGCGGAACAACGCAGACACCACCGCTGTGGTGTACCACATCCCGTTGTACAATTTTTCCGTCTTCCAGTTCCGCAGTGTCTTTGGTGACATGGAAAATTTTTGCCTGATAAACCAAATCACTGCTTTTTGTGATTTCATTCAAATGCATGTGTCATCTTCCTTTCTATGCAATTAGTTTGCCGTTTCTTCGGCGGAATAATCCATGCAGCAGACGGATTCTGCCTTTGGACTTGGATGTCGCTTGTTCCAGATGCCAGCAACTGTGAGGTATCCGGCAAATAAAACCAGACCGCCCAGAGAGAGCAGTGCACCGGTTTTTAATCCGGGGGTGTGATAGGTGAATGTAATTTCGCTGTCGCCAGCAGTAACCGGCACAGCCATAAAGCCGACATCTGCCTTTTCAATAGAAACTGGTTTGCCGTTGACTTCTGCCGACCAGCCTTCATCCCATGGCACGCTGAAAAAGACGAGGTTTGCATGGTCTGTGGAGATGGTTGCATGGAAGCCCTTGCTGTTATAGGTGAACGAGTCACAGGCAGTTTTTGCTCGTTCGGTGCACTCTGCCAGTAAATCTTCATCGGACATCTGGTGAACGGCATCCGGCAGCTTCTGCATATCCTTTTGATACGTTTCTACTGCATCATCTTCCAACACCAGTGCTCGTAATAATAAATTGCAGCGGTCAGACTCAGAATAAGTTTCCCACTGGGAACGGCTGACATAGGTGTCAAATGTAAAGCCCATCGGCAAAGCGTAGTCGTTTTTGTAGATGTGAAATCCATTTTGGGTGTCATAGTAGGAGAAGCCCGGCAGGTCGATGCCCTCTGGTTCTAAGGAGTCCGGTGTAACTTCATCGAAATAATACCGGACAGAGAATAGATAGCGGATTGCCTTGCAGGAGAGTTCTGGACGAGAGGCAACATCTCTGGTTACGCCGATTTCCGGATAAAATTCCATGATGGATGCCGGAACAACGCTGTGGAAAGCCCGCATACAGGGCAGTCCCCAGAACATCGGGTAATTATCCCGATCTTTGGAGATGTCGATCCGGAAAAAATCATCCTCGGAAACGGCAATTTTAACATCGCCCTCTTTGTCGATGGCTTTGTCAATATATTCTTCTGCTCGCTGTGGCGTGTATGCTCCGAAATAAACAACCGTCATTGTGCAGAAAACGCAGGCTGCTACGGTCATCGGCAGTGCCATTGCAAGGATGGGTTTTCCGGCACGCCGGCGATGAAACAGAAAAGCAGTTGCCGCCAGAGAAAGCACGCAGACACCCAAGACCAGATAGAAATGCAGCGGATATTCGGCAAACTTTCCCCACGTTACTTTGTCGCTGCTCTTTGTTGGTAGAATGGAAATCACGCCGAAAATTGCCATCATCAGAGCAGAAATGCCCAAACCATACTTTGCAGAAATTGTGGTATTGTCCAGAACGTATGCGGTCATCAGTGCCATGATACAGATGGGCATATAGAACCATCTTGCATAATAAGATCCGTTCAACGCATAGAAGCAGCTGTTCAGAATCGGAACAAAAGCACAGACAGTACAGAGCAGAACAAGCCGCTTTGCCCAGTGACCATCCTTGTATTTGCAGAACGAGAGCACCCCAACCATGGAGAATAGCGGTAAATAGCCACCAATGGATGCCCATTTTGCATCGTTGCTGGAGAATAAGTTCGGGCGAGCCGGAACGTCTGGAATCAGGAAAAAGCTTTCAATGATTCTCCAGATACGAGTACGGTCGTTGTAGGCGAGCATATCCATGCCATATAGACGGGAGGTAATGCGGTTATTTGCCAGAATCGCAAGGGCAGACGGCAGAAGCAGGAAGCAGGCGAGTAATACGCCAATGATGGCTTCGAGTGCCAACCGGAAAAACTTTTTCGGGGTTGCGTGAAAATCCTTGGAGAAACACCGCACAATGAAATACAAAACCAGAAAGACAGCTTGCCCCGTGAAGAAAAAGTAATTGATACAGCCCATGAGTGCGACTGCAAGAGCAAATACGCCTTTTCGGTTCTGGTTGATGGATTCTTCCATGGCAATCAGCATCAGCGGAAAGAAGGCGGTAACATCCTGAAAGTGGTTGAAAAAGAGGTTAAACAGCTGAAATCCCGAAAACGCATACAGCAGTCCGCCAATGAGGGCAGCGTTTCGGCTGCGGACAAACCGCTGAATATAAGCGTAGGCGGTCATGGCAGCGATCCCATGCTTCACAGAGAGCAATACTGGCAGAGCATAGAGCACCCAGCTGCGAGGCAGAATCGTGGTAATCCAGAAGAACGGGCTGCCCAAAAGGTAGAAGGCATATGACCCAATGAAGTTTGCACCCAAATCGGTGTACCAGTTCCAGCCAAAACTACCGCTGCGAACCGCATCGTTTGCGAGCGAATAGAACGGCAGCTGCTGGGAATTGTAGTCCCCATAATAGAGAAAATAGCCATGTTCCAGACACATTGCTGGTAAATAGACAATCAGCAACGCACCAAATCCCAGCAGAAATGCAAATAGATAATTGTGGAACAGGCTGCGGCTGGATATGGATTTTCGGATGGAAAAACGCATGACTTAGAAACCTCCGGAGTGATGAAAAAATACAGGAAACCTTTTTGCAGCTGCTGCATAGAATAAAGACAGGAATACCAGCAGCCGCTTATAGAGAAACGTGTGAAATAAAAATACCGCCCTTTTCATAGTCGATGTAGGCGTAAGACGGCGGCATACCATCCCGTGGCTGGGAGGCACTGCCCGGATTCATCAGATAAACGCCGTTGCGGTATTCGTTGCGGCGAACGTGAGTGTGTCCGTGCAAGACAATATTGCAGCCCTCTGCAATTGCTTCCTCTATCAGAATATCGGGAGTGTAGTGAATCACATGGCTGTGTCCGTGCACGGCAAAGATGCGATGCCCCGGAATCAGATCGATGGTGCGGCTGATCGGCAGGTCGCTGTTAAAGTCACAGTTGCCCCGTACTGCATAGAATTTGGATTCCCATTCCGGATGACAGGATAAAAACAACTTGACATCCCCTTCGCCATCGCCGAGGTGAATGCAGGCATCAGCATCAGCGTGTCGGGTTAAAATGGTTTCTAATACCTTGGGGTTGCCGTGGGTATCGGATAGAACAATGATCCGCATAAAAACATTCCTTTCTTTGGATTGGAATTTCTCCTCTGGAACAAGATGCAGAGGAGCTGGTCAGAAATGACATCCCTTTTATTATAACATAAACGAATCACAATTACAACCTATTTTTGAAAGGAGTTTGCCATGAAACGACCACCTTCTAAAATGGATGGACTGCTGGAAATGGTGGGGAAAAAGCTGGGAGTTTCTCCGGAACAGCTGCGGTCGGATTTAGAATCTGGAAAACTGGAGCAGGCAATGCAGAATCTGCCGAAAAAAGAGGCAGCAAATGTGCAGAACCTGTTGAAAGACCAGAAAAAAGTTGAACAGCTGATGAATACACCGCAGGCAAAAGCCTTATATGAAAAATTGATGGGGAAGTAACGAATCCATGGATGGGATGATGGAGAAAATGCAATCGCTGCTCTCCGACCCAGAGAGTATGCAGCAATTGCAGGAACTGGCACAGATGTTGCAGGCGGACAGCGGACAGGAGTCCACGGAAACAGAATCCGCTCCGACTGCCGCAGAACAAACCGATGCAGCTGCTTCCGGTGGCGGTCTGGATCTGGGAGCGTTGATGAAAGTTTCTCAGCTGATGGGATCGGCGAAAGAGGACAGCGATGCCGCTTTACTGCTGGCGTTGAAACCACATTTGCGAGAAGAACGGCAAAAGAAAGTGGAAAAGGCAGTGAAGATGCTGAAACTGCTGTCAATTTGGAGCATGTTGAAAGAAAGCGGCATGCTGAAAGATTTCTTGTGATGATTTTGCATAGAGGCGGTGTAGCTGCCGGAAAGGGGGCGAATGGACGATGCCGCAATATAGCCGACAGGATGGCGAT
This sequence comes from uncultured Ruminococcus sp., assembly GCA_902464115.1. Classification (GTDB taxonomy): domain Bacteria; phylum Bacillota; class Clostridia; order Oscillospirales; family Ruminococcaceae; genus Ruminococcus_C. The sequence goes on along the minus strand of CABQIF010000037.1, from coordinate 2,783 downwards.
GCAATGCGGCAGGATGCCATTCGCCGTTCCAAAGAAATGTACCATCGGGCAGCGATTCCGCAACCAACGCCGCAGCGAAACTATGATTTTTTGCCATTGCGAGAGGAATCAGCAGCCGCTTCCGGCAGCATGAAGAAAAGTCCGCTGGATTTGGGAAATCTGCTGGGCGGATGGAATCCGGCAGAGTTGCTGGAACATCTCGACAAAGACCAGATCTTGATTTTGGTGCTGTTGGTCATGCTCTATAAAGAGGGCGGCGACAAAAAATTGATGATGGCGTTAGCATACTTACTGACCTGAAAAACGGAGGATTTGGGCAAGATGGAACAGGTTGTTTTCTGGGCGATTTGGGCAGCATTGGCGTTATTTATGGGGTATTTTTATCTGCATCATGCACATGGCATTCGTTCTTTTTTGCGGGGAACGGGAACGGGTCTGGTGGCGTTGTTGCTGCTGCATGAACTGGGCGGATGGATCGGATTTGCACCAGAGGTGAACAGCTTCAATCTCATGGAAGCAGGAATTTTGGGTGTGCCGGGGGTTCTGCTGATGATGGCAGTGCATTTTTTTCTATAATGGGGCGACGCAATACGCTGCGGGCAAGTTGTCCCCTTTAGAAGATAAAATTCAAGACAATCCCTTGATTTTTTCCGAAAATCTGCTATAATAAAAAAGATGAATCCAGACAAGATTCACCAAATTTTTTTGGAAATGAGGGATTTGTCATGCGTAAAAAATTGGATACTACCGGCAATGTATTCCCGATGCCAGTCTTGATGGTGGCAACGTACAATGAAGATGGCAGCGTGGATGTCATGAATGCTGCTTGGGGAACGATGCAGGAAAGCGGCATTGTTGCTTTGAATCTGTCGGAATCCCACAAGACCACCCAGAATATTTTGAAGAGAAAAGCCTTTACGGTGAGCTTTGCAGATGCAGCCCACGTTGTAGAAGCAGACTATGTCGGCTTGGTTTCTGGCAACAAAGAACCGGACAAGTTTGCAAAGAGCGGTTTGACGGCTTCTAAGGCAGAATGTGTGGATGCACCAGTCATCAATGAATTTCCGATTTGTCTGGAATGCGAATTTCTGGCATATCAGGACGAGCCGTATAGCTGCGGGGTTATCGGTAAAATTGTCAATGTGACCGCAGATGAAAGCGTTCTGAAAGATGGAAAAGTGGATATTTCTCTGGTCAATGCCATTGCATTCGACCCGTACACCCACGGCTATTATAAAGTAACAGAACGGGTTGGCGAAGCCTTTCAGGATGGCAAGAAGCTGATCAAGTAATCTGTTTTGGATGATTCTTGAACGATTTTCCGCTGTGGCAGGATGGTCGCAGCGGAATTTTTTTCTTTTTTGCGATTTTTTCAAAAAAACACTTGACAAATCACAAAAAGTGTGTTATAGTAAATGACGTTGTGTAATACAACCTGAATATCGTATTCTAAAGACAGCTGGTGGTGTTTCACCGTAAGTCCAGCCGAGGAATTGCTTTATCAATGAAAGATACTGCCGCATTCCCTGTCGAATGGCGGCTTTTTTTGGATTGTGATAGCATTTCTTTGATACGATAACAATAGTATCGGAGGTGAATTCACATGGCAAGTGAAAAGATTCTGGAAAGCAAAAAGGCAAAGGTTGCTGCTTTGACTGAAAAGCTGCAGAACAGCGTTTCTTTCGTTCTGGTTGACTACAAGGGCATTACCGTTGAAGAAGATACCAAGCTGAGAAAGGAACTGCGGGAAGCAGGCGTTTCTTACACAGTAGAAAAGAACTCGATGCTGCGTTTTGCATTGAAAGAAATGGGAATCGTTGATTCTTTTGAAGATGTACTGCACGGTACAACTGCAATCGCTGTTTCTAACGATGACCAGACTGCTGCTGCTCGTATCCTGGGCAAGTTCGCAGAAACAAAGCCGGAATCCTTCAACCTGAAGGCTGGTTATGTAGACGGCGTTGCTTATGACACCGCTGGTGTTATGGCTCTGTCCAAGATCCCGTCCAAGGATGTTCTGTTGGCACAGCTCGTTGGTTCTCTGCAGGGTCCGCTGCGGAAGCTGGCTGCTACACTGCAGGCTCTGGCAGACAAGAAGAACGAAGAAGAAGCTGCATAAGGCAGTGTTCGTTCCCACATACCGCTGCTGCATGACAGCATAGCGGATGATGAAAATATTACAAAGGAGATTATTATCATGGCATCTGAAAAGATTACAAAGTTTATTGACGATATCAAGACTCTGTCCGTTCTGGAACTGTCTGAACTGATCGACGCAATTCAGGAAGAATTTGGTGTAACTGCTGTTATGGCAGCTGCTCCGGCAGCTGGCGCAGGTGCAGCTGCAGCAGAAGAAAAGACCGAATTTGACGTTGTACTGGCTTCCTTCGGTGACGCTAAGATGGCTGTTATCAAGGCTGCTAAGGACGTTCTGGGTCTGGGTCTGAAGGAAGCTAAGGCAGTTGTTGAATCTGCTCCGGCTACCATCAAGGAAGGCGTTTCCAAGGCTGATGCAGAAGCTCTGAAGGCTAAGCTGGAAGAAGCTGGCGCTACCATCGAAATCAAGTAAGTTTTTCTTACTTTTTTCAGTCAAAAAGAATCCCCTTGCGGCAATCGCTGCGAGGGGATTTTTGTTTCTTGAGATCGTTCTGATTTTTTAAAAAAAGAACCACCGCTGGATGCTTCCAAATGAAATGCTCCCCTTTTGTTAGACAATGTGGTATAATAGAAATATACCGAAATTGAAACTAACGAAAGGGGGCATTTTTATGCCTAAAGGACAG
>CABQIF010000036.1 GCA_902464115.1 uncultured Ruminococcus sp. | reverse complement strand
CGCTGGCAGGCAAAAGCAGGGGTGGAACCCCCTTTTGCCGGATGCGAAAGACCGTCTTCCCTAAGAGCAGTGTTTCACATGAAACAATAGAATGTCCGTTGCAACTGTTCCCCCGGAACAGTTGCAAGATATTTGTTTGCTGTTCCGGTTTCACAAGGCGGGGCGGTCTTGTTCGCCCCACCTCGAAAAGCGGTCGCTTTTCTTACCACCCCCTCCGTGTGCCAAAAGCATGGCACAGGGATTTCGCTGCCTGCGGGCAGCGATCAGGGCTACTCGCCCTGAACCTCGCCAACATTTTTGAAAAATTGTTGGATCAAAAAACTTTTATTTGCCTGCGGCTCGGTTCTTACAACCAATATAAAAACCCGACCCACCCACACCATTCCAGTGCGGATGAATCGGGTTCTTCTTTTTATCAATCGGAAATTCGCAGCAAATGCTTAGCCCATAACCACTTCAACTGTGTGAACGCCGCCGTCAAATACCGGCAGAACGTTGCCTTCAATCTGCTTACCATCAACGGTAACAGACTGAATACCCTTGCAGATGTGCTTCGGGTTCTTTACAGTGATTTCGTAAGTGTTGCCACGGAACTGTCTGGAAACAGTGAAACCATCCCATTCGTGCGGAATGGACGGGTCAACCTTCAGACCGTTCCAATCCGGAATAATACCCAGAATGTACTGAGAAACTGCAACAAAGTTCCATGCTGCTGTACCAGTCAGCCAGCTGTTCTTTGCTTCGCCGTGCCGCTTTGCATCCTTACCAGCAATCATCTGTGCGTATACATACGGTTCGGTTCTGTGCAGGTCAGAGTACTTTTCTTCTCTGTAAGCCGGAGCAATCTTGCTGTAGTATTCAAATGCCTTGTCGCCGTGGCCAACAAATGCTTCTGCACAGATGATCCATGCATTGTTGTGGCAGAAGATACCAGCATTTTCCTTGTAACCTGCCGGATAAGTAGAAATTTCACCGTATTCAATATAATACTTGGTGAATGCCGGCTGGTTCAGGCTCAGACCGTGTTCCGAGTTCAGCCACTTGTCAACGCTTTCCAGAGCCTTCAGGTCTGCACCAGTTTCCTTGCCGCAGCCGCCCATAACAGCGAAGCCCTGCGGTTCGATGAAGATCTTGCCTTCTTCACATTCGTGAGAGCCCATCTTCTTGCCGAAGTCATCATATGCACGCAGGAACCATTCGCCGTCCCAGCCGTACTTCATGATGTTGTCCTTCATCTTGTCAACCGCAGCCTGTGCCTTGTCAGCAGCTGCATCGTCGCCCTTCAGACGGCACATTGCAACGTATTCCGGGCCTGCATAGGTGAACAGAGCAGCAACCATAACGGATTCTGCGATCTTGGAATACTTGTCTTCGCCGTACTTCGGAGAAGTAGAAGTCTGGAAGGATTCGCCCGGTTCAGAAGAGAAGCAGGACAGGTTGATGCAGTCGTTCCAGTCTGCACGCATTGCCAGCGGCAGGCCGTGCGGGCCAACATTTTCAAATACATGATAGAAGCTCTTTTCGAGGTGATCCATCATGGTCTTTGCCTTGTTTTCATCGTTGTCATACGGAACCTTTGCATCCAGAATGCTGTAGTCGCCGGATTCCTTGATGTAAGCTGCAACAGACAGGATCATCCACAGCGGGTCATCGGAGAAGTCGCCGCCGATTTCGTTGTTGCCCTTCTTGGTGAGCGGCTGATACTGGTGATAGCATCCACCATCTTCAAACTGCGTGGAAGCGAGGTCGATCAGACGTTCTCTTGCACGGTCTGGGATCTGGTGAACGAAGCCCAGCAAGTCCTGGTTGGAGTCACGGAAGCCCATACCACGGCCGATCCCGCTTTCAAAGTAAGAAGCAGAACGGGACATGTTAAAGGTAACCATGCACTGATACTGATTCCAGATGTTGACCATGCGGTTCATCTTGTCATCCGGTGTCTTTACGGTGTACTTAGACAGCAGGTTGTTCCACATTTCCTTCAGAGCAGCCAGACCAGCAGCCACCTTTTCCGGTGTGTTGTACTGTTCCATCATTGCATATGCTCTGGACTTGTTCATCGAACCATCTGCATTGAACTTTTCTTCTACTGGATTTTCAACATAACCCAGGATGAAGACCAGCTGCTTGGATTCGCCCGGCTGCAAGGTGATTTCCTTGTAGTGGGAAGCGATCGGCGACCAGCCGTCTGCAACAGAGTTGGAAGCCTTACCAGCTGCAACAACCTGCGGATTTTCAAAGCCGTTGTACAGACCCAGGAAGGATTCTCTGTCGGTATCATAACCGTCAATGGTATCATTTACGGTGTAGAAAGCAAAGTGGTTTCTTCTTTCCTTGTATTCGGTCTTGTGGAAGATGGTAGAATCCACAATTTCAACTTCACCAGTGTTGAAGTTCCGCTGGAAGTTGGTGGAGTCATCCTGTGCATTCCACAGACACCATTCTACGAAAGAGAACAGCTGGAAGGTCTTTGCTTCGTTGCTTTCGTTCTTGAGGACAACGCTCTGAATTTCGCCGTTGTAATCCTGCGGAACGAAGAACGTAACTTCTGCGGACAGACCATTTTTCTTACCAGTGATGACGGTATAACCCATACCGTGACGGCATTCATAGCTGTCCAGTTCGGTTTTTACCGGAGCCCAGCCTGGGGACCAGATGGTATCGTTGTCCTTGATGTAGAAGTAACGTCCGCCCATATCAACCGGAACGTTGTTGTAACGGTATCTGGTGATTCTGCGGAGACGGGCATCTTTGTAGAAGTGATAGCCGCCGGCGGTGTTGGAGATGAGGGAGAAGAACGCCTGTGTGCCGAGGTAGTTGATCCACGGGTACGGGGTCTTCGGATTCTGGATGACGTATTCCTTATTCACGTCGTCGAAGTGTCCAAATTTCATAATAGATTCCTTTCTATGATTCGTAATCAGACGGGAGCGTCCGGCAATCTACCGACTCGAAACGCCCGTTCCGTTTTATTATATCATAAGATTCATAAAATGGCAACCGCTTTTTGAAAAATAGATGCAGAAATTTCAGTCTGATTTTCTGTCACATTGCACAACAGCAGAAAGCGAACCATAGAATCCGGGTTCTATGTTGGATAAAGAACATGAAATCAGGAGGCATCCGGCTGGGTCGTCGTGAGGCGGATGTCGCCGGTATCGACCCGAATGGTGATGGAATTCAGAGCATTGGGAATCTGGTAGCCGGTTTTCTTGCCGTTGATTGAAACCGAGCCAACGTCTGTATCTGCTTCAATAGAAGTATTGTTGACATCTGCAAGCAGTGAGCCTTTGACATCGCCAACATCACTTTTGATGGTGCAGACTTGATAGAAGGTGCAGTCTTTCAGACGGATGTCGCCCGTATCGCTTGTAATGGCTGTGGCTGCAAATTCACTGTCAGACAGGTGCATGCTGCCAATTTGCGTGGAAATGGTACTGCTGCCGTGGAATGTGCAGTCATTCAGTTCCAAGTCGCCTGTATCCTGCTGAATGGCGGTTTGTTCCCGTATCTGTACTTCCTGCAACGAGAGGTTGCCAACATTGCTTGTGACAGAGCAGCTCTTTCCGGTGATGGATTGCAAATCTACATCACCAGTGTCACTTTTTAAAGAGATACGGTCAGCGTGAACATTCTGCAAAGTCAGGTTTCCGATGTCGTTTTGCAGTTCCACTTGTTCATAGACATTCATCGGCAGGGAAAGCGTAATGGTGGAAGTGGGAGGATTGACACCCATTTGAAAATACTGATACCATTTGCGATGTTCTGGAACAGCGTTGATGCAGAGCTTGTCGTCTTCGACTGTAACCTTGATGGTGTTTTCCGGCATATTAGTGGCGGTTACGGTGCAAGTGTCCGTATCGGTTGCCTTTACAACGACATTTTCAGTGTTGGAAATCAGCTGCATGCTGGTGAATGGTTCGGTCACTTCAAAGTAGCGGTCTTTGAGGTTTAGGGCTTCGCCGTATTTTTCAGCGTTCCAAGCACCAGCCCCCACGCTGATTCCTGTTACAATCAGCCCAGCAAGCAACAGCCAACAGGCGTTGAGATAATAACATTTACTGAACGGTTTCATAAGCAACCTCCTTCTTCATCCAGTGGCGGAATTTCTGCCACAATAATTTGTGTACGTTCCAAAGTCCAATGATGGCGAGCAGGCAGGGCTTCCAACAAAGCATGGTTAAACCACCGCCAGTGAGTGCCCAGCCAATTCCCTGTAATCCGATGGGATAATAGATGGAGAAATAGCCGATGCCGCCAATCAGCGAACCAATGCTGCCGGCTGCTAAGGCAATTGGGAACACTGCCAGCACGACCCAAGCGGTGACGAGCAGGGCGAACCATGCCGCCAGAATGCCGATCCAGAACGGAAAGGTCAGGATGATAACGGTTAACTTCCAGCCGAAAGTTGTTTTCTTTTTTCCCGGAACGGTGGGCTTTCCGTCATGGAGCAGGCGATCGGCTGCTTCTTCGGGAGAGTCGGTGGGAATGCCGCCATCTTCAAAATAACCGTGATAAAATGCCAACGCTTCGTTGCGGTCGTCCTCGGGTGCATTTTTCAGGGCACGTTCCAGACGGGAGAGATATTCTTGTTCAGTCATCACGCATCCTCCTTTTTGGTTAAAAATTGGTCAACTTGTTGTTTGTACTGCTTCCATTCGGAGCAGTAGGCTTCCAGAGCCGTCCGTCCGGTATCGGTGATGTGGTAATACCGGCGGTTTCGCCCTTGATAGGGCTGGTCATAGGTTTGTAGGTATTCATTTTTTTGCAGTCGCCGCAAAACGGGATAGAGTGTGGACTCTGAGATTGAGAACACGCTTTGGATTTGGTGGGTGAGTTCATAGCCGTAGGTATCGCCTTGTGCGACACAGGCGAGCACCACAGCATCCAGTAAGGCGGTACTGACAGAAAAAGCTGCCATGGAATCAACTCCTTTCGGTGGGGATGGTTTGTGGTTGGTTGCAGGATACGAACCGCAGGCAAATAAAAAGTTTTTCGGTGCAGCAGTTTTTCAAAAATGCTGCCGAGGTGTGGGCGAGCAGCCCACATTTGCGGAGCAAATTCAATTTTGCAGTTTGGTTTTCCTGCTGCAATTGCAGCACGCTGGTAGGCAAAAGATCGGTTTCTCTAAGAGCAATTTTTGCTTTGTTTCATGTGAAACACTGCTCTTAGGAAAACCACCCGAATCCAGTTCGGCGGAATCGCTTCGCTGTCTGCTTTAAATTATTCGATAAAAACAAGCCGTAAAATGCCCAAGATGAGCAAATGAACCGGATAAAAAAGATAGAAAAACCATTTTGAGAACACTTTTCCCTTTTCTATACGCTTGCCGTTATAGAAGAATACAATACAAACCGCAGCCATTCCCATTCCGACGATACTTAGCAGGGCATACAGTATATTTGTAGAAAAAGGAAATCTTCCAAGCCCGCCCAAGAAATTAAATGTCCCAAAAATCACTATGGAAAGGCAGAACGCAATCTTTGTGCGGTGTTTAGAATTATTTGCCCAAACAAATAGCAGCGTAAATATCGGTGCAAGCAACGCCCAATCACAAAAAAGGCTGATGATAACTGCAAGAATTATCAGACATACTTTTGCAAATCTGTTTTTTATTGTATCAAGAATATATAAAATTCCAAAGCAAATGCAAAGTGTAAACAGCATATTGAAACCATAAAATTCGATTATACCATTTATGGTAAAAGCGAAACAGTATGGAATCTCCGAAATTAGAGCAAATACAAATAATCGTAATATGTATATTTTCTTTGAATGTGTGTAGTGATAACCCTCGACCAAAAAATAAGTCATGGTAATTGCGGTAAAGTATCCAATAGCAAGGAAAGATTCACATAGCCATGTGCCGGATGATAAAAAAATAGTCGCAATATGGTTGAGAAGCATCGTAAACATTGCAATATACTTTATTATATCACGGTTGAGAATTTGATAAGGTTTATTTGATATTTTCGCATGCATCGTTTATTTAATACCTCCTGCTTTGTTTTCCGCTTTCTTAGGGAAACCACTTGCGTACGGTTCGGCAAGGCTGGGGCACATCCCCAGCTTGCCTGGGAATCGCAATTGCCCCTGAAACCTTGTCTTTCATTACAACCTTTCGATTTTGAAGGCAATTGCGATTCTTCCGATTCTCTCTTAGATTTTTGTTTGGTTTCATTGTTCGGTTCTGTTATTTGCTCCGCAAATGTGGGCTGCTCGCCCACACCTCGGCAGCATTTTTGAAAAACTGCTGCACCGAAAAACTTTTTATTTGCCTGTGGCTCGTATCCTGCAACCAACCTCACATCTTTTTATTTCCCCTGCTTTCCCTTGTTTTTGTGAAACGGTGAATAATATCGTTCACTATTCCATATTATACGACGTATAATACCATTTGTCAACCAACAATTGTTCCAAATTTTCACCGCTCTTTTTATGCAGAATGCACACGTTCTCCAACACAAAGCACAATAATGTTCTTTTTTACTATACATTTTCCCTTTTGTTGACGATTTTTTATTGAAATTCACAAAATTATCACAAAAAAGAGCCAAAAAAGGAAAGCATTCCCCTGAAAAATACGCTATCATGAGAACTGGGGACGTTGGCACACCTGCCAGCGTAAAAAAGTGCAAACAACATAAAAAGGAGCGATTTTGTATGAAGATTTCATTCCGACACGGATGGGCAATGCTTTCTGCAGCGGTGCTTTCTCTGACAGCCCTGCCGCTTTCTGCTGTTTCATCCGTCACATCTCTTTCAGCAGCTGCCGCAGCTGCACCCGTAGTGGAAAATCTTGACCGAGGCATTGTTGCAATCAAAAGCGGCAATGGCATGCTGGTCAGCTGGCGGTTTCTTGCGAGCGACCCGACCGGAACAGAATTTCGGCTCTATCGGGATGACCAGCTGTTGATGACCAGCAACGGTGATGAAGCAACCTGTTTCTATGATGAAAGCGGTTCAGCCGCTTCTCGCTATCGGGTGGATTCCCTTGTCAATGGAACAGTGCAGACCACCAGCACGTGCAGCCTGATTTCCGGAACGGATTATTTTCAAATTCCGATGGATGTGCCGACTGCTTCGGATTGTACATACAGCCCGAATGATTGCAGCGTGGGCGATGTAGACGGAGATGGTGTCTATGAGTTGTTCGTAAAGTGGGATCCATCCAATTCCAAGGACAACTCCCAGAAGGGAAAGACCGGAAATGTCTATATTGATTGCTATAAGCTGACCGGAGAAAAACTCTGGCGGATTGATATGGGAAAAAATATCCGTGCCGGAGCACACTATACGCAATTTTTAGTGGCAGACTTTGACGGGGACGGCTATGCAGAAATGACCTGTAAAACTGCCGATGGAACAGTAGACGGAACCGGAAAAACCATTGGGGACGGCTCGAAAGATTACCGCAATTCCAGCGGCTATATTTTGAGTGGCCCAGAATATTATACCTTGTTTGATGGCAGAACCGGTGCGGCATTGGATACTGTTAACTATGTGCCCGACCGTGGAACAGTTTCCAAATGGGGCGACAAATATGGCAACCGTGTTGACCGTTTCTTAGGGTCGGTTGCTTATTTAGATGGCGTGCATCCCAGTGCAGTGACGATTCGAGGTTACTATACCAGAATGACCGCAACGGCATATGATGTTGTAGATAAGAAGCTGGTGCAGCGGTGGAAGTTCGATACTGGAAACGATTCCAGTCAGCCGGGCTATGGCGATGGCAACCACAACTGCATGCCAGCTGATGTAGACGGGGATGGCAAACAGGAAATCATATTGGGTTCGACCTGTCTGGATGACAACGGAAAAGTATTATGGTGCTTGAATAAAGGACACGGCGATGCCCTGCACGTTGGGGATTTGTTGCCGGAACGCCCGGGGCTGGAAGTTTGGATGTGTCACGAAGATAAACCATATGGGGTTACACTGGCAGATGCCAAGACTGGCGAAGTCATCTTCCATAAAAATGGTGACGGCGATACCGGACGTTGCTGTGCAGATAATATCTGGGCTGGCAACGATGGTGCAGAATTCTGGGGACTAGGAAATGATGTATTTGACGGTAATGGAAATACTTTGAACTGTCGCCGCCCTGCCGTTAACTTTTTGAGTTACTGGGACGGAGATTTTGAACGGGAAATTCTGGACGGTTACACCGATTCTCCGGCAACCATCAGCAAGATGGGAGCAGATGGCAAGCTGACTACTTTACTGACTACAGACGGATATTATACTTGCAATACCACCAAGGGAACGCCTTGCCTGTCTGCTGATATTTTCGGGGACTGGCGAGAAGAATTGATTGTACGGGCAGCGGACAGCAAGTCCATTCGGATCTACTGCACGCCGTATACGACTGGCAGCCGGATCACAACTTTGATGCAAGACCCGCAGTACCGGAATCAGGTTGCTGGACAAAATGTTGCTTATAACCAGCCGCCGCACGCAAGTTTCTATCTGGGTTCTGACCAACCGATGCCAGAACGTTCCGTGGTACAAGTTAACGGAAACGGCGGAACAGTTGAACCGATCGAACCACCAACCCCGACTCGTCCGACTGGGGCAGTGATGGACACCAGCGTGAAATATCACTTCCAGAATGTTGGCAGCGAAAAATATCTGGAAGTGGACAGCGGAAAAGCGGAAAATGGTGCAAATGTACAGCAATGGGGAGCAGATGCGTTTGACGAACACAACAGCTGGAAACTGATTGCAGCTGGTGACGGTTACTATTATATTCGTTCGTGTGTGGGCGATGGAAAGACCTACTTCCTCGACCTTGCAAACGGCAAGCCGGATGATGGAACGAATATCGGCATTTGGGAGAACACACACAGTGATGCACAGCTGTTTAAATTTGTAGACAATGGCGATGGAACATATACGATTACAACCAAGGCAACCGAGGACAAGGCTTGTGTGGCAGTTTCTTCCGATTCGACCGATTCCGGGGCAAATATTGTTCAGTGGACATGCAACGGCAAGGATTCGCAGAAGTGGAAAATCAGTGTGGACACGATTAAAGATGGTGTCGAACTGGATGAAAATACCTGCTATATGCTGAAGAATGTGAACAGCAATTTGTATTTGGAAGTCAAGGATGGTGCAGCCCAAGCCGGAGCAACCGTGCAGCAGTGGGGTGCAGATGGAGCAGCCGCCCACAATGTATGGCATGTGAAGAAGATCAACTGGGGCTACTATTATATTTATTCTGCTCTGGGCGATGGAGAAAGTTTTGTGCTGAATGTCAACAATGGCAACAATGCAGAGCCGTTGACGATTGCAGCCAACAACAAGCAGAGCACACAGTATTTCAAGTTTGTAGACAACGAAGATGGAACGTATACGATTGTAACCAGAGCCTCAAAGGACTTGTCCTGTGTAGAAATTGCTGGAGCACAGACCAGTGGCGGAGCAGTTGCACAGCAGTGGGCATGGAACGATAATGACTGTCAGAAGTGGGTGTTAGAGCCAGTTGCCTATACGCTGCCTGCTCAGACGACGACAACAACAACAGCTACTACAACTGCAACTTCGACAACGACCACCACCGCAAAAGCGACAACAACAAATCCAACTGTTACAACGACAGCTCCCGTCACCAGTGATTCGACAGATACCACCTCAGAGACAACGGGCACTTATCCGAGAAATTATGGAGATTCTAATACGGATGGTGTGGTAGATATTTTGGATGCGGTTTTCCTGAATAAATATTTAGCAGGGAGTGTGAGCCTGTCGTTTGTAGGAATGTTGAATTCCGATTGTGATCAAAGCCATGTGTTGGATGATGATGATGTTCAGATTCTGATGTGGTATTTGCTGCAATTCATTACAGATTTGCCGTATACGGAAGAATAAATGGCTGTAAGAATTGAGAGCCGCAGGCAAAAGCGGTCGAGCTGGCTCAGCTCGGCGGAGAGGGTGATTCCTCACAGTGTGGGGAAATGTCCCGAAGGGACAAAGGGGCAGGGCATCCTCTAAATAGGGGGACAAGCTGTCCCCCTTAACAGAGAGGTATTGATTAGATGGTATTAAAATCTAAGAGGAACAAGCAATCTGCTGTTCGCCATTCTAAAAACATAAGAAATTCCCGTAAACTGCAATCCAAGAAAGATTCGTAAGCAATTCGGACAACACAACCACCGGCGAACAGCACAAAGGCAAAGAGCAAAGCGATTTTGCCGAACCGTACGCAATTGATTTTCTTGGGAGCAGTGTTTCATGTGAAACATCACTCTTAGAGAAAACAATCTTCAACATCCGGCAAAAGGGGGTTCTACCCCTGCTTTTGCCTGCCAGCGTGCTGCAATTGCCCCGTTGCCTTGTCCGGATTTGCAACTTGTTTCATAAAAGAAATCATATTGTGAATTGGTAAGTTTCAAAAATGCAATTGCAGCAGGAAAAACATACTTGTAAATTTCGTTTGCTCCGCAAATGTGGGCTGCTCGCCCACACCTCGGCAGCATTTTTGAAAAACTGCTGCACCGAAAAACTTCTCAGTTGCCTGCGGCTCATTTCTTGAAACGCTGCTGCAAAAACGAATTTTTCTCCGACCATAGACAAACTTCTCCATTTATGCTACAATAAAAACAAGTGCATTTTGCACCGGGAATTTCCTGCTTTGCAGGAATACAGAAAGGAATGTTATCATGAAATCAACTGTTCAGATCATCAATTGGAAAGGCATGCCATGCCTGCAACTCTCCAGCGGCGGCTATACAGCTTGGATTGCTCCGGAAATCGGCTCGAATGTCATCCGTCTGTTTCACGAAGAAAAGGGACTGGAATTTTTCCGCTTTCGGGCAGACAATACACCAGAAGCTATTCAGCAATCCGCAGAAGTTTGGGGATTGCCAACGCTCTATCTGCCGAACCGTTTTGCAGATGGCGTGCTGAAAACATCTGATGCGGTTTATCACCTGCCAGTAAACGAAGCTGCACCATATAACAACCACATTCACGGTTTCCTGCATAAGCGGAAACATCGGGTGATGGAACTTTGTGCAGATGAATCCGCAGCATGGGCAAAGACCAGCTACACCTATGATGAAACTGACCCATTCTTTGCAAGTATGCCAATTCCGTTTCGGGCAGACTTTACGTTCCGTCTGACCGCAGAAGGTCTGTTCTATCGCGTTACCTTTACGAACTGCTCAGACAAGCAAATGCCAATGTCACTGGCAACCCATACCACCATCAACAGCCCGTTTGTAGTTGGTGCAGCCGAAGCAGATAGCCGGATTACCGTTCCGATCACAGAAAAGTGGGTGCTGAATGAACGCTGCCTGCCAACTTGCGAAATTCTGCCGCTGTCTGATTACGATTTGCAGTATAAGAACGGTACAATGTGTCCGGTTCTGAAGAATATCGATAATGACATGTATACTGCAACTGCTCAGACTTTGAACGGAAAGCCGTTCTATGGTCTGACTGCAGTGGATACCAAGACTGGCAAGGGCATTGGTTATGAAGTATCCGAAAATTATCGGTTCTGGATTTTGTGGAACGACAAGGGTCACAACGGTTATTTCTGCCCAGAGCCAATGACTGCTATGATTGATGCACCGAACCTGAATCTTCCGAAGGAACAAACAGGCTATCAGGAACTCGCTCCGCAGGAAACTTTCACTGCAACCCAGCACTTCTTTGCCCTGTAAACGGCAGTTTTTCTGAATTTCAGATGGGCTGTGAAAGAATCATTGTTGTTCTGTTGCCTTTTTCCCGTTCCATCCCATGAAAACTGTAAGAAACGCTGAAAATCGAGAAACGGTTTGACTTTTTGTTTCAAATATGTTATAGTAAAGTTGGATTTACCATTAATGGATTTGGAAAAAAGGAGATTCAAACAATGAAAAAAGTACTTGCATTTTTAAGTGCGATCGTTCTGGCAGCTGGCGTTGTTGGCTGCGGTTCTGATGCAGATTCTTCCTCTTCTTCTTCGGAAGCTGCTACTACAGAAGCAACCACTGAGGCTACTACAGAGGCAGAAACCGAAGCGGAAACTGAGGCAGAAACCACAGAAGCAGAAACAGAAGCAGAAACAACGGAAACAACAACAGGCTCAGATGATGCAGAAGCAGATGCAGAAACCAGCGAAACTAAGGAAGTTGACCTTGAAGCTCTGGCAGCAGAATTGACACAGGAAGAAACGGTGGATAACTTGACGCTGAAGGTTTCTCCGGATTGGACAAAGAGCGAAACACAGGGCTATCCGATGTGGTATCTGTCTGATATGACCGGTGCATTCTTTGTACAGCAGTTTGATGCCTCTGCAATGGGCGTTAGCCTTGATGACCACAAGAAAGCACTGGAATCTGTTGGTGCAGTAATGGAATCACAGGCAACCGTTGTAGATACCGAATGGGATACGCTGAATGGCGAAGATGCTTATGGTGTTGTTTATACCATGGATGTCAGCGAGCTTACTACGACCAATATGTCTGTTTTCTTCTTTGTAGGCGATACCATTTGTGGTGTGACCTTTACAGACTTTGGCGGTACTGGAACGATCATGAACTATGCACAGCCGATTCTGGACAGCATCACATTCTAAATGCGTTTAGAAGAATAAAATGTAGAAAAAAGGGCTGCCGAATTACTGGCAGTCCCTTTTGCAATGAAACAAACAATCCCGACTACTTGCTCCATCTATAGAGCAGATAGTCGGGATTGTTTTTATTTTCCGAACAGCATTTTCAGCAATGCCCATGGAATGGTAATCCATCCGAGAAAAATTGCATAAACACACTTTTTCAAGAACAGATTGAATCCATCTGTGTAGGCAATCAAATTCCCATAGATGGTTCTTCCAACAGACCAATACCCCAAGATAAAATAGACAATCAATAAAATCATACGCCCAACTCCTTTGTAATTTGTTGTTCTTATCATAACAAAAAAATTGAGCGTTGAGAAGAGCAAACAGTTCCGAAATTTTGCTCGAAAATTCGGAACTGTTTTCATGGTAAATCTTGTTATTTTAATGCAATTATCGTGTTCCAAGCAGCCGTTCTTGTACCTCGCAAAGGGATGGCAATACTGCCTCTGCCCGTTGCTGGAGGGATTCCGATAAGATCGCTTGGTCAGGAACAAGTAACACTCGCATTCCTGCTGCACAAGCACTTGTTCCACCGTTTTCAGAGTCCTCGACAGCATAGGTTTCTTCTGGTTTGCTGTGCAGTTTTTTGCAGGCAGTCAGATAGATTTCTGGATGGGGCTTGCCGTGCTGGATCTCATCACCCGTGACAATGACAGAAAAATAGCGGATGAATCCAGATAATTCTAAGTGATGCATAGTGGTTTTTCGGCTGGTGGAGGTGGCAAGGGCAACGCTCCAGCCAGCATCCTGCAACGCTTGCAAGAGGGATTCTGCCCCTTTCATGGTGGGCATGCCATCCTTGTCCAACGCTACCAGCATACGGTTTCGTTTTTCGGTTTCCATGGCGATATAGGGAAAATTTGGATAGTGGCTTGCGAAAAAAGCACGGGTATCCGTGCGGTTTCTGCCTCGACACTGCTGTAATGCTGCGGTCATCTCAGGTGTTCCCCGTTCTTCCATCATCTCTTTCCAAAGGCGGTCGCTGAGGGCTTCCGTGGCAAATAGGACACCGTCCATATCAAATACAATTTGTTTCATAAAATGGTCATCCTTCCTGATTTTGTAAACTTTAAAGAGTCGGCTTTTACTTTTAAGGTTATTTTAAGGTTTCTGTGCTATCTTAAAAATTGGATTTCATAATCCCCAATTCCCCTTGTTTTTGTTTTATTTTCTATTATTCCTTCTTTTCCTGATGGCACCGTTGTCATCAGGATATTTTTTTGCCTATTTTTCGGGTGGTTCAGGGGTTGGGGGAACGGTAAATGTTTTCTGGAAATATCGTTTCCGGAACGCTGCTGGCGTGCAGGCATAGCATTTTTGAAAGCATTGAATAAAATGACTCTGAGAAGAAAAGCCGAAATATTCTGCAATATCAGCATAAGAGTAATCCGAAAAACGAAGCATATTCGCAGCCGCCTGTAATTTTTCCTGTCGGATGTACTGACTGACAGAACAACCGGTTTCTTTGGCGAACAGGGCAGAAAAATAGCTGCGGTTTACAGAGAGGGCAGCAGCAACTTCTGCAACGGTCAGCCGTTGATGCAGGTGACGGCAGATGTATTCCATGCCTTTGATCACATGGATGGAATATCCATGGCGTTTTGGGAGGTCTGCCATTTTCTGTGTAAAGTCTAACAGCATATCATTTTGCAGGGAAATAATTTGTTCTGCTTGTTGCAGTTCATCCATTTTATTGATGTACAGGTCGCTCATGGTGTAGGCAAGTTCCTGTTCCAACCCGTGTTCCACACAAAGGCGGGTAATCATTGCAACGGTTACGACAAAATGATACCGCAGATTGCGAAGCGGGTCTTTGGAGAGCATGCCATATTCGCCATCATTGTATATAACAATATCTTTTGGCTGGAGCAATTGCAGGTGAATGCGGTCTAATCTGCCGTTTGCAACGTCCTCGTAGTATTGAAATTCCTGTTGGTATTCCATGTGGTGCACCTGTTCTTCTTGTTGTCGGAATAGGCGGTGTTGGAGTTCTCGATGGTAGGTCATAGTGTGTTACCTCCTTTTGTTTATTATAGAACAGATTTGATAAAAGAGCAACAAATTTTGTATGAATTTTATGGGAAAATGGGTATAATGACAGATAGAGAGCGATGAAAAAGAATGCACGCCGCAGGCGAACGAAAAAGTTTTTCGGTGCAGCAGTTTTTCAAAAATGCTGCCGAGGTGTGGGCGAGTAGCCCACGTTTGCGAAGCAAATTAGATTTTGCAATCTGTTTTTCCTAAGAGCAGGATTTTCTGTAAGGCATTTCCATTGCAACTGTTTCATGTGAAACATGATTCTTAGGGAAACCACTCAAATCCGGTTCGGCAGAATCGCTTCGCTGTCTGCCTGTGTGCTGTTCGCCAGTAGTTACGTTGTCCGAATTGCTTATGAATGTTTCTTAGATTGCAGTTTGCAGGAAGTTTCTATGTTTTTAGAATGGCGAACAGCATTTGACGATTTTTCTTAGATTCCTGTTACTGCTGATTGTCCACTCTTTGCAGGGGGCAGCTTGCCCCCTGCACCCCTCGCCGAGCTGAGCCAGCTCGACCGCATTTGCCTGCTGCTCGTTTTTTGCAGTCAATACAGACGATTTTATACACCCCATTACCAATACAGAAAGGAAGATTTTACATGAAAACATGGAACGGATTTGAAAAGGGAATCAACCTCGGCGGCTGGCTTTCCCAGTGGGATTTGACCGATCGGGAACACCTCGAAACATTTATTACAGAACAGGACATTCAAGACATTCGGGCAATGGGTGCTGACCATGTTCGCCTGCCTGTAGACTATTCTCTCATCGAAGAGGAAGACGGAACACTGAAAGATGAAAATTTCATTTACATTGACCGCTGTTTAACATGGTGCAAGAAAGCAGGGCTGCATGTTCTGTTAGACCTGCACAAGACTGCTGGCTATGCATTCGATGAAGCAAAGGATTGTGCATCGTTCTTTGAAAGCCCAGCTTTGCAGGAACGGTTCTTGTGCCTGTGGGATAAGCTGGCAGCTCGTTACGGGAAATATTCCGATTTTGTTGCATTCGACTTGCTGAACGAAATTGTAGACCCTGACGTTGCAGAAACTTGGAACGCACTGGCACTGCGTGCAGTAGAACGGATTCGCCGTGTGACAAAAGAAACCGATTTGCTGATTGGCGGTGCAAGATATAATAGCATCATGTCTGTAAAAGATTTGATTCTGCCACCGGATGAACATATTGTTTATTCGTTCCATTGCTATGAACCGATTCTGTTCACCCATCAGGGGGCGTATTGGGTAGATGGTATGCCGGAAGATTTCCGGATTGGTTATCCGTTGGATACTGCAACCTGCAAGCAGCTTTCGCAAAAGATGATGCCGGCAGAAATGTCCGATATTCTGGAACTGGTTTCTTCTGATACAAAGGGAACAGACTTTTTCCTGGAATTGTTCCGTCCGGCAGTGAAAATTGCAGAGGAGCGAGGCGTTGCTTTGTACTGTGGCGAATATGGCGTGATTGACCGGGCAGCTCCGGAAGATACTGTTTGCTGGTATGAGGCAATTCATGCAGCCTTTACCGAATTGGGCATTGGCAGAGCGATGTGGACGTATAAGGCATTGGATTTTGGTCTGGTGGATGAACATTATGCAGGCATTCGCAAGGACTTGATCGCATTACTTTAAAAAATAGAGGGATGATTGGATGACATTCTTACTTGTCCTCATTTATCTGGCGTTTATCAGTTTGGGACTGCCGGATTCTCTGCTGGGGTCAGCGTGGCCGGTGATGCATCTAGAATTGGGTGTGGCGACCTCTTACGCTGGAATCATTACCATGATCATTTCGTTTGGAACGATTTTTTCCAGCCTGATGAGCGACCGATTGAATAAAAAGTTTGGAACAGGTCTGGTAACAGCGTGCAGCGTTTTTTTGACCGCTGCGGCACTGTTCGGGTTCTCGTGTTCCAACTCGATGTTAGCACTTTGCCTCTGGGCAATTCCCTATGGATTGGGTGCAGGTGCGGTAGATGCCGCCTTAAATAATTATGTGGCACTGCACTACTCCTCCAGACAGATGAGCTGGCTGCATTGTATGTGGGGTGTGGGTGCAGCCATTAGCCCCTACATTATGAGCTTCTGCCTGACCAGACAACTTGGCTGGCAGCAGGGCTATCGAACTGTTGGGATCTTACAAATCATTCTGACAGTGATTTTACTTTGCAGCCTGCCACTCTGGAAACGGGTAGCTGTTCGGAAACCGGAAGCGACTGGGGAAACACCGCCGAAGTCTATCGGCGTGTTGCAAGCAGTTCGGATTAAGGGCGTTCCGATGGTGTTATTGGCGTTTTTTGCTTATTGTGCACTGGAGCAAACTGCAATGCTCTGGGCGAGCAGCTATCTGGTACAGAATCGAGGTTTGGAGGCAGAAACTGCCGCTCAGTTTGCAGCGATGTTTCTGATTGGAATTACTGTTGGGCGGTTTCTCAGTGGTTTTTTGGCAGACCGATGGGGCGACCGCAACATGATTCGCTGTGGAGCAGCCATTGCAATTGCAGGAATTCTGTTGGTTCTGATTCCGGTATCCAGTCCATTGCCGGCACAAATTGGGCTGATGATTACAGGACTGGGCTGTGCACCGATTTACCCGGCAATCATTCATGCAACACCAACGCATTTTGGGGCGGAGTATTCGCAGGCGATCATTGGGATTCAAATGGCGTGTGCCTATGTGGGAACAACCTTTATGCCGCCGCTGTTTGGTGTGTTGGCAGGGAAGATTGGAATTGGTTGTTATCCGGTTTATTTATTGTTGTTTGCCGTTTTAATGGTTGGAATGACAGAGTGGTTGAACCGAACGGTTTCTAATCATTGATAAAAGAGCAGGGATTTCTCAAATCAGAGAGATTCCTGTTTTTTTATTGGAATTGTGATAGAAGAACCGAGCCGCAGGCAACTAAAAAGTTTTTCGGTGCAGCAGTTTTTCAAAAATGCTGCCGAGGTGTGGGCGAG
>CABQIF010000035.1 GCA_902464115.1 uncultured Ruminococcus sp. | reverse complement strand
ATCAATAAAAAAGCTGGTAGGAATGTTTCCACTCCCACCAGCTTTTTTCTTATGTAACAAAACGAATTTTGTCGCTTAAAAATTAGTCCCAAGTTGCATCCTGACCAGCAGCCTTCTTTGCATAGTATGTCAGAATGGAAACAGCATCGTCTACCGACAAATCGCCATCGCCATTGATGTCGCCTACCAGAATATTCTTAAAGGTTTCATCCTGAGATACATCCTGACCAGCAGCTTTCTTTGCATAATAAGTTAAGAGCACTACGGCATCATTAACAGAAATGGTCTGGTCGCCGTCTACATCACCCTTTTCAATGATTTTTTCCGGAACAGTAACAGTAAAGGTATAATCATTCAGATAACCATTTGCCGTCAGCTTCAAGGTATATTCGCCAGCAGTCGGAAAGATTTCTGTGGTTTCTCCACGGAACGATCTTACAGCAGAGAAATCAACCGTTCCATCTTCCTTTACAATGGTAACAGCTCCACGACCAGAAGCACTGTAAGGAGTATCGTTTACCGTAACGGTTGCCAGATTGCTCACGTAATTAGTGAGGTCTGCATCGGTAGAACCGTCTGTAATGGTCAGCTTGTTGGTTTCTGCATCATAAGCAACCGGAATTGCTTCGGTTGTCAGCAGCAGGTCTGTTGTGAAATGTGCATAAACATTGTTGCTGTCAGTGACATCAATGCTGTACTTACCTGGCTTTGCAGCAGCTGCATCATACGTCAGCTTTCCGTCTGCATAAGCAGCACCTTCCAGATTTGCAACTGCAACAGACAGACCGAAGTCTTCCGGCAAATCGGTAATGGTTACGTTTGTAGTACCAGCAGTTACATTCGTATCTTCTGCGGTAACGGTTGCAGTGTGCTTCTTCGGCAGATACAAGCCATCTGCACTGTGAACGCTATAAATACCAGTGTTGGTCAGATAAGTGACTTCTGCAACGGTTGCACCAGAAGTTTCTACATATGGTGTATACCGTAAGGTATTTCCGTGTACTTCTTGTGTCTTGACACCAACAGACCAAGCCAATTCTCGACCGCCTTTCCAGATGTTTTCCAGATGCAGCAGCCCATACTGCTTGCCATCCTTCATGGTTACCACTGCACCATAAACGGTATCATCACCTAAATCAAAACCGTCCATATCAATTTCATAGTCGCCATATTTAGTGTCGGTGCTGATGCTTGGGGTAACATCGCTCAGGTCAACCTCTGCCTTCTGAGCAACGGTTGCAGACAGTGTACCATCTGCATACAATTCCTTGTAAGCCTGCGGTTCGTTCTGGTCTTCGTTTACGGTAAAGGAATCAAACAGGCTACCCAGTGTACCAGAAGTCTTACCACTTTCCTTGTCTGCCAGCAAGCTGTTATACAGATTCTTTTCAATGGCAACTTCTACGCCCTGAACACCCAGAATCTTACCACCGCCATTTTCATCTGCTTCGGAAGTATAAGTACCTGCCTGTTTTGTCCATTTTTTTTGAGTTGCAGAGGTTACTGCATCATATGTATTTTCTGCACGCATACCAGCATCGCCAGCCAAATCTGCTGTATAAGAAATTGTGCCGTCTGTGGTGTTGGTCTTGTTGCCCAGTTCGCCATAGTAGTAGTCAGCATACGGAATATTCATGGTACCGTATACATATTCCGTCGGAGCAGCTTCAATGGTAAAAGTGAAATCCTGATAGCCGGTTGCATAAACCGTCACATTCCATTTGCCTGCACCGCTTTCATAACCAGTCGGCAACTGGCAACGCAAGCTCTTTGTCAGACCCAGCTGAATGCCCATGGACTTGTGCATCCAGTTATCTGCTGCAAACTTTGTACCATAGGAAGCCAGAACAGTATCCTGATCGCCATAGTAATCCCAGCGAACGGCATACATATGTGCACCCAAATCGCCGTAGTCACCGCCAATGTCCACCCGCAGGAAATCGCCATATCCTGACTTGTACTTCACATCAGAAATTTCAACGGCATTTTCATCTACAGTCTTACCAACATTGGTTTCTGCACGCTTTGAGAATGTATAAGTGCCATCTTCATTCTGAGAAACGGTCTTTAAACCGTCTGTATCAGCAGTTACATCTACTGTTTCATTGATTGCTACCAGATTCTTTTCGGTATAGCCGCCAACCATGCTATCGCCGTTTTCCAGAACGCTATATTTCTGCTTGAAATCGTCATACAGGGGTGCTGGAACAGCAACCGGAACATATTTTGGCCCTAAAATCATGGAATGGTCATAAGTTCCAACTTCTTTTCCATCAACAGTAATCATCGTGCCATTGTCGCCCTTTACAACGTCAACAGATTCTCCATTACCCTTTCCGGTATAGTCATAAGCGTTGCCATCGGTGTCATAAACTTTTACAGTGCACTGATAGCTGCCACGGTGTAAGCCATGGTTGCTGGTCGCACGAGTAACCGTATCATATGCACCCAAGTCAGATTCGCCTCTGGTATCCTGATCCGCAGAAGCAGCTGCCCAATCGCCGGAAGCATCATCGCTCAGGAAAACGCCTTCCTGTTCCCAGTATTCTGCCCAGCTCAATGCAGCTGCACAATATACATAATCCTCGTCTGCTGCAATTGCCGGAAATGGCATTGCAATTTGTGTTGCTGCCAAGAGCGTTGCCATTGCAGCACTGGCAATCCGAATTTGTGTGTGCTTTCTCATAAGTACCCTCCATAAAATATCAATCTATAGCAACCTACCGCAGTAGGTAAACTATGCCACATAAAGGTTAGCTATAGCTAACTAATTGGAAACAATTTCTACAAATTTTTCGGTTCTATCTGGAATTTAGAAGTTATTTATCGCTAACTCATTCTGGAAAAAAGAAACGGTTCAGCGGATTGCCTTTAGGCAAGATGTTCCGCTGAAATCGTCTTTGTTTCGTCCTTTTTCTGCTTTGCAGATTCTGTTCGTTTCCAGTGCCGAATCAAATAAGTTGCTGCCAACCCAGTAAACAAACCTGTCACACAGCCACTAATCAACAAGAATGGCAAGTACCAGATTACCTGCGTGGTCTGCATTACCAACATCGCTGCAAGAATTTGTCCGATGTTGTGCAGAATCGCACCGCAAACGCTGACAAACCACAAATACCGATTCTGTAACAATCGACACAGCAATGCCATTCCAACCAAACACAACAAACCGCCACTCAACGAATACAAGCAGCTGACCAGTGTTCCAGTAAATAATGACCCCAAGAAAATCCGCAAAACCAACACTGCAAGTGCATCTCGCACCCGATATTTCTGCAAGACAAATAGCGTAATAATATTGGCAAGTCCCAGCTTGATGCCCGGGATCGGAACAGGAACGGGAATCTGTGCTTCTACAACAAAAATCACCAGTGCCATGGTCGTAAACATAGCAAGTGTTACCAGATGTTTAACCGACTTTTGCATCAAACTCCTCCGTTTCTGATGAGTCTTCGTTATCCTCAACAATTTGAATCTGTACTTTATTCGGCAGGCAGACAATGGGCAATAGCCCGTCTGAAATCGCTCCCTGATGCACACAAAGCCCATCTGGACAGCTTGCCGATTCCATCTTTACACTGTCTTCGGAAATCCAAACTCGATTCCACGCACCATCTTCACCCGTAATTTCAATGATATGAGGATTTTTTACCGTATCCATTGCAATCCGCTGCACTTCTTTTCCATCCTGAGAAATTACAACAACTCGATGCGGAATCGAACGATGCAGCACAAAATAACTGCCCAAAATTCCTGCCAGCAACAAAAAAAGAAATATGCCAATTACAAGAATTTGTTGTTTTTGAATTGGTTTCTTTGTCATTAGCACCCACTAACTTTCTGCTTTGTAGTCGACAATTTTAATCATATGCAGTATATCATGGGAACTGTAAAAAGTCAAGCGGTTTTTGATTCTTCTCCCTTTTTCACAAAAGCTGTGAAAGGAACGGCTAAAAAACTGATTGGAATTATAATGATTGGTCTTTTAAATACCTGCTAATACCAGCACTACGCCCAAAACAACTGCACGCAAGATGGTAAACCAGATTTCATTGCCTCTCAGCTTGCCAATTCCGCTGTGGGCATTCTTCTTCGGGCAAATATCCACGCATTTTTGACACTGAAAACACTCTCCATTTACAGACCAGCTGCCTGCTTCCGGAAGAGTTAAATCTGCTGGACAGCAGCGTGTACAAGCAGAACACCCTTTTGCACATTGTTCCTGCTTTCTCCGTACAGAGAAAATCGGCAGCATGGGCAATAAAGAAAAAACTGCTCCCATCGGGCACAAAAACCGGCAGAAAAACCGCTCACAAAGTGCCATTCCTACAAGAATGCCAGCTAATAAAATGATACCGAGCCAATAACTACCTATATGAATATTTCCTGCTCGCAGCATGGAAAAGACATCCCACGGATTCCAGCCCTTTAAATCGCTGTATACGCCTGTAAAGCAAAGACATACTACAACCAACAAAACGCCATATTTCAGGAAATGTAGTGGCAATTTTTTCGGTTTCCAAGTAATCGGCTTCTTCTTGCATTTTTTGCAGATGAAAACATAAAGGCTTCGGACGGCATCGCCCAATGAACCAAATGCACAGGCATAGCCGCAGAAGAATCGTCCAAATACAATCGTAAACGCACAGAGTGCCAAGCAGACTGTCAGGAAAGAACTCCATGCAATCGGTGCTTGACTGCCGATCTGTGTAAAAATACTTTTAATTGCAGAAAAAGCAGTGGTAAAGGCAGATGGGAAAAATATAAAAAACACAACTTGAATCGCTGCTCGAATGTAAGCGTGCAGCTTTTTTGCTGGAATGGTTTTTTTCTTCATTCTGATTTCTCCGCCTTTCTCAATGCGTCCTCTGTCGCATGAATAATACCATTTGAACTAAATGTTGCACCGCTTACAGTGTCCACATCCGTGGACTGCTCTTCCAGAATCGTATCCAGCAAGCTGCTTGCTGCATCAAAATAGGCAGCATCTTCTTTTTCCGCTGAAACAACCGTCAAATCCGTAAACTTTCCGTTTTCAATGGTCAATTCTACGGCAACTGTTCCGCCGTAACCCTGTGCTTCCCCCTCATAAACGCCGTCTTGATAGGGAAAATCCACAGTTTCTGTATCTTCCGCAGCTGTAGCTTGCTGCTGGAGTTGTGCTTCCAGCTTTGCAATCTCTTCCTCCTGTGTGCGGTGATTTTGAATTGCCTGATAGCCACACAGCAACCCAACCACGAGCACACAATTGCACAATTTAATCCAGAATTGCATCCGCTTATCCCTCCCGTAATGCCTGCTGCAACGCATCTTGCACGGCAGCTAATATTGCGTCTGAAGAACAAGTTGCACCAGAAACCGCATCTACATCTGTTGTCTGTGCTGCTAAAATCTGTGCAGCAATGCCGGAAATTTTCTTTGTTCCGTTCAGTGCTCGGTCAATATACCAATCATTCGCAGCGTCATAGTCTGAACCAAATCCTTCTACATCTGTAATAGAAATAATTTGGTCGTTCTCAATGCAGACTTTCACAGTTAAATCATAAGGCAAAAAGTCTTCGTCATCATCTGGATAGCAGGACGCAGAACCGATATATTCCCCGTCTATGTATAAAGATGGTGTCGGTTCTGTCGTTTCCACCGGTCTTGTTGTTACTACTGTTGCCGTTGTGGTTTCTACTGGAGCTGTGGTCACTGTTGTGGTCTGATTGCCAGAGTTGGCTTGCTTTGCCTGCTCCAATGCGTCAGCAATTGCCTCTAAAATGCCCTCTGAACTAAAAGTTGCCCCACTGATGGCATCCAAATCTGTTGTCTGTTGCTGTAATACCTGTTTCAGCAACGATTCTGCACGCTTGAAATAAGCAGCATCATCTTCTGTGTTCATGACCATGATATTATCAATCGTTCCATCTTTCAATGAAACTGCTACCGTTGTTTCTCCTCGGTATCCTTCTCCACTGCCTATGTAAACACCATCTGGATATGGGAATCTGCCCTTTGGCACTTCTACTGGCGTGGTTTCTTCTGAGTTGTTTCCGCTATCTGCTCCGGCATTTGCCAACGCATTTCGAACCGCTTCAATCAATCCCACAGAACTAAAGGTTGCACCAGAAACGGTATCTACATTCGTGCTATTAGAAGCAATGATATTATTTAGCAAGGACATTGCATTGTCCAGATAAGGGCTGTCATCGCTGGCACTCAATACCGATATATCCGAAATTTTTCCGTCAGATACAGTAACTTGCACGGTAATTGCTCCGGCAAATCCACTGCCTGTTCCAACATATGTTCCGTCCCGATAAGAAGACGGCTCAGAAACAGCAGAAATGGAAGGGGCATCTCCAGACGCATTGCTGTTAGCAGCGACTAACGTTGGAAGAGCCGAATTCCCTGCACTACTGCCGCCAGCCTTTTGCAGTGCATCCCGAACAGCAGAAATTAACCCAACAGAACTGTAAGTTGCACCAGAAACGGTATCCACATTGGTGCTCTGGGTTGCAATGATGGTTTTCAGCAGAGCAGAAGCATTGTCAATATAAGGGCTGTCATCGGTCGTGCTGACAATGGTAATATCGGTAATCTTCCCACCTTCGATCACGACTTGTACCGTAATTTCTCCGGAAAATCCCGTTCCAGAACCGGTATAAGTTCCGTCTTTATAACCGCCGGTCTGTTCTGCCAATGGTTCTACTGTTGGTGCTGCCTTTGTTGTAACCGCTGCCGTTTTAGAACTGGATTTTTTCCCACTTGCAGTGGTTTCCTGTGTAGAAACTGCCGTATCTTCCTGTTCTGCCGAGAAAATCGGTGCAGTGTAATTGTGCAGCGATACGGTTACAAACGCTGCCAAAAGTGCTGCTGGCAAAAATCCGAGCAACGATGCCCAAGGTGTATGTTTCCCCTGCATTATGATTCTGCTCCCTTCTGTTGTATGATCTCACATGGATAATTGGCGGAAAAAGCATCCTGAATGCCCTCTGTGACATACAATGTTTCGTCTTCTGTGCAAAGAACTGCATCAAATTCAGAAGCATGTGCTTGCCAATAGGCAATTGCTTTATCCAATCCCATTACAAACAAAGCGGTAGAAAGTCCATCCGCCAATGTTCCATTTTCACTGACAATTGTCACCGAAGTCAAATCACTTTCCGCTGGTTTTCCAGTTGCAGGATCCATAATATGATGATACCGTACACCGTTTTCTTCAAAATAACGTTCG
Source organism: uncultured Ruminococcus sp. (assembly GCA_902464115.1). Lineage (GTDB taxonomy): Bacteria > Bacillota > Clostridia > Oscillospirales > Ruminococcaceae > Ruminococcus_C. The sequence goes on along the minus strand of CABQIF010000035.1, from coordinate 10,467 downwards.
TATCCCCCTGATGTAATAACCGCACAGTCCTTTGTTTCTAAAATACCAAGAAAATCAGCATCTTCTTCAGCAGTTGGGTTTTGAATTGCCACTTTCCAAAGGCTGCCGTCCGGTTTTGCTCCAATCGTCTGTACATTTCCGCCCAAGCTGACCATTCCACTGGTAATGCCGTTGGAACGAAAACAATCCATCACCGCAGAGGAGGTATAACCCTTTGCAATACCGCCCAAATCCAGTTCCATTCCGGAAACAGAAAAGGAAACTTCTCCCGTTTCTGCTGAAAATTGCATCTTAGAGGGGTCTGTCAACTGCAACAGTGACTGAATTTCTGAATCCTCCGGCACACGATATTCATGGGTTGGAAATCCCCATACCTGCATAATCGGATACATCAACGGATTGAACGCCCCATCTGTATCTTGATACAACGTGATTGCCTCCTGTAAAATCGCACTGGTATCCTCGGAAAGCGTTCCAGAACCCGTTGCATTTAACTTTGCAATCTCGCTTTCGCTGTTCCCCGTAGAAAGTCGGGCATCTAAATCTTGAATACAGGCTTCTGCTGCGGAAATGCCTGCTTCTGCATGGTTTCCGTAGGCAGTTAATGTGATGTAAGTATCCATTGCAAACAAATCCCGAGTTGTTTTTTCATCCGCAGATTGTGTGGTTGCAGTGACCGCTTCCGAACTGGCTGTGCTAGATTCATTAGAAGTCGTTTCTGAACAGCCGCAACCTAAAATTCCCAAACAAAAACAGAGGGCAAGCATCCATTTTCGCAGCATAACAATCATTCTCCTTTTTTCATTAGTGCAAACTAACCACCATACAGTTTAGCAAACGAAGCTCCAAAAATCAAGCAAGAAAGTATGTCCAAGATAAAATAATTTGTTAGGAAACCGTCAAAATTCCCGATACTTCCGGCATTTTGAAACGTTTTTTGATGTGAAAACAAAAACACCATGGTCAAATTGACCACAGTGTTTTTTCTCTATGTTCGTTTCTGTTCAGCTGTCGGACTCTGGTTCTGCCCGTTTCACTTTAAAAACCAACCGAAAAATTCCGGTCAACAGTTTGGGTGTTTTCACCACTACAATTTTCATGGCGTGTGCCTCCTATTCCATGGTTTTACTGTATTGTATTCCAACCGCTGTAAAAAGGTTCTTGCTTTCTCAATTGACCGCTGGTTGCAGAGCGAGTTTTTTCGTCAGCCGCCGCTTGATGATACAGTAACAGAGAATATGGATCGATAGTGTGATAATCCAAGTAATCGGATAAGACAGATATACGACTTGCACGGTGTGAAATTCTGGCATCTGAAAGACGGTTGCAATCCAGACCAATCGCAGTCCACAAGCTCCCACCAGGGAAACCACCATCGGTAAAACAGAATAATTCAAGCCACGCAATGCCCCCACCATGACATCCATGATTCCACACAGGGCATAAGTTGCAGAAATAATATGCAAACGCACCATTCCGGCTGCAATGACATCGGGATTACTGGAATAAATATGAAGCAGCTGATGTCCAAACAAAACCGCAAGATTTCCCAATACAAGCCCAACAACAATGACACAGCCTTGCCCAGTCAACAAAATTCGGTTGATACGGTTATATTTTCCTGCACCATAATTCTGACTGGTAAAGGAAATCGTTGCCTGATAAAAAGCATTCATTGCCATGTAAACAAAGCCTTCAATATTTGCAGCAGCTGAATTTCCAGCTACCACAATATTTCCAAACAGATTAACAGATGATTGAATGACAACATTGGAAAGAGCAAATACAACACCCTGAAACCCTGCTGGAATCCCGATTTTCATAATTTGCAGCATCTTTCCACGGTGAATCCGCAGTTTGCTCCATTGCAAGTGCATTGCTCCTTGTTCCTTACACATACAGCGTAAAACCAAACAAGCAGAAATCGTTTCTGAAATCACAGTGGCAATGGCAACCCCTGCAACATCCAGATGCAGAACAATGACAGTCAGCAGGTTCAGAACAACATTGACACAACCGGCAAAGGTCAAATAATACAGCGGTCGACGAGTATCTCCTACCGAACGCAGCAAGGCACTACCGAAGTTATAGACCATATTGGGAATCATCCCAATAAAATAAATGTGCAGATAAAGCGTTGCCAGCGGTAACACTTCTTCCGGTGTCTGCATCCAAATCAAAAATTGTTTTGCCCCGATCAAGCCGACGATCATCAGCAAAAGCCCGCTTGCAAAACTCATTGCAATGGAAGTGTGAACGGTTTCTTCCAAATCTTTTTCACACTTTGCCCCATAATGTCGAGCTGCCGTAACATTTGCACCAATCGAAAATCCTACAAATAAGTTCGTCAACAAGTTGATCAGTGCGGTATTCGAGCCAACTGCTGCCAATGCATTATCACCGGCAAATTTTCCGACCACTACAATATCTGCTGCATTGAACAGCAATTGCAGAATGCTGGACAACATCAATGGCAGCGTAAATAACAACATTTTCTTTAAAATTGAACCACTGCACATATCCATTTCATATTGTTTTTTTGCAGTATGCATGGGTGAAATACCTCCTTATTTTTTCATAATCAAATAAAAACGTGAAAAAAGCCCAGCGAATCTGCTGGACTTTTTTCATCCTGCAACAAATGATTGCAGTTGTAAAGTCTTATTTTTGTACCTGTTTTTCTGCTGCTTCCAACGATGGATATTGATAAAAATGGACAGTGTTGGTCATAATCTGTTCCGCCAGATTTTTCCCTGCTTGGTAAAGTGTTACAATCCACGCTCCATATGCTTGCAGCAGGTCTTCCGAATATGTCAGCAGTTCCCCTCTTAAGTATGTTTCATAGGATGTCTGCCATTCGGTATCTTCTGCTGTGTGAATTTTGCGTGCCTGCCCAGCAAGATGCGGATACTGCTTTGCAAAATCCTCCATCCAGCTCACTTGAATGGAAACGATCGCCTCACAAAGTGCCTGCTTTTGTTCGGAAACGGGCGGAAGTTCTTTTTTTAGAGCCGCATAGGCTTCTGGTGCAGTAGATGCCATCATACGGGCATATTTTTCCGTCAACAGATTCCAACCACGCTGACTGGCACTCTGTAATTCTGTCCAATATTGTTCCAGCATAGGCAATTTCCATGTGAGATACTGACTTTTTCGCATAATCGAAAAGGTTTCCCAGTCGTCCTGACAACCTGCCCGAACGCCTTCATTTTTCACCTTGTCAAACTCTGAAAATTCCAGCCGGACAATTTTTTCAACCAATGCTTCTTTTTGTTCCAGCAAAGCCGCTTGCTGTGCAGCTGCTTCTGCGTGTACTTGCATATAGGATTCCTCCTGTGTGGAAATGCCTTGTTCTTTCATCTGTTTTGCAATGATTGCACAAACAGGTGCAATGATTTCCGTTTCCCATTGTTTCATGGACAGTGTTGTACTTTTTTGCAGCAATGCTGCAAGTTCTGCTCCTTGCGGCAATTGTTCCGTACTGTGCAGCAGCCATTTATAATAAGGTGCATAGTTCCGTGCACAGAGATGAGCCGCACGCATTGCACTTTCTGCAAAATGCGAAAAGGCAAGCATCGCTGTCAACGAGTCATTCCGCTGCAAAAGCCGTGGAACATTATACTGCCCACGCTGTGCCATCCATGCAGTTTCCTGAGCCAACCTCCGCAGCCGAACGGCTTCTGGATAGCCTTGCTGCAATTGGTTGCGAATTTTAGAAAACGCCTGATTGCTATCTTTAAAAAGCATTCCATTCGTTGCAGCAGCCAACTGAGCTTCTTCGATTTGCAGCCACTCTTGTTCCGTCTTTGGAACACCTGGAACGCCGAGCAACCGCTGATAAAAATCAGATGTCCGGCAAACACCAACCCGATGCTCGCCTTGCGGCATTGTTTTTCTGGTAATTCCACAATATGTTTTTGGTAAGAGATTATATGCCTGCTGTAATGCTGTAATTTGTGCTTCTGCCATCTCATCCGGTACCCAGATACAAAATCCTGCTCCGAAATCATGGTCTTGGGAATAGGCATCGTCATAGCCGAAACATTCTGAACCTTCTCCAGCCAGTCCTATGGTCAATTGATCCCAAATATCGGGAAACATTCGCTGTAACATTGGTTTTCCAAAGGTTTCATAATACTGCCGGCAAAGTTCCATGCCCTTTCGAATTGGCTTTCCGCCCAGCTTTTCATAGGCATGGTCTGCATTTTCCTGTACAATCTGATAAGCAGCCCCTCGTCCCATGTGCAGTTCCATTTCTGAAAGGGCAGCTTCGTAATACCACACTGCCTGTTCATAGTCTTGTAGCTGATACTGTGCGTCTGCCATTGCTGCCAATGCAGCAGAATAATGAAAATCAGAGGGGCTTAGCCCAGCAAAAAAAGACAACGCAGATTTCAATAATGGCAAAGCGTCCTGTACCCGATGTAAATGCAGCAGAGAACTTGCCAAGTTGGCTTTAGAGATAGCAACTCGTCCCTCTTGACCGGGTTGCTGCGTAACAATTTGCAGCGCTTGTTCCAGCGCCGTACAAGAGGCTTCCCAGTCGCCCATTTCTTGATACAGCAAACTCAAATTGTTGTAATAGCTTGCAACTCTTCCATCTGTTGGCGAAAGCAAACTATCATAAAGCTGTTTCACTTGCTGATAACTGTTCAGAGCAGCTTTCTGCATACCAGCTGCTCGCTGTGCATTGGCAACATTCAGCAGCGTGGTTGCATGGGCAATGGTCTGTTTTAGATGCAGCTTTTCCACACATTCCAAAGCTTTTTCTCCAACTGCAAGCGATTCCGAAAACCGTCCGCAATCTCGGAAAAATCCGATTTGTTCATTATAGAGAGTCAAAGCTGTTTCCCAATCTTCTGCCTGCTCCGCCACTGCGATCTGCTCTTTTAAAAATACATCTGCTTCCTGCAAACGGCTATTTTTCAGGAGGGTGTCCAGCTGCTGTAAGATTTCCTGTACTTGCATCCGTTATGCCTTCCGAATGGCTTCTGCCAGAGCTTGCAGCTGCGATTCTGTTTCTGGTTTTACAGTGGAACGAATTGTGACAGTCTGTTCCAAAACTGTGATCTTCTTCATCTCGTTCAAAAGATTTGTCATGCATTTTTTTGCACACGGTGCCCAAGAACCATTCTCAATCAGAGCAACGGTTCGATTCTGGAAAGACTTCGCCTTCAAGTGCAGCAAAAATTCTTCCATTGGTGGGAACAATCCGCCATCATAGCTGGCTGCTGCCAAGACCATCCGGTCATATTGAAAGGCATTTGCAACAGCTTCTGCCATATCATCCCGTGCCAAATCCACAACGGCAACGGTTTCTCCCTCTCGCAGCAACAAATCTGCTAACAATTCCGCTGCCTTTGCGGTATTTCCATGAATGGAGGCGTGAGCAATCAAAACGCCGTGTTCTTCTGGCTGGTAAGTACTCCAAAGGTTGTATTTTTCCAGATAGTGCCCTAAATCCTCTGTCAGAACTGGCCCATGCAGCGGACAGATTTTTGCAATATCCAACCTTGCTGCTTTCTTCAGCAATACCTGTACCGGTGCACCATATTTCCCAACAATATTATAATAGTATCGGCGTGCTTCTTCATCCCACGGTTCTTCTGTATCCAATGCACCAAATTTTCCAAAGCCATCCGCAGAAAACAGAATCTTTTCTTTCTGCTCGTATTCCACCATGACTTCTGGCCAGTGCACCATTGGGGCCATAAAGAATTGTAATGTATGTGCACCAAGGGAAAGTGTATCTTCCTCTGCAACGGTCAATTTCGGCTGGTCTTTCAAATCAAAAAAGTTCGGCAGCATTGCAAATGTTTTTGCGTTGCCAACCAATGTAACCTGCGGATACTGTGCAACAAATTCTGCGATCGTACCGGCATGGTCTGGCTCTAAGTGGGAAATAATCAAATAATCCGGTACTTTTCCCTGTAAAACAGCATCCAAATTCATCAGCCATTCACCGGACATCCGATAATCAACGGTATCCATAACGGCAATTTTTTCATCCAGAATACAATAAGAATTATACGAAACACCATTCGGAACGACATATTGACTTTCAAATAAGTCAATCGTGTGGTCGTTCACACCGATATACACAATACCATCTGCAATTTTCTGTTCTTTCATGATAAAAGCCCTCCTGATTGGTACAAACACGGAATAGTTCATGATAATGAATCTTAATAAGAGTATAGCACATTTTTGGAATGGGGTCAAGCACTTTTTAGAAACAGAAAAAGGATGCAATTGGAAGCATCCTTTTCTTGATTTTGTATTAGTTTCCTGAAATTCCAGAACGGTCATGTTTTGCTTTCTGCACAGCAAAAATCAATGCAAACAATGCCACTGCAAACAGGCATTCCACACCAAGATACTGGAGAAATATACGAGGTTGAAACACTTCGCCCGAAATTCCAAACAGCATATTATTTGCCCGAACATACCAATATGCTGGTAAAAATTGCCCTGCCTTTAAAACGCCATCGCTTAACATCGACTGCGGAACAAAAATCCCACACAAAAAGCTCATCCCCAAGCCAATGACCTGATTCCAGACATTTAAAACCGTATCACTGGGGGCTGCTGCTGATAACAAAATCGCAATGGCAGCGGCTACCAGTAAAAATACAAAGCTGTTTAATATCGCATACCAAAGTTTTCCGGTAACCATACCACCATGGAACCAGAGTGCTGCAACCATAAAAATCAGCCAGACAAACAGCACAAATAATCCGCTGCCCAGCAACATTTGCAACGTCTGCGAACTGGAAGATAGACAAGAACAGTTCGTGCGGTTGCGAATATCTCGCTTTTGCAGTGCAATCAAAGTGGGAGAAAGTGCGGCAATTAAAACCGACAGGAAAATATAGGGCAGATACTGAAAATAATAGCTGAAACTTTCATTGTGGGAAGCTGCATTCGCTGTTTCTGCAAACGGGTCACTGTTTACAGAAATTTCCTCGGAAAGAACTGCTTCTGCCGATGAAATTGCATCCATACAGGATAATCCGCTTGTTTCATATGCTAATACGGTTTTCACGTATTCAGAAAGTGTACTGTCCAACAAGGTATTTGCATAGCGGTCATCTAAATAATAATGTGTAAATAGTGCATCCGTCTTGCCAGCCTGCAAATTTTCTGCATAGCCTTTTGCAATCGTCATGGCATAGTCAATTCGTTCATCATAGAGCATATCTAAAATGGTATCCTGCTCCTGCTTAACAGAAACGAGGTTATGATGCTTTCCCAAATAAGCAACCAGTGCTTGACTTTCTGGAGTCTGATCTTCATCAAATACACTGATTTGAAATTGTTGTTCTTCAAAGGAAAATGACCTACTGTTGTTCGTGGTCACACCAACTGCGATAATCAAAAACACAACCACCCAAATCATTGCAGTTGGCAGCTTTTTTCGCAGAATCCGCAAAAACGCCTTAAAGACTTGCATATTTCCGCCTCCTTGTCAGTAAAAATCCAATCATCGTACAGAGAACCGACATTCCTAAAATCGTCCCCAATTTCACCAAATATCGTTGATAATTGCCATCCATATTCAGGCAATAAAATAAATCACAAATCAAAGATGCCGGATTGATGGCGTGAAACAGCGGAACATGTTCTGCCAGATAAGGACGAATTCCCTGTGCCATTAAGCCACTGCAAAAACAACTCAACATCGAAAATGTCATTGCGATTCCGACTTTTGCCCCTTGCTGCAGCGTTCCGAATGAACCAATCAAAAACCCAAGAGAAACACCAAACAGTCCGCTGAGAATCGCAGAAAGATAAATCAATCCAATGTTTCCGACAAACTGCACCTTTAATACAAATACCAAATAAGTAACTGCAATGCTCATGCAGACGGCTTGCAAAATATAGCTGCCAACCAAGCTCGCCAACAGGCTCACCAGTTTTGGCGTTGGAGAACAGCATTTTCTTGCACCCAGTGCGGAAAGATTGCCCTGTCCGTTAATGACAATATGCATACCCGTTAAAGAGCCGAACATTGCCACCATTGCAAGCAAGTTATAAAAATAGTTGGTGGTTGGATCTGCGTTACCAGAAGTCATAGCAATTTTCTGATTGCCCACTACAGTATCATTCAAAGCGGCAATCACTGCTTCCATTTTTTCCGGAGCAGTTTGCATCGTCTGCTGAATCACCGCCTTTTGAATCTGATATTGTTCCGCAAAAGATTTGATAATGGTCTGTTCCACACCGTTTTCGGAAAAACTGAGCGACAAGGTTTCCCCAGCGTAAAGAATGCCATCCACTTTTTGTTCTTTCAGCAAAGATAATGCGGTTTGTTCATCCGTATAAGTCACTGCGAACAGCGGTTCTTTCTCTGATTCCAGATTGTCTAATACTGTGTGCAAGACTGGCTGTTCCGTTGTTTCGACCACTGCCAGAGGAATGGTCGAGAAGAGCGTTGTTTTTTCATAGATACTCCCGAATGCGATTTTGAAAAATGTTGCAAGGACGATGGGAAACAGAATCAGCCAGAATAATACATCCTTTACCCGCAAGCCGCTCAACACTTCATATTTTAAATTATGCCAGAACATCGCTTTATCCCTCCTGATCTCGCAATGCTTTTCCGGTAATTTCCAGAAAGACATCATTCAAAGTCGGCAGGGTTGTATAAACTCGACCAATTGCAATTTGCTGCTCCTGCAAAATGTGTAGAACATCTACCAGATTATGCATACCGCCGGAACAGTAAACTTTTAATTCTTCCTGCTCATAAGTCACCTGATAAACATGTTCCAATGCCTCTATAGATTGCAAGACAGTTTCCGGCAACATGGGCACTTCAATGGTAATCGTTTCGGTATTCTTGATGATCTGCTTGAGTTCTTCCTTTGTTCCCTCTGCAATTTTCTTTCCCTGATCCATAATTGCAATGCGTGTGCAAATCTGCTCGACTTCCTCCATATAATGCGAGGTATAAATAATCGTTGCACCGTTTGCATTCAGCTTTTGGATGCCCTCTAAAATTTGATTTCGGCTCTGCGGGTCAACCGCAACGGTTGGCTCGTCTAAAATAATCAGCTTTGGTTTGTGTGCAATGCCACAGGCAATATTTAACCGCCGCAGCAAACCTCCAGAAAGCTTTTTTGGATAGAATTTCAGAAATTTTTCCAGTCCGGCGAAATGAACCGCATCCATGACATACTGTTTTCGAGTTGCCTTATCCCGAATATACAGCCCGCAAAAATAATCAATGTTTTCATAGACGGTCAACTCCTGAAAAACCGCAACATTCTGCATAATTACACCGATTTGCCGCTTGATGTCGTATCGAACCGGCGACATTTCTTTCCCAAAAATCTGAATGCTGCCTTTATCAAACGAAAGCAGCGAAAGCAGACAATTGATCGTCGTCGTCTTTCCAGAGCCGTTCGGCCCTAACAACCCGAAAATCTCTCCCGCTCGAATCTCCAGTGAAAAATGATCCAATGCAATGAGTTCCTTGTATCGCTTGACCAGATTGTCAATTTTTACAACCACTTGTTCCATATTTGTCCCTCCGAATTGCTGTGAATGGTTTACAATCTTATTATAGAACCAATCCAACAAAAAAGGAAGTGTCAAATGTCATCAGTTTTGATGACAAATGTCACTTCCTTTTCAAAGGCATCTCAAATAGGATTATTCTTCCACCTGTGCAGCCAAATCGTTCAGCACTTCTCCGGCAATGATCAGCCCTACAACGGATGGAACAAATGCAGTCGAACCCGGAATATCTCTCCGAGCGGTACACTTCCGCACCGTTCCCGGCGGACAAACGCACTGTGTCCGGCAAGAATTTTCTGAATCATCCAACGGGCGGCGAGGCTGTTCTTCAGAATAAACGACTTTTAAGCTTTGAATGCCACGTTTCCGCAAGGCGTTTCGCATGACTCTTGCCAGCGGACACATTTTTGTTTCATAGATGTCTGCAACCCGAAAAGCAGTTGGGTCTAGTTTGTTTCCAGCTCCCATTGCAGAAATCACTGGAACACCTGCATTTTTTGCCTGCTGAATGATTTCCAGCTTTCCGGTTACGGTATCGATCGCATCAATGACATAATCATACTGTCGGAAATCAAACTGGTCAGCCGTTTCCGGCAAATAAAAGCACTTATGCCGATGTACCACCGTGGACGGGCAAATATCTTGAATCCGTTCCGCAGCAGCATCTACTTTATACTTACCAACGGTACTCCGCAGGGCAAACAGCTGCCGGTTCAGGTTCGTAATACAAACTTTATCATCATCAATCAAATCCAGTGTACCAATGCCGCTGCGTGCCAACGCCTCTACAGCATAGCCGCCAACACCACCGATGCCAAACACAGCAACTCGGCTCTTTTGAAAATGCTCCATGACAGCTTTCCCATAAAGCAATTCTGTTCTCGAAAATTGATTTAACAAGGGTGCAATCCTCCTCCGATCAACGGGATTTTCTTTGATTATAGC
>CABQIF010000034.1 GCA_902464115.1 uncultured Ruminococcus sp. | reverse complement strand
CAACATGATATAATAAAAATAATCAAAGACCATATGAGGACTGGGATGTTTTCATTCCACTAGAACCAAAAAGGTTCTTTTTCATCTCTCCCAGTTCTCACTCTTTTTTGAATGTTTATGCAAAAAATTGCACGGTCTGTGCATTTTTCCAGCAAATTGCTGAATTCAAACGAATGTTCACAATATGATTGACTACAACCGCAAAGCATGGTATCATAAGATTACCTTAAAAAACGCTTTGCTTTTTATACACGATTCAATCTTCTTCTCTTGACGAGTCTAAAAGGCAAGCCAAAACGAGAAAGGAATATGGTACAGTGGGGACTCTCAATCAAAAAAACAAAAACAAACAAGATGACGAAATCGAAATTGACTTGGGAAAATTATTCAAAGCATTGGTGCGGCGGCTGCCAATTATTTTACTGGTAACGCTCTGTTTCAGTGCCATTGGATTTTCCTACGGCAAGTATTACCTCCCATTGGAGTACACCTCCAGCACTTATATGTATGTAAAAAATGGAGATGCTTCCGAAGAAAAAACTGCCATCAACCAACAGGATTTGATGGCTTCTAAATCACTGGTAGAAACCTATATTGTCATTTTGAAAAATGATACCGTTGTGAAACAGGTTGGTATGAATTTGGTCAGCAAATTTGGAGTATCAGAAATTTCAAAATGCTTTACAGTCAAAAATGGGATTATTTCTACCTCTGAACTCAAAGATGCAATTTCAATGTCTGCGGACGGCGACACGGAAGTGCTGAAAATTTCTGCACAGACCAAAGACCCACATGTGTCCGCTGAGATCTGCGACATCTATGCAGAAGTTGCACCAACATTTCTCATCCGTATCATTGGTGCAGGGTCTGTTGAAGTCATCGGCGATGCTGAAGTACCGCAATTCCCTTCCGCTCCAGATGTGAAAAAAATTACTATGATGGCAGCCGCAGCAGGATTTGTCCTCTCTGCCGGCGTTGCAGTCTTAATTTACCTGTTGGATCGCACCATCAAGGGCGAAGATGACCTTCAATCTTTCTCCATCTCCTATTTAGGTGAAGTTCCGGAAATGGTGGAAGCTCGCAGTGGAAAACGGAAACGCCGCAAGAAAAAGAACAGCCCAGCCGCATTGCGGAATATGCTGCTCTGTGCAAAAGATATTCCGTTCCCGTGTTCGGAAGCTTACCGCTCCATCCGCACCAACTTGATGTTTGCACTTGCTCCACAGGCTCATAAAATTGTTGCTGTAACCAGTCCAAACGCTGCGGACGGAAAAAGCTTAACTGCTGCAAATATTGCAATGGCAATGGCAATGATGAACAAAAAAGTGTTGTTCATTGATGCAGACCTGAGAAAACCGGTTCAGCACCAGCGGTTAAAGCTGGAAAACAAGGTCGGTTTATCTGAAGTTTTGGGGCATATGACAACCTGGCAAGCTGCACGGCACATTGCACCACTGCCAAATATGGATGTTTTGACAGCTGGTACTTGCCCACCAAACCCATCCGAACTACTGGCATCTTCGGCAATGAAAAAGCTGTTTGAAGAAGCCGAACAGCAGTATGATTACATCATCATCGACACACCGCCGGTGAATGTTGTTAGCGATGTGCTGGGGCTTTCTGATTGCATTGGCGGCATCTTAATGGTAGCACGCTACTATATTACCACAACCAAGGAATTAGAAACCGCTTTGCTGGCAATCTCTGTAACAGGTGCAACTGTATTGGGACTGGTTCTGACAGAAGTGGACTTCAAACAGGGCGGCTATTACAAGAAGTATTATAAAAAAGGCTCTTATTATACCTACGGAAACGGAACTGGAAGCAAAAAGAAATCTCACTCCCATTCCACTTCCACACAGCAATCTGAACCCGTTTCTACAACAACAGATACAGATTCTGATAAACAGCCTGTTTCCTAAGAAGGAGGCAGTCCTATGACGATTGATTTTCACTGCCACATCCTCCCCAAGATGGATGATGGCTCTGATTCTATCAATACTTCCCTCGCAATGCTCCGAGCAGAACACACACAAGGGGTAAATCGTGTGGTTCTGACCCCGCATTTCTACTGCGAAGAGGAATCGATAGAAGCGTTCTTACAGCGACGCAAAAAGGCTTTTTCCGCCTTACAAACCACTATTTCCGACCAACCGCATACCGATGATATTCCAGAACTTTGTTTAGGGGCAGAGGTTGCGATGTCCAGTGCATTGGCACAGATGGACTTACAGCCGCTCTGTATCGCTGGAACAAATGTCTTGCTGTTGGAGTTGCCATATTATCGCCGATTCCGGCTGAAAGATGTTGAAACCATCATCAACCGAAATGACATTCAAGTTGTATTTGCCCATATTGAGCGGTTTTCCCGTTTATGGAATAAAGAAACCTTTGCGGCAGTCATGGAACTGCCCGTCTACAAACAAATTAACTGTAGCTCTCTTTGTCATGCTCGCTGGCGACAGCGGCGGCAGTTGCTCCGCTGGCTTTCAGACGGAGAAGTGCACCTGCTGGGTACAGACGCACACAACCTCACCACTCGCCCTGTAAACTTTCAGGCAACTGCACAGCTGTTGCAGCGAAAGCAGCGAACGGCTGAGTTAGAAACCTGCATGGAACTCGCAGAGCAACTGACAGAAAACGGCGTGCAGTAAAACAGGGTGTATCGTTTCACTGCTTGAATATGGGGATTTATTTTTCAAGAGGAGGATGGTACGATGCAAACAGAATGGATTTGGGAGGCAAAAGCCAACCAAGCAATCTTAACCGAAAAACGCCAGAAAAAAGTCTGGTTAGAACAAGACCTGCTCAACAAAAAGCGTGTCTATGCCGTTTTGCAACGTTCCAGAGATATTTTTTTCTCATTGCTTGCAATTATCGTTCTTTCTCCGCTGATGCTGCTGACTGCACTGCTGATTGTGCTGGATGACCCACATGGTAGCCCGATTTTCTCACAATATCGTGTTGGAAAGAATGGGCGAAAGTTCAAACTCTATAAGTTTCGTTCCATGGTCGTTCATGCAGAAGACCATTTAGAAAGCCTACTGCAACAGAATGAAATGGATGGGCCGGTGTTCAAAATCAAAAAAGACCCTCGCATTACTCGAATCGGCAGTTTTATTCGCAAGACCAGTATTGACGAACTTCCACAGCTTTTCAACATCTTGAAAGGCGAAATGAGCATCGTAGGGCCAAGACCGTCTTTACCAAGAGAGGTTGAGAAATACACGCCGTACCAGATGCAGCGGCTGTTGGTAACTCCGGGGCTGACCTGCTACTGGCAGATTCAGCCACAGCGAAACAGCCTTTCGTTTGAGGAATGGGTCGCGCTGGATATTCAATACATTCAAGACCGCAGCTATTGGCTGGACTGGAAAATCATTTTCAAAACCATTGGTGCAGTTCTGACTTGTCAGGGAGAATGATATTCACTTTTGCAAACAATACAAAATCCCACAGGGAATGCGTTCCCTGTGGGATTTTTTTATACAATCCTATTTGGTTTTATTTTTAGAGCAGTTCGACCGCAGTTTCTGCAACCATTATTCCAATGCGGCTGCAACTGCTTTTCCGGCTGCAACGCTCGCTTTTGCATCTAAATAGCGTTGGTTCGTACTGCCCCGAAAACGGCATTCATAGCTTTTCTTGTCCGCTTCAAAACGTCCATCAATTAAAATATCTGTTTCGTTCAGCAATGCCATCCAGTCTTCCCGACCGTCTGCCAGCAGCTGTTCCAGTGTATATCCGGTATATGTCACCAGATTCAACCCCAAATCATGCACCTGTTTCCCCAGTTCTGCCAGTGCTGCCGCCTGACAAAACGGCTCTCCACCACTGAATGTAACGCCGTCCAGCAACGGGTCACTTGCAATCTCTTTCAGCAATACTGTCGCATCTACCAGCTTTCCGCCCTGAAAATCATGGGTCTGCGGATTGTGACAGCCCGGACATCCATGCGGACATCCCTGCACAAAAATGGTATAGCGAATCCCTTCCCCATCAACAATTGAATTTTCTACCGTTCCTGCAATTCGCAGCTGCATCATAAGCCCCTGCCTTTCTTGTTTTTATCCGCAAAAATTCCTGTAAGCAGAACCACTTCCACTTACAGGAATTTTCAATCATACATGTTATTTCTGTATGCAGTCTTTATAGAGCGTGTTTCACACGATCGTGTTCTTCTGCCCGCTTTGCATCATTAAACCGATCCAACGTACCCACCAAATAGCCGGTAATTCTCCGAATCCGTTCAAAGCCAACATCACCGCTATGCTCCGTTCTGCCGCACTGTGGACAGCTATCACCGATAATCCCCGTAAAGCCACAGCAAGGATCACGGTCAACTGGATGGTTCACAGAGCCATAACCAATCCCAGATTCCTTCATGCAGCGAATGACCTTCTCAAACGCAGCCACGTTCTGTACAGGGTCGCCGTCCATTTCTACATAGCTAATATGTCCGCCGTTTGTGAGGGCGTGATACGGAGCTTCCAGACGAATCTTGTCCACTGCCCGAATCGGATAGTAAACCGGAACATGGAATGAGTTGGTGTAATAATCCCGATCCGTTACGCCCGGAATCACACCATACCGTTCCCGATCCATCCGAACGAATCGACCAGATAACCCTTCTGCTGGCGTTGCCAGAACAGAGAAGTTCAAGCCCGTTTTCTTCGATTCCAAATCGGTACGATCCCGCATCGTCTGAATAATCTTTAAGCCCAATTCCTGTGCTTCTGCACTCTCACCATGATGCTTGCCAATCAATGCCTTCAAGGTTTCTGCCAAGCCGATAAAGCCTACAGAAAGCGTTCCGTGCTTCAAAACTTCTGCAACGGAATCATCTGGGCCAAGCCCCTCAGAATCCAACCAAACGCCCTGTCCCATTAGGAATGGATAGTTCCGTACTTTCTTCTGACACTGAATTGCAAACCGGTCTGTCAGCTGTTCAATGGTCAAATCCATCATGTTATTCAGCAGCGTGAAGAATTTATCAATATCTCCATTTGCTTTGATTGCCAGCCGTGGGAGGTTGATCGAGGTGAAGCTCAGATTGCCTCTGCCCGTTACAATTTCACGGGTCGGGTCGTATTCGTTTCCGATCACTCTGGTACGGCAGCCCATATAAGCGATTTCTGTCCGGTAGTCACCCGGCTTGTAATACTGGAGGTTATACGGTGCATCCAAGAATGCAAAGTTCGGGAATAACCGCTTTGCAGAAACCCGACATGCCAGCTTAAACATATCATAGTTCGGGTCTTCCTTGTTGTAGTTCACACCTTCTTTTACCTTGAAAATATGAATCGGGAAAATCGGTGTTTCGCCGTTACCCAAGCCAGCCTCTTCTGCCAGCAGCACATTTTCAATCACCATTCTGCCTTCCGGTGTGGTATCTGTTCCGTAGTTGATGGAACTAAACGGTGTCTGTGCACCTGCACGGCTGTTCATGGTGTTCAGGTTGTGAATCAGGGCTTCCATTGCCTGATAGGTTGCACGGTTGGTTTCCTGATAAGCATTCTTCTTTGCAAACGCCTGTACGGTTGCAATCTGGTCGGCTGTCAGCCGTTCAGAGAGCTTCTGTGCTTCTGCTTCCTGATAGCCGTTGTCATTTGCCAGACAAGGGATCAGACCCGTTTCCTGCTGGATAGCAGCCGCATAGGACTTTACAAATGCCTGTGGTTCTTCAATGTCCGTCAAAAGCTCCAGTGCTCTTGCAACGTTCTGCAAGTACCGTTTCCGGTAAGTTTTCTTAACACCGCCAGCCATCGCATAATCAAAGTTCGGGACGCTCTGTCCGCCGTGCTGGTCGTTCTGGTTGGACTGAATCGCAATACAAGCCAGAGCGGAATAGCTGGAAATATCGTTTGGTTCTCTCAGGAAGCCGTGTCCAGTCGAGAAACCATGCTGAAACAGCTGAGTCAAGTCAATCTGGCAGCAGGTTGTTGTCAGGGTCAGGAAATCCAAGTCATGAATGTGAATGTCGCCGTTCCGGTGAGCCTTAGCATGTTCCGGCTTCAAAACTCGCATCTCATAGAATTCCTTTGCAGCGGAAGAACCATACTTCAACATCGTTCCCATTGCAGTATCGCCGTCAATGTTGGCATTTTCCCGCTTGATGTCGCTGTCCTTTGCGGAATCAAATGTCAGCTCGTTCATAATCTTCATGAGATTGGATTTGACTTCCCGATCTCTGGTACGCTCATAGCGATATAAAATATATGCTTTTGCAGTTTGGGCATGTCCACACTCAATCAGTTCTTTTTCTACCAAGTCCTGAATTTCTTCTACGGTCGGTTCTTGACTGCCGTGCAGCTGTTCATACAATGCACAGGTTTTTTCGGCAACATCTCTCGCCATGGCTGCATCTGTTCCGCCAACAGACTGGGCTGCACGAAATACCGCATTTGCGATCTTGTCTAAATCAAACGACTCTCTTCTGCCGTCACGTTTAATAATATAAGAAATCATAAGTGCGAACGCTCCCCTTTACATATACAAAATATAGTAGAACAGCCTGTAAAGTAACCATGTATCTAGTACTTTACGGCTGCCTATCCAGTATAACGCATTTTTTCGGAATTGTCAATAGGAAAACGAAAAAAGCATTGCTTCTTCGGAATTTAATAAGAAAACAAATCAAAATTTACACCAAGCAGATAGAAAACAAGTCCTATCAGCAAACAAGATAAAAAAATGAAGAAAACAACCCGCAGGCGAAATCGCAGCTTCGGTTTTGGGTAACGTCCTGTATATTCCGGAAGTCCTTGAGAGGATGATTTTTTCTTTTTCATAGTACTGCCTGCCCTCCTTGTCGATGTTGGATCGAAACACGTTCCTTTTTATTATACGACAAGCCAGCCAAAAAATCAAGGGATTTCTCCAAAGAATCCGAAGAAATTTATTTTTAAACAATGAATGAACTTTTTCAGTTCCAAAATTATTTGGAAAAATGCAACAAAAAAGACGCCTCCTCTTCCGAAGAAACGTCTTTCTCTATCGTACACAACTTGTACTGCTTAGTCGCTTACATACGGCAGCAGTGCAACGTGTCTTGCTCTCTTGATTGCTGTGGTCAGCTTCCGCTGATGATATGCACAAGTGCCAGTAACTCTTCTCGGCAAAATCTTTGCCCGTTCTGTCATGCACTTTCTCAGCTTTGCGATGTCCTTGTAATCAATGACATCTACTCTGTCTACGCAGAACATGCAGACCTTTTTTCTCGGTCTTTTTCCGCCCATTCTTGGTGCTCTTTCCATGGTCAAATCCTCCTAACTGCATTTCGCAAGTTTCGTTTTTGTTTTCTGCAATTTTGATTAGAACGGTACTTCTCCATCGCTGAGGATTTCTTCAAAATCGCTCAAATCGCCCAATTGGATCGGAACAGAATTGTTCTGCTGCTGCGGAGCCGGAGCTGCTGCTGGCTGCTGTGGAGCTGCCTGCGGTGCAGATGGCTGCTGCTGGTACTGCGGCTGATACTGATAGCCGCTCTGATTTGATGGTGCAGTATAGTTTCCGTTTGCCTGTGCAGCGGCTCTCGTTTCCCCGAAGGTTACATTGTCCGCCTGAACTTCCATCGAATAGTGCTTTACACCATTTCCATCAGTATAATCCGAATTTTGCAGTCTGCCTTCCACAATGATCATTGAACCCTTATGGAAATACCGACTTACAAATTCCGCCTGCTGCCGCCAGCAAACAACATTGATAAAATCAGCCTGTCGTTCTCCGGTGGTCTTTGACGTATATGGCCGGTCAATGGCAACTCGAATTCTGCACACGGCAATGCCGCTTTGTGTCTGCCGGAAATCCGGATCAGCACACAATCTACCCATCAGAATCACTTTATTCAGCATCCCATTCCATTCCTTTCCTCATATTTTCAAAAAAACCGTTCTTCGTAAAGACGTCTTATTCTGCAACAGTTACCAAGAACCGCAGAACGCCGTCTGTGATGTTCAGGACACGTTCCAGTTCAGCCGGAAAATCCGGTGTTGCTGTGAAGCTATACAGTGCGTAATAGCCGTCCGGTTCATCGTTGATCGGGTATGCGAGCTTCCGCTTGCCCCACTCGTTCACTTCGTCCAGTGTGGCTGCTGCTTCGATCTTGCTCTTGAACTTTTCAACCAGTTCCTTTGCAACTTCTTCACCCTTTGCCAGGCTGTAAACAGCCATCAGCTCATACTTTGCATTCAACTTTGCCACGTTAAAAACACCTCCTTCTGGATTTCGCCTGCAATTGTGCAAGCAAGGATAACATATCTATTATAACAAACTCTGCTCGACTTGTCAAGCATTTTTCTGATTTTTCCGGAATTTTTTTTACAAAATTCCCGACCTTAAAACGCCATGCTGATGCCCAGCAGGAACAGAGCCGTTACCAGAACGGTCACCGCATACTGTGCCAGAATGGCAATCAGAACGAACCAGTAATTTGTACCGCCTGCCATTCGCAAACGGTCTTTGGTCATGCCTTCGGGCAGTCCCTCTGCTCGGATTCTGTGCACTTTTCGCAAAACAAACCGATAATAAATATAATTGGAAAAGGCAAACAGCAATACTCGTACCGCAAAGCTCAGATACATACAAATAATATGCATCGTATGCAGGACGGTTTCATATGGCAGCAATGCCGTGCAGAATGATTGAATCTGTTCTGACATCACTTGCAAGAAATTGGTGTACATGCCACCCATACTGCCCATGCTGTTCATGCTCTGCTGCATGCTGTGCAGCTGGCTCAAAATCGAATCATTGTTGGTGACAAATGAATACAGTTCTGACGGCAAATCCAACAACAGCAACACGCTGATAATCAGAAATGTCATGCCCCACATTTTCCGGCTGGCAAAATACAGTTGTGGGAACACCGCACTGATTAAATTCATGGTGAGTTTCGAGCCAGTTTCTCGGAACTTCTTAAATGCCGGAATATAATAAATGGTATTTGTCCGCACGAAATTTGCAAGGTCTTCCAGCCGTTCCCCTTCATAGTCCTCATTCGGGTCTAATCCGCAGCAAATATCCTGTGC
Organism: uncultured Ruminococcus sp.; assembly: GCA_902464115.1. Taxonomy (GTDB): domain Bacteria; phylum Bacillota; class Clostridia; order Oscillospirales; family Ruminococcaceae; genus Ruminococcus_C. The sequence continues at coordinate 9,014 of CABQIF010000034.1, read as the reverse complement.
ACTTTGCTGCCAAGTCTGCTGCTGGTTTTGCTGTGCTGTTTGCTGCTGTCCATTCTCCTCTAAAATCATGCCGCAATGTCCGCAGAATGCCTGATGCACAGGATTTTCCGTTCCGCAGCGAGGGCAGCGGCGTGTTTCCGATGCTGTTTCCGATTCTGGTAATGGAATTTCGACCGGCTTCCAGCTTCCGCCGTTTTCGTGCAGATGCACATTGATGCAGTGCCCATAATGCTGCCAGCACGCCCGATGGTAAGGCGTTCCGCATTCTGGGCAAACAACAACATCATCCTCCGGTTCGAATGGCTTTTGGCATACAAAACAGGATTGTCCGGTATAATCTGCCATAAAGCAATGCACTTCCTTTCCAATTCTGTTTTCACAGAATTTGATGATGATTCCCCGTTTTTTATTTCTGACTGGAGGATTTCAGCTTTTTCCACCGGAACACAAATACACCCGTTGCTGTTCCAGCGGTTACAAGCGTGAATACAATCACAGCAGTTACCACATCTTTTGTGCTGAACTTGGAAGATTCCGGTTCTGTTTCCGCTTCTGTTGTCACCTGTGTTGTCGGTTTGGTGGTGTCGTCTGCTGCTGCCGCTGGCAGTCCCCAGCAGCCCAGCCCGAGGATGCCGGCACAAAGCCACGCTAACATTCGTTGTTTCATCGTCATTCCTCCGCTTCTCTTTTCCAGCCCTTGTAAGGATAGTATAAAGAATACCGCACCAGATAAAACGTCCAGTGCGGTATCCTGTTTTCGCTTGCGTCTAATTACTTCTCTGCATTCGGGGTGGTATATGGTGCAATATGATGTGCCAGATATTCCGAATGGGTTTCATTCTTCTGAATCCGAACATTGTTATAAACATCCATACCAGTTCCGGCAGGAATCAGCTTACCAATGATAACATTTTCCTTCAAGCCATACAGCATATCGCTCTTACCACGGATTGCCGCATCGGTCAAAGCCTTTGTGGTTTCCTGGAAAGATGCTGCTGACAGGAAGCTGTCAGAGCTGGAGGATGCCTTGGTAATACCCTGCAGCACCGGCGTTGTGGTAACCAGTTCTACATCTGGTTCGCCATTTGCCATCCGTTCCCGCAGTTCTTCGTTAATGGTTTCTACCTTCCGCTTATCAATCAGCGTACCCGGCAGTAAGTAACTGCTGCCAGATTCTTCAATCTTGACCTTCCGCAGCATCTGGCGTACAATAACTTCAATGTGCTTATCGTTGATATCAACACCTTGCAGACGGTAAACCTTCTGCACTTCGCTGATGATGTAGTCCTGTACAGCATGAACGCCCAGAACTGTCAGAATATCGCCCGGGAAGATATTTCCTTCGGTCAGACGTGTACCCTTTTCGATTTCTTCGCCTTCCTTTACCCGAATCTTCAGGTTGTAGTGAATCGGATAAGATTCCGATTCGCCAGTCGTCTGGTTGGTAACGAAAATGGTTCTTGCAGTCTTGATTTCTTCAATGTGTACCTTACCGGACAGACGAGCCAAAATGGCTGCATTCTTCGGGTGACGGCTTTCAAACAATTCTTCGACACGTGGCAAACCTTGTGTGATGTCTTCTGCCGATGCGATACCACCGGTATGGAATGTACGCATGGTCAGCTGTGTACCCGGTTCACCGATGGACTGTGCAGCGATAACGCCGACCGATTCACCCACGCAAACCAGATTGCCGTTTGCCAAGTTTGCACCGTAGCACTTTGCACAAACACCCTGCTTTGCATGGCAAGTCAGGACGGAACGAATCGAAATCCGTTCAATGCCAGCTTCAGTGATCTTCTTTGCATCACTTTCTGTGAGCATTTTATTCTTAGAAATCAGCAGTTCGCCGGTTTCCGGATCTCTCAGGTCTTCTACCAGATAACGACCTGCCAGACGTTCGCCGAGCGGTTCAATCATTTCATTGCCGTTGCTGATTTCGTAAACTTCCAGACCTTCATTTGTGCCGCAATCCTGTTCCCGGATGATGACATCCTGCGAAACGTCTACCAGACGACGAGTCAGGTAACCAGAGTCAGCGGTACGCAATGCGGTATCTGCCAAGCCCTTTCTTGCACCTCGAGAGGAGATGAAGTATTCCAAGATGTTCAGACCTTCTCGGTAGTTGGAACGAATCGGCATTTCGATGGTCGCACCGGATGTATTGGCAATCAAGCCACGCATGCCGGCAAGCTGACGAATCTGGCTGATACTACCACGGGCACCGGAGTCCGCCATCATGAAGATTGGGTTATAACGATCCAAACCGTTTTGCAGAGCGGTGGTAACATCATTGGTTGCACCGTTCCAGATTTCGATAAACCGCTTGGATTTTTCTGCTGCGGAGATATAACCATATGCATATTCGTTGTTGATTTCTGCAACTTCTGCATCCGCTGCTGCAATGATGTTCTTCTTTTCCTTTGGAATGATGGCATCGCAAACTGCAACGGTGATCGCAGCCTTTGTGGAATACTTAAAGCCAGTTGCCTTGATCTTATCCAGCACTTCGGAAGTCGTCGTTGTGCCGTGAATCTTAATGCAACGGTCGATGATCTGACCCAGCTGCTTCTTGCCAACTAGGAACGCAATTTCCAGATCAAACTGATGCTTGGAATCTGTACGGTCTACATAGCCCAGATTCTGCGGGATATTTTCGTTAAAGATCAGACGGCCAACGGTGCAATCAATGATCTGAGAAACCCGCTTATCACCAATATCTCTGGTGATCCGTACTTTAATCTTTGCGTGAATGGAAACATCACCTTCATTGTAAGCCATGAGGGCTTCGTTGACATCCCGGAAAATCTTGCCTTCGCCCTTTTCGCCGTCCTTTTCCATGGTCAGGTAATACGAACCCAAAACCATATCCTGTGTCGGAACAGCAACCGGACGACCGTCAGACGGCTTTAACAAGTTGTTCGCAGCCAGCATCAGGAATCTTGCTTCTGCCTGTGCTTCTGCGGACAGCGGCAGGTGCACTGCCATTTGGTCACCGTCGAAGTCTGCGTTAAATGCAGAGCATACCAACGGGTGCAGCTTCAGAGCACGACCTTCTACCAGTACCGGTTCAAAAGCCTGAATACCCAGACGGTGCAGCGTAGGTGCACGGTTCAGCAGAACCGGATGTCCCTTGATGACATTTTCCAGTGCATCCCAAACTTCCGGAGAAGTCCGGTCTACCATTTTTCTGGCACTCTTAATATTTGCAATGACCTTGGTATCTACCAAACGCTTCAAAACGAACGGCTTAAACAGTTCCAACGCCATTTCCTTCGGCAAACCGCACTGATACATCCGCAGTTCCGGGCCAACGACGATAACAGAACGACCGGAGTAGTCAACACGTTTTCCGAGCAAGTTCTGACGGAATCGACCCTGCTTCCCTTTCAGCATATCAGACAGGGATTTCAGAGCACGGTTATTCGGGCCAGTAACAGGTCTGCCGTGTCTGCCATTGTCAATCAAAGCATCGACTGCTTCTTGCAGCATCCGCTTTTCGTTCCGGACGATGATGTCCGGTGCATCCAGTTCCAGCATCCGCTGCAACCGGTTGTTCCGGTTGATGACACGGCGGTACAAATCATTCAGGTCAGAGGTTGCATACCGTCCGCCATCCAGCATAACCATCGGACGAATGTCCGGCGGAATCACCGGAACAACGTCCAGAATCATCCATTCCGGACGGTTGCCGGACTGCCGGAACGCTTCCACGATTTCCAGCCGCTTCAGCAGCTTCAGCCGCTTCTGACCGGAATTCAGTCCAACCAGTTCTTCTTTCAATTCTTTGGAAAGTTCTTCCAAATCAATTTCACAGAGCAGCTTCTTAATGGCTTCTGCACCCATTGCTGCTTCAAATTCATCTCCATACTTTTCCCGATAATTCAGGTATTCCTTTTCGGTCAGGAGCTGCTTCTTAAACAGCTCCGTATTGCCCGGGTTCAGTACGATATATTTTGTGAAGTAGAGCACTTCTTCCAGTCTTTTCTGGGAGATTTCCAGCATCTGACCGATTCTGGACGGTGTTCCCTTGAAGTACCAGATATGAGAAACCGGAGCAGCCAGTTCAATATGACCCATCCGTTCCCGGCGAACCTTTGCACGGGTTACTTCTACGCCGCAGCGGTCGCAGACTTTGCCCTTAAAGCGAATCTTCTTGAACTTTCCGCAGTGACATTCCCAGTCCTTGGTCGGTCCAAAAATCCGTTCGCAGAACAAACCATCCCGTTCCGGTTTCTGTGTCCGGTAATTGATGGTTTCCGGGCGTGTTACTGCACCATAAGACCATTCCCGAATCCGTTCCGGTGAAGCAAGTCCAATTTTTATGGATTCAAATGTATTAAATTCCAAATTCGTACCCTCCTGTATTCTATCACGAGATTTTCATACATGGTAACTTGTTACATTTCGTCATCGTCAAACGGATAATCATCTGCATCATCCAGATAATCGTCTTCGTCTGTATCGTCAATATCCTCAAATGGAACATCCTCTGCATCCGGATCTCCATTTGCAATGGTCTTATCATCATCATAACCCATGCCGGCATCTTCCATATCCTTGGACATGCCTTCATAGTTTGCAGTATCGGTGATGTCGTCATCACTTTCATACGAAACAACCTGTGCGGTGACATCATCATCGAAGTTCGACCGCAGGTCAATTTCATTCTGTTCGCCATCTAATACCTTGACATCCAGACCCAGTGACTGCAATTCCTTGATCAGAACCTTGAAAGATTCCGGAATGCCCGGCTTCGGTACGTTCTGACCCTTGACAATTGCTTCATAGGTTTCTACACGTCCAACGGTATCGTCAGATTTTACTGTCAGGATTTCTTGCAGGGTGTAAGCTGCACCGTATGCTTCCAGTGCCCAAACTTCCATTTCCCCGAATCTCTGACCGCCGAACTGTGCCTTACCACCCAACGGCTGCTGCGTAACCAGAGAGTACGGGCCAACAGAACGAGCGTGGATCTTTTCGTCTACCAAGTGGTGGAGTTTCAGGTAGTGCATGTAACCAACCGTTACACGGTTATCAAACTTTTCACCAGTTCTGCCATCATACAGTGTGAACTTACCGTCTTCGCAGAATTCCAGTGCCTTCGGATTGATGACCTTCTGCATTGGCTTCAGGTCGAACGGATCATTCCGATGCGGTTCATTCCGGCGATTTGCTTCCCGGAAGCATTCCCGAATGTCATCTTCGTGTGCACCGTCAAAGACTGGTGTCATAACATGCCAGCCCAGAGCCTTGGCAGCCATACCTAAATGCACTTCCAATACCTGACCAATGTTCATACGAGAAGGTACGCCCAACGGGTTCAGAACGATATCCAGCGGTGTGCCATCCGGCAGGAACGGCATATCTTCTTCCGGCAAAATCCGGGAAACGACACCCTTGTTCCCGTGACGGCCTGCCATCTTATCGCCGACGGAGATCTTCCGCTTCTGAGCAATATAGCAGCGAACCAATTTATTGACACCAGCTGACAATTCATCACAATTTTCTCTGGTGAATATCTTTACATCAATGATGATACCAGCTTCGCCGTGCGGTACTTTCAAAGAGTTATCCCGCACTTCCCGTGCCTTTTCGCCGAAGATCGCACGCAGCAGGCGTTCTTCTGCGGTCAGTTCGGTTTCGCCCTTCGGGGTAACCTTACCAACCAGAATATCACCAGCGTGTACTTCTGCACCGACCCGAATGATACCGTTTTCATCCAAATCCTTCAGTGCATCGTCACCGACGTTCGGAATATCTCTGGTAATTTCTTCTGGGCCTAACTTCGTATCTCTGCATTCGATTTCATATTCTTCAATATGAACGGAAGTGAAGACATCTTCCCGTACCAACCGTTCATTCAGCAGAACCGCATCTTCGTAGTTGTAACCTTCCCAAGTCATGAAGCCGATGAGGGCATTCTTACCCAGAGAGATTTCACCGTCAGAAGTAGACGGGCCATCTGCCAGAACCTGTCCCTTTGTAACGTGTTCGCCAGCGTCTACGATCGGTCTTTGGTTGATGCAAGTACCCTGGTTGGAACGCTTGAACTTTTCGAGCTTAAAGGTCTGTTCCTTGTGGGTTTCATCCGACAGCAAAGTAATGGTGTCTGCGGAAACTGCTGTAATCACACCATCACACGGTGCGAGCACACAAACGCCAGAGTCTACAGCTGCCTTGTATTCCATACCCGTTCCGACAAACGGCCGTTCGGTCTTGAGCAGCGGCACTGCCTGTCTTTGCATGTTAGAGCCCATCAACGCACGGTTTGCGTCATCGTTTTCCAGGAACGGAATCATAGAAGTTGCAACAGAAACTACCATCTTCGGGGAAACATCCATGAAGTCAATGCGATCCTGTTCGACTTCCAAAATCTGTTCCCGATAACGAGCAGCAACCTTGCTGTTTGCAAAGTGTCCGTCTTCAGTCAGCGGTTCGTTTGCCTGTGCAACAATGTAATTATCTTCTACATCCGCAGTCATATAGACAACTTCGTCTGTTACAACACCAGTCGCCTTGTCTACTCGCCGATACGGAGCTTCAATAAAGCCATATTCGTTGATTCTTGCGAATGTTGCCAGATAAGAGATCAAACCGATGTTCGGGCCTTCTGGCGTTTCGATCGGGCACATTCTTCCGTAATGGCTATAATGTACGTCACGAACTTCAAACCCTGCACGGTCTCTGGACAAACCGCCCGGACCCAATGCAGACAGACGACGCTTATGGGTCAATTCTGCCAGCGGGTTGTTCTGATCCATGAACTGCGACAGCGGAGAAGAACCAAAGAATTCCTTGATGGCTGCGGTGATCGGACGAATATTGACCAAACTCTGTGGTGTGATCACGTCCATATCCTGTGCCTGAATGTTCATCCGTTCCCGAATGACCCGTTCCATTCTGGTGAAACCAATCCGGAACTGGTTCTGCAACAGTTCGCCAACCGAACGGATTCGACGGTTGCCCAAGTGGTCGATGTCGTCCACCGTACCAACGCCTTCGCAGAGGTTCAGGAAATAGCTGATGGTTGCATAGATGTCGTCCAGAATAATATGCTTCGGAACGAGTTCATCCAACCGCTTCTTTACCTGTTCTTCTACTTCTTCCGGTGTGGAGGAGCTTTCAAGGATTTCTCTCAAAACAGAGAACGAAACCTTTTCGTTGATTTCATATTTGCTGATGTCAAACTGTACATACGGCTGCAGGTCAACCATGCCGTTACCGATGACCTTAACTTCCCGCTGTACAAACCGGATGGCATTTTCTCCGGCTTCGGTGACATAATATTCTTTGCATTCTACGGTCAGGAATGCAGCCTTTACGCCGGCTTCCTGAATCTGTTCTGCCTGTTCGTAAGTCAGGGTCGTTCCTGCATCGAACAGCAGTTCGCCTGTCATTTCGTTGATGACCGGACGGGACAGGGTATGTCCAGCCAGACGGCTTGCAATGCCCAGCTTCTTATTATACTTATACCGACCGAACCGGCACAAATCATACCGCTTTGCATCGAAGAACAGATTGTTCAAGTGGGTCAGGGAGCTTTCCACCGTCGGCGGTTCGCCCGGACGCAGCTTCTTATAAACATCCAGCAATGCATCTTCGGTGTTCTTGGTGCTGTCCTTTTGCAGAATGGTCTGCCGCAGACGTTCATCATCCCCGAACATCTCATAGATTTCTTCGTCTGTTCCAATACCGATTGCACGGATAAAGGTTGTCAGTGCAATTTTCCGGTTCTTATCAATCCGGACATAGATGACATCGTTGGAATCCATTTCATATTCCAGCCATGCACCACGGTTCGGAATGACAGTGGTCTTAAACAAATCCTTACCGGTGCGGTCTTTTTCAGAAGCGTAATAAACGCCCGGAGAACGAACCAACTGCGAAACGATAACACGTTCTGCACCATTGATGACGAACGTACCGCTTTCGGTCATGAGCGGGAAGTCGCCCATATAGATCTCGCTTTCCTTGACCTCGCCGGTTTCCTTATTCCAGAGGGTCGCCGTCACACGCAGTGCGGCAGCATAGGTTGCATCCTGCTCCTTGCATTCTGCAATGGTATACTTCGGCTTTTCATCGATCCGGTAATCAATAAAGTTCAGAACCAGATTGCCGTTGTAGTCTGTGATAGAAGAAACGTCCCGGAAGACTTCCTTTAAGCCTTCCTCCCGAAACCAGCGGTACGAATTTTTCTGTACTTCGATCAGGTTCGGCATTTCCAGCACTTCGTTGATTTTCCCGAAGTTCATTCTGACATTTTTTCCACACTGCTTTGGCGTCACATTCACCATAGGCGAAAAAACCTCCTTCGTTATAATCGAAAAAATTAGCACCTGTAAGCAGAAATGAAAAATCTTTCGTATTTTTCGATTTTCTCTTGACAGGCGGGAAAGGATATGGTATACTATTAGTTTTTGCGTATGTCACCGCTGTGACACTACGATACATTTTATTATTCTATAATATCCTTAGAAGTTTGTCAAGTAGTTTTTTTAAATTTTACAGATTCTTAAAAATATTTTTAGGTTTTCCAGTATCTATCCCGAAAATCCAGTGCACATTTCAGCTGTTTGGTCGTTAGATCGCAGAAATTTTGCAGAATGCCCAAAAAAGCCCCCCTCACAAGCAGTTTCAAAAAATTTTAAGAAACCCCTTGACAAATCGAGAAAAATAGTGTACTATGTTGATAGTGCACTAATTCACACAGCTACAAAAAAGCCGTGTATTCTTCTGAAAGGGGGCATTTTGGATGGAGTTTCAAAACAACTACCCCATCTACCTGCAAATTGCAGATGACATCAAACGGCGGATTGTCATCGGCGAGCTGCATCCCGGTGACAAACTGCCCTCTAACACCGATTTGGCGGTTGCCTATACCGTCAACCCCAATACGGTACAGCGAATTTACCGACAACTGGAAGTGGAAGGCATCACCTTTACTCGCCGAGGCGTGGGAACATTCCTGAGCGAAGACCCCAAACTTGCGAACCAGTTACGCAGTACCATCT
>CABQIF010000033.1 GCA_902464115.1 uncultured Ruminococcus sp. | reverse complement strand
TCCATGAATCATGGCTTTTCCGATGAGGGCAGCAACATAATAAGAAATGCGTTTTTTCATGTGTTCCAATTCCCACTTTCTTTTTTGTTTCTCTATTTTACAAGACAAGAGGGGTATTTTTCTTGTCTTTTCTCTGCTATTTTAACATACTGTCCTGTTTTTGTCAACGGATTTCAATGGTTTTTCCAAAACAGCTCATCGTCCCACCCTTGCAAGTGTGGGGTTCTTGTAATCGTAGAAAACATTATATTTTCGTTCGTTGTGTGTCCGAACACTGATGACCATGCCAATGGCGATATACATACTCAGAGTAGACGTACCGCCAGCACTCAAAAACGGCAGCGGAACACCGATTACCGGCATAACTTTCAGAACCATGCCGATATTCATAAAGCAGTGTGTGAAAATCATCGAGGACACGCCAATACACAAAAACATGCCCTGTCGGTCGTTTGCACGCAGCCCATTTGCCAGCGTCCGCAGGCAGAGAAAGACCATTACCAATACCACTGCCATTGCACCGACAAAACCTAATGTTTGCCCGATGTAGGAGAAAATAAAGTCGTTGTGCATTTCTGGAACAGAAATATACGAATCGCCGTCAAACAATCCGACACCGAATAGTTTTCCAGATGCCAGAGCAGAAAGCCCCAAATCCTGTTGATATTCCAGCCCCTCGGGGTCTGTGCCCGGATGCAGCAGGACTAAGATTCGATTTTTATGCAGGCTGCCCAGCACGAAATTCCATGCCACCACCAAAGCTGCTGGAACGGCAATCATACCAGCAAGCACATATTTCCATGAAATGTGAGCAATCAGAATCATTGCTGCGAAAATAAAGGCAAATACGACTGCTGTACCATAGTCACCCTGTAAGAATACCAGCCCCATCGGCACGCAACCGTGCAGAATCAGCAACAGCATATGCAGGGGGCGATTCATGTTTTCCTCATCTTTTGCTAAGTGGAGAGAGAATGTGAGAATAAAGGCAAGCTTTAAAATTTCAGATGGCTGTAAGGTCACACCGCCTAGTTGTAACCACGCTTGGTCATCCGCACCTGCTCGCCGATAGCCGAGGGATGTAAATGTCAGCAATACCAAAATCAGTGCAATGGGAGCATAGACAAACCAAAGTCGGGCGATTTTGTGATAGTCAATTGCCGCCAGAACTAAGACGGAAAGTACACCGATGCCAACCGCTGCCAGCTGAATGATGTAGTCATCATCATCAATTTCAGAAAGCGTGTGGTTGACATAGATGGAATAGAGCAGCACAACGCTGAGGGCGGAACAGAGCATGGCTGCAAACAGCAAGGGCTTGTCCAGCTTCTTCCAGTATTGTGCAACTGCCTGAAGAACCGTTTTCATGAAAACTCCTTTCTTTTGTCGGAACGATTTCTGCCGGATGTATCATCAGATGGGCGGGAGATATTTCCAACTCAAGCTGCAATATTGAATCGCAGCTGCCATATGTCGCCGTAAAATGCAGTCACTGCCAGCGAGGTCGGCAATCGTTCTGCCGACTTTCAGCAGGCGGTCGTAAGAACGGGCACTCAGTCCCAACCGGTCAAAGGCATCCTGCACCAGTCGTTCTGCGGTTTCTTCCATCGGGCAGTATTGCTGCAATTTTCCGGCTGGAATTTGTGCATTGCAGAAAATAGAAGTGCCGGCAAAGCGTTTCTCCTGAATTTCCCGTGCAGCCTGTACCCGTTTCCGGATGTCAGCAGAAGTTTCGATGGGTTCTGTCGTTGTGAGGTCTTCGTAGGAAACTGGGTCAACTTCCACTTGTAAATCAAACCGTTCCAGTAATGGCCCAGAGATACGGGAACGATAGCGTTGAATTGCCTGCGGTGAGCAGGAACAACGCCGTTTCGGGTGTCCGTAATAGCCGCAAGGGCAGGGATTCATTGCACCAACCAGCATAAAGCGGCAGGGATAAGAAATCGTTCCAGCGGCACGGGTGATGGTGACAATGTGGTCTTCCAGAGGCTGCCGGAGAATATCGAGGGTGTGTCGGTCAAATTCTGCCAATTCATCTAAAAAGAGTAAACCATTATGGGCAAGGGAAATTTCTCCCGGATGGGGAACGGTTCCGCCTCCAACCAACCCTACGCCGGAAATCGTGTGGTGTGGTGCTCGGAATGGACGTTTTGTAATGAGCGGATGTTTGGGGTCTAACAGACCAGAGATGGAATAAATATTTGTGGTTTCAATGGATTCTTCCATGGTCATTTCCGGTAAGATGTATGGCATCCGTTTTGCAAGCATACTTTTTCCGCTGCCGGGTGCTCCGACCAACAGAACATTATGTCCGCCAGCAGCGACAATTTCCAAGGCACGCTTTACGGTCTGCTGCCCCTTGACATCGGAAAAATCCAGCAGGTTTTCCGGAGCGTCCGGTTCTGTAAAGTCTGCCGGCTGAGCCGGAGAAAGCGGAGCATCGCCCTCTAAGTGGTCAATGAGTTCGCCAATGTTGTGTATGCCAAAGACCTGAACATCTTGAATCGTGGCAGCTTCTGCAGCATTGTCTGCCGGAACATAGAGTTCTTCCACGCCAAGCGAACGGGCAAGAATCGTCATTGGTAAAACACCATTCACGCTGCGGACTTCTCCGCTGAGGGAAACTTCTCCGATGAAAAATTTTCCCTGTGTGGAGCAGGAAAGCTGTCCCATGCTTTTCAGAACGCCGACCAAAATGGCGAGGTCGTGCATTGTACCGCTTTTTTTGACATCTGCCGGAGCAAGATTGACGACAATATGTTTTGGCGGAAGTGTAACGGAGATGGAATAGAGTGCTGCCCGAATGCGTTCCCGACTTTCTTTTACTGCTGCATCTGGCAAACCGACAATATCGAAATGCGGCAAGCCTTTTTGAATATCTACTTCAACATCGACTGGGAAAGCATTCAGCCCAAACAGTCCCAGACTTTTGATGGTTGCAAACACAGTGTAGTTCCTCCTATCTGTATGCTTTTTCTTTTCAGTATACCATGTGACGGGAAAAAAGTAAATACAGAGAACGCAAAAATCATAGCAGTTGTATCGTGCGAAGCACAAATAAAAAGTTTTTCGGTGCAGCAGTTTTTCAAAAATGCTGCCGAGGTGTGGGCGAGTAGCCCACATTTGCGGAGCAAATCAAATTTTGCAATTTGTTTTTCCTGCTGCAATTGCACTTTTGAAACTTTCCAATTCGCAATTTGATTGTCTTTGTGAAACAAGTTACAAATTCAGACAAGGCAACGGGGCAATTGCAGCACGCTGGTAGGCAAAAGCAGGGGTGGAACCCCCTTTTGCCGGACGTGAAAGACCGTTTTTCCTAAGAGGAGTGTTTTCAATCACAAGCCGCAGGCAACTAAAAAGTTTTTCGGTGCAGCAGTTTTTCAAAAATGTTGGAGAGGTGTGGGCGAGCAGCCCACATTTGCGAAGCAAATGAAACTGCACAATCAAATGCAATTGGTATCCCAAGGGTGTCGCTTTTTTCCAAACCATGCAGAAAACCCCTTGCAATACCATTAAAAATCGTTTATAATAAATACAAGTTCTCTGCACAGAGAGAAATGAATATAGAAAGGAAGTGCTCCAATTATGGATGCAACTACATTTCCACTGCCCCTTGCCTATCACATTGTACTGTGTGTGCTGGGCTGTGTCTTTTTTTTGGCACAATTTATTCGCTTAAAGAAACCCTATCAGCTGATGATGGCAATTGCAATGCCGGCATCTCTGCTGATCTACATTCAGCCGGAAAGCCGGACATTATTCTATACGATTGGTCTTTTGATTGCGTTGGATTTGCTGCTGGCACTGGTGATTAGTTTGATTCAGCGGTTTCGCCATCCGCAGGAAAAGAAATCCGACCAACAGCAGGAGGCGGCAGCAAAATGAAAAAGCTGGTGATTACAGACTGGAACACGCTTTCCATGACGGATGACCTTTCCACGGCTGCCTTGCAGGAACTGGCAGATGTAACAGCTTATCCGCTGACTGCTCCGGAAGAAGCCGCTGCTCGCATTGGCGATGCAGAACTGTTGCTCTGCAACAAAACCCCCATCACCGCAGCGGTTTTGGATGCCTGCCCAAACTTGGAATATATCGGCGTAATGGCAACTGGCTATAACAATATTGATTTGAAAGCCGCTGTTCAGCATGGAATTACCGTCTGCAATGCTGGCAGCTATTCCACAATGGCAGTTGCACAGCATACATTCGCCCTGATGCTGCATCATTTCAGCCGGATTGCTGCCTATGACCGTGCAGTGCGTGCGGGGGCTTGGGAGAAGTCATTGCAGTTTTCTTGGTTTCCGTATCCAACCGCAGAACTGGCAGGAAAGACCTTGTGTGTAGTAGGATATGGCAGCATCGGGAAAGCTGTGGCAAAAATTGGGCAAGCTTTTGGAATGCAGGTAAAAATTACCACAAGAACAACTCCAACAGACTGCCCGTTCCCAGTGATTTCCATGGAAGAGGCATTTCAGACCGCTGATGTCCTAACGATTCACACGCCATTGACCCCAGAAACACAGCATCTTGTCAATGCGGAACGGCTGGCAAGCATGAAACCGACTGCATTTCTTATCAATACGGCACGGGGCGGCATTGTAGACGAAACCGCATTGGCAGAAGCATTGCGAAGTGGTGTCATTGCCGGAGCGGCAGTTGATGTTCTGGACACTGAACCAATGTCCGACCAGACACCATTGCGACAGCTGCCAAACTGTACGATTACGCCGCACGTTGCATGGGCAGCCGTAGAAACAAGAAAGCGTTTGTTGCAGATTGTGACGGAAAATGTCGCCGCTTATTTAAACGGCACACCGCAAAATGTCGTATCCTAAAAACGGAGTAGAAAAATATGATTGATTTTACAAAGAAAAAACGAATTGTCATTAAGTTGGGCACTTCCACCCTGACCCACAAGACCGGCAAGCTGAACATTCGCCGGATGACCAATCTGGTACAGGTGCTGTCTGATTTACATAATGCCGGAAAGGAAATTTTGTTGGTTTCCTCCGGTGCAATTGGAATGGGTGTTGGCAAGCTGAACCTGCCGGAACGCCCGAAAGATACCCCCTCGAAACAGGCTGCTGCTGCGGTCGGACAGTGCGAACTGATGCATATTTATGATGATATGTTTTCCAAGTATAGTATTACCGTTGCACAGATTCTGTTGACAAAAACCATCGTTCAGAATCCGGAACGTCGCCAGCATGTACAAAATACCATTGAACGGCTGCTGCAACTGGGTGTCATTCCGATTTTGAATGAAAATGATACCGTTGCGATTGATGAATTGGAACTGGAAATTGGCGAGAATGACTCGCTTTCCGCTGTAATTGCAACTGTTGCGGATGCAGATTTGCTGGTGATTCTGTCCGATATTGACGGACTATTTTCTGCTGACCCACGGGTGCATCAGGATGCAGAAGTTGTTCCGCTGGTATCTGCCATTGACGATTCTATTTTGCAGATGGCAGGCGGAGCAGGCAGCACGTTGGGAACAGGCGGAATGGCAACCAAGCTGAATGCTGCTCAGATTGCAACAGAAAATGGCATTGATATGGTGATTATGAACGGAAAAAATCCGGACTTGCTCTATGATTTATTCGATAACAAACAGGTGGGAACGTTGTTCCTTGCCAAAAATGGAAAGGGTGTAACTGCATGAACTACGCACAGACATTGGGAGAACGGGCAAAGGTTGCTGCTCCGGCAATTGCAAACGCCAGCCCGAAGCTGAAGAATGAAGCATTGGCAGCGATTGCTGCGGCATTGCTGCAACAGACTGACCGAATTTTACAGGCAAATGCGGAAGATTTGGCGGTAGCTGTTCAGAACAATATGACAGAATCGCTGCAAGACCGCCTGCGACTGACACCAGCTCGGATGCAGGGCATGGCAGATGCCATTGAAAAGCTGATTGCAATAGATGACCCAGTTGGTGTAGTAGAAAGCGGTTCTGTTCGTCCGAACGGACTGCAAATTTTAAAGACCAGAGTGCCGCTCGGTATCATTGGAATTATTTTTGAATCCCGTCCGAATGTAACGGTTGACGCTGCAACACTTTGTTTGAAAGCCGGAAATGCAGTAATTTTGCGGGGTGGAAAAGAAGCGATCCATTCCAACACCTGTTTAATGAATGTCATGCGGGAAGCGGTGGAATCCGTTGGCTTGCCGGCAGATATTATGCAATTGGTGGAAGATACCTCTCGACAGACTGCCAGCGATATGATGCAGCTGAATGGTTATCTGGATGTCCTGATTCCAAGAGGTGGAGCAGGTTTGATTCAGGCAGTTGTCAATCAGGCAACCGTTCCAGTCATTGAAACGGGTGTCGGAAATTGTCACGTCTATGTAGATTCCTGTTTGGATGGCGATGCAGATTATGAAATGGCTGTTCGGATTATTGACAATGCCAAGACCCAGCGTCCATCTGTCTGCAATGCAATTGAAGGCTTGCTGGTGCATGAAGCAGTTGCAGAAAAACTGCTGCCGATGGTACAGAAAGCACTTGCTGTGCATGATGTGACGATTTATGGTTGTGAAAAGACCCGTGCGATTTTGGGGGACAGTGTTCTGCCAGCAACGGAAACAGAATATGCAACAGAATTTTTAGATTATAAAATTTCGGTCAAGGTCGTTTCTGATTTGGATGAAGCCATTGCCCATATTGCGAAGTACGGCACAAAGCATTCGGAATGCATTGTTACCAGAAGTTTGAACGCTGCAAAGAAATTCCAGCAGCAGGTTGATGCAGCAGCCGTTTATGTAAATGCATCGACACGGTTCACAGATGGCGGTGAATTTGGCTATGGTGCAGAAATTGGCATTTCCACCCAGAAGCTGCACGCAAGAGGGCCGATGGGATTGCATGAATTGACCACAGTCAAATATCTGATTAACGGAGACGGACAAATTCGATAAAGCGAAGTATGGTTGAACAAGACGGATAGAGGGAGCAGGAAGAATGGGCTTAGATATCTACGCAGGAACGCTGACACGGTATTATACACAAAACTGGAAAACAGCCGTGCAGCAGTTTGGTGAAGCACATGGCATACCAGTTCAAATTATCCGTGCAAATCCGGAGGAACATCCGGCAGATGAAGCGGAAGTGCTGGAACGAGTGACCGAATGGCGGAAACACATTCTAAATGGACTTGGTATTACTGAGCCACCGCTTTGGAACGAAGATGCTGATCAAACGCCATATTATACCGACAAGCCGGATTGGGATGGCATCACTGCTTTGCAACTGTTTGTGCTGGCAAAGATGTTTGGCGAATCCGTTCCGAAAACGATTTCCAAAAATACTGAACTTACCAAATCTTCGCTCTATCAGACACGTCAAGCATATTTAAAGCAACACGACGAACCAATTTCCATTTTAGAAGGCTGTGGCTGGTGGGTTCCGTTGGAAAAACCAGCGATTTTTTCCTATGTGCTGCCGAATTTTGAAGAAGGAGTGCTCGCAACCATCGGCACATTAAAGAGGGAATTGAATGCGATCAATGCACTTTCTTGGAACGCTACGCCAGAGGAGATTGCAAGTTGGCGAAACACAGAGGGCTATCCATATGATGGAACAGTACAGATAAATGGTGATGTTTCTATTCAGAAGAACCATACTGTTTATGATACCATTTCCCTTGCAAAATTTACGTTTTCCATTCTCTGGAAAGCAGCAGACTTTGCGATGCAGCATGGTGTTGTTGTTTTATATGACTTTTGAGAAAAAGAAAAGGGTGCTGTCGAACTGGAAAACCAGTCAACAGCACCCTTTTTTATGGAAATTTCCGAAACTTTCAAAGTTAAGATTCTGATTCTTCTT
Source organism: uncultured Ruminococcus sp. (assembly GCA_902464115.1). GTDB lineage: Bacteria > Bacillota > Clostridia > Oscillospirales > Ruminococcaceae > Ruminococcus_C. The sequence goes on along the minus strand of CABQIF010000033.1, from coordinate 10,580 downwards.
CGGTTTCTTCTTCTGCATTTGCATAAAATGCTTTGTGAATCAGACCTGCAAGAATTGCACCGACGAACGGAGCAAGAATGAACAGCCAAACCTGCTTGAGGGCATCGCCGCCAGCGAAAATTGCCGGAGCAAGACTTCTTGCCGGATTGACCGATGTTCCAGTCAGCGGAATGCCGATCAGATGAACGAATGTCAATGTAAGACCAATGACCAGACCAGCGATGGAAGCGGTTTTCTTGGTTCTGGTAACGCCCAGAATGGTCATGATGAACACAAACGTTAAAATCACTTCTACCACGAATGCAGCCCCTGCGTGCAGACCAACGCCGGATAAACTGCCATAGCCGTTTGCACCTGCTCCGTTCAAATCTGAGTTGGCAGTGATGAGTTTTAAAATGCCGCTGCCTGCGAATGCACCAGCAACTTGTGCGATGACATAGCCGATGAAATCGCCGAATGTCAGCTTGCCGTTAATCAGCATTGCAAGTGAAACAGCAGGGTTTACATGACATCCGGAAATATCGCCGATGGCATAGGCAGATGCAACAATGGCAAGTCCGAACGCCAATGCGATGGCAACAACGCCGAGAAAACCGGTTTCCATACCGCCGGTAAAGCCGCCGCAGACGACAGCTGTTCCACATCCGAATAATACCAGTACTATTGTCCCCAAAAATTCTGCAAGGTACTTTTTGATATTCATATTGTAACCTCCTCCGCAGGCTTTTGATTTTGGAAACAGATGCTGCGAAATTCTGTTTCTGAGAAAAGCAAGTTGTCCATTGCTTTTTCTAAATTGTATCACAGTTCGGCAAAAAAGTCAATGTGATTGGCGAAAAAACGGCAAAAATGTCGATTCGCCGAAGGTAACTGCGGTCGAGCTGGCTCAGCTCGGCGAGGTAGGTTGTTAGGGAGGGCAAGCTGCCCTCCCTAACGAAGGTTGCAAGGAATCATATTGAAATCTAAGAGAGATCGGCAAATCGCTGTTCGCCATGCGAAGAACAAAAAACTTCCAGCAAACCATAATCTAAGAAAGAAGCGTAACGCATTCGGAAAACACAACTCCGGCGAACGGCGACACAGGCAGACAGCGAAGCGAATCTGCCGAACCGTTCTACATACTTTTCCCAAGAAATTTTAGTGCATTTACTGTGCAGTTTCTGCCGTCTTGTGCGTTTTTCCCGTAGATGTCCGAGGCTTTCTCGGCTTTTTTGCTTGTACAGGCGGTGCTGGAACGGATTTTTCCACAGTCGTATGAACACGGAACAGCATTGCACTATAGGGTGCAAGCGGCAATGTAACCTGACCGCCCTTTTCTGTCGGGGTTGTCAGAATCAAGTCTGTATTTTTTTCGACAGAGCCATGATAACAAGTCCAGTCGCTGTGCAGCAGCGGTTCGAGTGCGACACAATCCGGAACAGTTACTGTGTATTGCTGGTTCTGCAAATCGGAGAAGTGCAGGATAATCAGCAGCCGTTCCCGGTCAGCACGCCGTTCATAGGCATAAATACAGCGGTTTTCCTGATGGCAGTCAATCCAGCGGAAGCCTTCTCGCCGATAATCCCATGCAGACAGTGCACGTTCTTGTAAATATAGCTGGTTCAAATCATGCATATAGTGATAGAATGCATCGTGAATCGGGAACTTTAAGATGTCCCAATCCTGTTCTTGTTCTTCTGTCCATTCTCGCAACTGTCCGAGTTCATTGCCCATAAAGTTCAGCTTTTTGCCCGGATGGGTGTACATATAGAGATATAATGCCCGTGCCTGTGGGAATTTCTGTTCGTATTCGCCGAACATTTTCTGTACGATGGTTGCCTTTCCGTGTACGGTTTCATCGTGAGAGAACGGCAAGAGATACTGTTCTTTATAATAATACATCATCGAGAATGTAATTTGATGGTAGCCAGAGCCACGGAAGAACGGATTGCTGCGGAAATAGTTCAAGGTATCATTCATCCAGCCCATATCCCACTTGTAATCGAAGCCCAGTCCGCCAAATTCCACCGGACGGGTAACGCCGTCAAAGTCGGTGGAATCCTCTGCAATCAGCATTGCATCTGGATGCAGCTGGTGCAAACCCTGATTCATGCGTTTTAAGAAATTCAGGCTGGCTTCATTTTCGCCACGGCCGGGGTCACCGCCCCAGTAGATCAGCCGGCTGACGGCATCCATTCGGATTCCATCAAAGTGAAATTCTGAAATCCAGTAGTTTGCACAGGATTGCAGGAAACTGCATACTTCTCCACGGGCATGAATGAAGTTACAGCTGCCCCATTCGCTATAGTTATCGCTGTTGTCGTCTGGGTATTCATAGAGAGAGGTTCCGTCGTATCGTGCCAACCCATAGCCGTCTACAGCGAAATGCACCGGAACAAAGTCCATGATGACACCGATGCCGCTGCGGTGGCAGAGGTCAACGAACTTTTTCAATCCATCCATGTCGCCATAGCGAGCCGTCGGGCTGTAAAAGCCTGTATTTTGATAGCCCCACGAGCAGTCTGCCGGATGTTCGCTCAGTGGCATGCATTCAATGTAGTTGTAGCCGTTTTTCTTGGCGTGTGCAATCAGCAGCGGAGCTAATTCCTCATAGCGATACCAGCCGTTCGGGTCGTTGGGATTGGTTTTCCAGGAGCCAAGATGCACTTCATAGATATTGACTGGTTTTTCGAGATGTCCGCCCCTCTGGCTCAGCCATTCGCTGTCCTGAAAGTGATAGCTGTCTGTGTCCCGAATAATGGAAGCTGTTCCCGGACGAAGTTCCATGCCGAATCCATAGGGGTCGCAGTGGTCAATAAATTCCACATCGGCGAAATGTTCGGAATAAATGCGGTATTTATACATCATCCCGGGGATGGCATCTTTTACAATGCAAGTATAGACGCCGCCGGGATGGGTCTTTTCCATGGGAATTTCTTTCCAGTCGTTGCCCTCATAAATCAACGATACCTTTTCTGCATTGGGGGCAAGGGTGCGGAAGCAAACGCTGCCGTCTTTTTGTACATGTGCACCAAAAAAAGTGTAGGCATCAAACGCATTGCCTAGAAAAAACTGATGAATATCCATAAAAGTAAACTCCGATCTCCTTATTTTTTGTGATGTTCTACAAAATTGAGAACAAGATTTGCATTTTTTTCATGCTTTTATTATAATAGAAAAAAAGCCCGATGACAAGTACAAAAATAGAGAATTTGTTGAAAAACTGACATTTTTATCTGTTGTGTTGAAAAAGAAAGGCGCTTCCCATTTGTGAAATTGGTTGCCCATAAGTGGAAAACCAACAAAAAAGGAGAATTTTATGAAAAAATCAAATGACCGCCGGATCCGTTATACCCGATATGCTTTGCAAAACGCTCTGATTGCTTGTATGCAGCAGAAGCCATTCAATCGGATTACGGTTCGGGAAGTCTGCGAAACCGCAGACATCAACCGTTCGACATTCTATATGCATTATAAAGATATTTATGAACTGCTGGACGAGATCGAGGAGCAGGTTTATCAGGAAATTGATGCGATTTTTTCCAAAGAGCCGCCGTCTGTGCACGATATGGAACAGCTGTTGGACTATGTGCAGACGCATAAAACCCTGTTTGAATGCCTGTTCCAACAGGGAAGCGGAATCGCCATTTCCCGTTTCTCTACGATTCTGCACGCACACTATGGGAAATATTTACGGCGATATGCCGGAAATGGATTTTCTGCGGAAAATGAATATCTCTATGAATTTCTCTATACCGGGATTCTGGGTGTTTTGCAGAAGTGGCTGCAAAACGAATGCAAGGATGACCGGAATCAAGTTGCCGGTGTCATGTGGCGGATGATCGTGCAGTCTTTGCCGCATACCAAAAATCCGCATTCTTTCTCTAGTTTGTCGTGACAAATCACCTGAAATTTTTTCATTTCCTGTGCAAAAGCAACAAAAACTACGGGACTTTGAAAAAATTTCAAAATACCATTGCATTTTTGCACAGAATGCGGTATAATAAAAACAGATACCGCCAGAAATGGAACGGTCTTCATTGTAATCACGTGTCTGTCTGACACGCAAACACTTTATAGGAGGAAGTTGAATTATGTTAGTATCTGCAAAGGATATGATGGAAAAGGCAAGAGACGGCAAGTATGCAGTCGGCCAGTTCAACATCAACAATTTGGAATGGACAAAGGCAATCCTGAACACAGCCGAAAAGCTCCAGTCCCCAGTAATCTTGGGCGTTTCTGGTGGTGCTGGTAAGTACATGACCGGTTTCAAGACCGTTGCTGCAATGGTAAAGGCAATGGATGAATCTCTGGGCATTACCGTTCCGGTTGCTCTGCACCTCGACCACGGTACTTATGATCAGTGCTATGACTGCATCAAGGCTGGTTTTACTTCTATTATGTTTGACGGTTCTCATTTCCCGATCGAAGAAAACCTGGCAAAGACCAAGGAATTGGTTACAGTTGCTCACAAGCTGGGTCTGTCCATCGAAGCTGAAGTTGGTGCAATCGGTGGCGAAGAAGACGGCGTTATCGGCAGAGGCGAATGTGCAGATCCGCAGGAATGCAAGACCATCGCTGATCTGGGCGTAGACATCCTGGCTGCTGGTATTGGTAATATCCACGGTGTATATCCGGCAAACTGGGAAGGTCTGAGCTTTGAAACACTGGCTGCTGTTAAGGAAGCTGTTGGCGATATGCCGCTGGTTCTGCACGGTGGTACTGGTATCCCGGATGATCAGATCACAAAGGCAATCTCTCTGGGCGTTGCAAAGATCAATGTAAACACAGAATGCCAGCTGGTATTCGCAGAAGCTACCAGAAAGTACATCGAAGAAGGCAAGGATCTGAAGGGCAAGGGCTTTGACCCGAGAAAGCTGCTCCTGCCGGGCTACGAAGCAATTCTGGCAAAGGTAGAAGAAAAGATGAACCTGTTTGGTTCTGTTGGCAAGGCGTAAGCGTCTGTTACTTTCTAAAACCGCTTTCGGATGAAAGAAACAAGAAGTCCGCTCCGGTGCATTTCCGCACCGGGGCGGATTTTTTTGCAAATTTTCTGAAAAAGTGGGGATATTTTCGGCGGTTTCTGCATATCTTAAAAAGGTTGCAGAAACGAAGAGATCTGTTTGTACGGAAAAAGTGGGGATTGGCGGAAAATTTGTTGCAATCTGTTGCAACAGCATGAAATTTGTGTTATAATGAATGCAGGAGGTGTCGAATATTTATGAGTCCTGTCAAGACAAAGACACAAACAATCGCACAACCCACTGAATTGACCGCTGTCCCTGTTGCGACGCTGTTACAGCACAGTCAGGATGGTTTGGATACTTTGAACGAAGCCGACCAGCATTTGCAGACCGCTTATGCAGAGCTGGCACAGGAAACACTGCCGCTGGATGCGGAATCCCGCAGACGGCATGAATCCCTTCGGGAAGAAATCACTGTCCTGAAAAATGCGACTGAGAACTATAAAAAATGTTACAACACCGCTTCTGCAATGACGGATGAACTGCAAACTCGTTTGCATGACACGGAACGCAGCCAGAAAAAAGGCATCGTTCCCAAACCGCCAGCCAATACAACCATTGATTTTGCAGAACGCAAACAAGACCACTTTGCACAGGGATTGAATTTTTATAAGCTGTTTTTGATTTGCTTTTCCGGCAGCTTTGCCGGTGTCATCGTAGAATTACTTTGGTGTCTGCTGCGGAATGGGTATCTCGAAAGCCGGTCGGGCTTGGTCTATGGACCATTCAACCTGCTCTATGGAGCAGGGGCAACTGCCCTGACGCTGGCACTTTATCGATTCCGGAATCGAAACAGCTGGATTTCTTTCTTAGGTGGATTTTTGGTTGGCAGTGCGGTAGAGTATGCTTGTTCATGGGGGCAGGAGATGATTTTCGGCTCTTGCTCCTGGGATTACAGCAGTATGCCGTTTAATCTGAACGGTAGAATCTGCTTGCTCTATTCGATTTTCTGGGGAGCACTCGGCGTTCTCTGGATTAAAACGCTCTATCCTTGGATTGCAAAAGGCATTTTGCATATTCCGAACCGGATTGGAAAAATCCTGACATGGCTGCTGTTTGCCTTTATTTTATTCGATGCGGTGATGACAGTCGGAGCAGTGTTCCGCTGGTCACAGCGAATTGATGGCATTGCCGCCACCAATGGCTTACAGCTGTTTTTTGATGTGCACTTTCCAGATGTCCGAATGGAACGAATTTTTGCCAACATGAAATTCCGGTAATCCCGCTGGTATTCGTGTCCGTCCGTCTTGCGGCAAAATGCGGCAAAAAATAACATATTTTTGCTTGACAGTATTTTGCAGATATGGTATGCTGAAGACGTTGTGTGCCGACTCGCTGAAACGGAAAGGATTTTTGACGCATGAAACATGACCTTTATTACTATGCACTAATTCTCACCATTGCAACATTTCGTTGTATGTTGACAACGGAATCGAAAGCCGCATAATCGACCCATTTTATCCCAATCATTTCACACACAAAAGCTGCTGTTCGTGACCCATGCACGGATGGCAGCTATTTCTTTTCGATTGACAGCTTCGGAAAAGTATGCTATAATCAAAAGAAAGAACTTTTCCGGCTATGGCTGGAATACGGGACAGAAAGGGCATACCATCATGAAAAATCAATTGGTCATTGTATTAGACTTTGGCGGACAGTATAATCAGCTGATTGCACGCCGGGTCAGAGAATGTGGTGTTTACTGCGAAGTCATGCGGTATACAACACCGATTGCAGAACTGGCTGCGAGGAATCCAGTTGGCATCATCTTTACCGGTGGGCCGAACAGCGTTTACGACCCAAAATCTCCGCACGTAGACCCTGCTATTTTTGAACTGGGCATTCCGATTCTGGGTATCTGCTACGGCTGCCAGCTGATGGCATATACTTTAGGTGGAACAGTTGCTTCCTCTGAAGAAACCAGAGAATATGGCAAGACACTGACAGAATATCAGACGGAAAGCCTGTTATTTACCGGTTTGCCGGAAGAAGCAATCTCTTGGATGAGCCATACCGACTATATTCAGAAGCTGCCGGAAGGCTTTTCGATTACGGCACATTCTGCAGGCTGTCCGGTTGCAGCAATGGAATATCCAGAAAAGAAATTCTATGGCGTACAGTTCCATCCGGAAGTAAATCATACCGTAAATGGTCAGCAGATGCTACACAATTTCCTGTATCAGGTTTGCGGATGTACAGGTGACTGGACGATGGAAGACTATGCAAAGACTGCCATCGAACAGATTCGGGAAAAGGTTGGCGATGGAAAGGTATTGCTGGCACTGTCTGGCGGTGTTGATAGTTCTGTTGCAGCAGCTTTGCTCTCGAAGGCAGTTGGTGACCAGCTGACTTGTATCTTTGTTGACCATGGATTCCTGCGGAAGAACGAAGGCGATGAAGTCGAAGCAGCGTTTGCAGACTGGGACATCCACTTTGTACGGGTAAATGCAAAGGATGTTTTCATGGAAAAGCTACATGGTGTATCCGACCCAGAACGGAAGCGGAAAATCATTGGCGAAGAATTTATTCGTGCATTTGAACGGGAAGCAAAGAAAATCGGACAGGTGGACTATTTCGTACAGGGTACGATTTATCCGGATGTTATCGAAAGCGGCAGCGGCGATGCAGCAGTCATCAAATCGCATCACAATGTTGGCGGCTTGCCGGATTATGTGGATTTCAAGGAAATCATCGAACCGCTGCGGTTGTTGTTCAAGGACGAAGTACGGCGGCTGGGTATCGCACTGGGCCTGTCGGAAACTTTGGTATGGCGGCAGCCATTCCCGGGGCCGGGTCTTGCGATTCGAATTATCGGCGAAATTACCGATGAAAAGCTGGAAATTTTGCAGGATGCAGACTATATCTTCCGGGAAGAAATTGCAAAGGCTGGCTTAGACCGGAGCATTCACCAGTATTTTGCGGTTCTGACTAATATGCGTTCTGTTGGTGTTATGGGTGACGGCAGAACCTATGATTATACATTGGCACTGCGTGGCGTTACGACCACAGATTTCATGACAGCTGATTTTGCACGGATTCCGTATGAAGTACTGGAAACCGTTTCTGCAAGAATTGTCAATGAATGCAAGTGCATCAATCGGGTTGTGTATGATGTCACCACAAAGCCGCCGGCAACCATCGAGTGGGAATAAGATTTTGAAAGATACACAGCTGTCTGATTTTCTAAAATTGGATAGCTGTGTTTGATTTTATTAGAAAAACGAGAAAGGAAAAAACAATGGCAGCACTGAAAAGATGGAATCCCTATGAAGCAGCAATTTTACTGGATGGTTATCTGCGAATCATTCATGGAGAACTGACCAAAAAAGAAGCAGTTGCAATTGTATCTCAGAAGTTGAGAAAAATGGCAGCCAATCAAGGAATCGAACTGGATGATGTTTACCGGAATGAAGCCGGTATTCATTTTCAGATGTATGGAATAGAGTCCGCTTATCAGGGATTTAAAGGAACAAAATCGGCATCCAAATTATTCATAGAAACAGTGCGGCTGTATCGGGAAGAACGGGAACAGTTTGACCAATTATTGAAAGCAGCAGAGGCACTTGCGGCAGAGCAGGCATGATTGAAATCGTTCAGTTTTCCTGCATGTAACGTAAAAATAGCAGAAATTGCACGCAACACGTTCTTTACAATTGTATGAAATTATGTTATACTATGCGTAGAGCGAATGGCGAAGCCTGAAACAGACAGAAAGGAGGGAGCACAATGGTATTTTGGATTTGGGGAAGTTTGTTTGTTCTGACTGTGATTGCAGAAGTTGCCTCCCAGCAGTTGATCTCCATCTGGTTTGCAGCTGGTTCGCTGGTTGCCTTACTTGCAGCACTTTGCGGTGTACCCATCTGGCTGCAAGCATTGCTGTTTGTTGCAGCATCTACCTTGCTGCTGATTCTGACACGTCCGCTGGTGCGGAAATTCACCAATTTTGCTTCCCGAGATACCAATTTGCGGTTGGACTTGGGAAAATTCGGAACAGTTGTGCAAACCGTAGATGCGGAAAAAGGAACGGGCAGAGTACGGGTCGATGACATCGACTGGATTGCCGTTTCTCAGCCGAATTTGGTGATTCCGAAAGGCACAACCGTACAGGTTCAGGCAATTGATGGAACAAAATTGTTTGTAACCCCTGTACCGCCAACCACAGAAACCGTGGTAGAATCTGCAAATGCAACAAGCAGTTCCGAACACACATCTTAACACACGACAGAAAGGAATTTCATTATGCCGTTAATTGTCCTCTTTTTATTAGTTGTCTTTATTTTGATCGTTCTCTTTACTCGAATCAAGATTGTTCCGCAGTCGAATATCTATGTTGTAGAACGACTGGGAAAATTCTATGCTGCATGGGAAACCGGCGTGCACTTCCTGTGTCCGTTTTTGGATCGGGTTGCAAAGCGAGTTTCCATCAAGGAACAGGTTGTAGACTTTAAGCCGCAGCCAGTTATTACGAAAGATAATGTTACCATGCAGATCGATACCGTTGTTTTCTTCCAGATCACCAATCCGGTACAGTTTGCCTATGGTGTAGAACGTCCGCTCGCAGCGATTGAAAACCTGACCGCAACCACGCTTCGTAACATCATCGGCGAACTGGAATTTGATGCAACGCTGAACTCCCGTGACCTGATTAACACAAAGATTACCGAAACCATCGACCATGCAACCGACCGCTGGGGTATCAAAGTCATTCGTGTGGAACTGAAGAACATTGATCCACCGGTGGACATCAAGAACGCCATGGAAAAACAGATGAAGGCAGAACGGGAAAAGCGAGAAAAAATCCTCCGTGCAGAAGGCGAAAAGGAATATCAAATCAAGGTTGCACAGGGTGAACAGGAAGCAAAGGTACTTCGTGCAGAAGCTGACAAAAAGGCAGCCATCCTGCGAGCAGAAGCAGAAAAAGAAGCAACCATCCTGCGAGGCGAAGCCATCAAGGAACAGAAGATCCGGATCGCAGACGGTGAAGCACGTTCGATCGAAGTGGTTCAGCAGGCATTGGCAGACAGCTTGGTGCAGTTGAACAAGGCAAATCCGAATGCTGCTGTTTTGCAGCTGAAAGCACTGGAAGCATTTCAGAAGGCAGCAGATGGCAAGGCAACCAAGATTATCATTCCGAGCGAAATTCAGGGCTTGGCTGGTTTGGCAGCTGGCTTAAAGGGAATTGTAGAATCTGACCAGCCGACAGAATCCAGTGAAACTGTGGCACAGACTGCAAATCCTGTGGATGCAGATGCAGAGCAACATCACTAAGAACCAGTTGAAAGGAATGCAATTCTCTGGTAAGCTTTTCTAAGATTTTCAAAGGATTGTACTTTTTCGACAAGAAGAGGCGGCTTGAAGCCGCCTTTTTTTGTTGAAAAAAGTGAAATTTCCAAAAGAAAGAAAAGTTGTAAATGGATACTTGCAAACAAATTTTATTTGTTGTATAATAAAAAAGTAATCATTTCAATTTTTTTGAGGGATGCACTGCCTCATTTTTCCAAATCTTTTTTATTTCTTTTCATTTGTTGTTTTCGTAGAAAAATGCAGCGGCACAGTGCGGATTATCCATAGATTTCA
>CABQIF010000032.1 GCA_902464115.1 uncultured Ruminococcus sp. | reverse complement strand
TAATAGAACTGTGCATGCAGTGCCTACAACTGCGTAGTTCTGCTGTGGGCAACCGCAACGATTTTTCTAGCTGCCTAGCTCCAGAACGAAATTTATCACACCAAGAGGAGATGCTATGAATCAATACAAACGGCTCGCCGCCAACACCATGATTTTTGCAATTGGTTCGTTCGGCTCTAAAATCTTAACGCTGTTTCTGACAAAACTCTACACTGCCAACATCAATCCAGCAGACATCAGCACCAAAGAACTGCTCGAACAGACTGCAAACTTCTTAATTCCAATTGTTACGTTTTCCATCACAGATGCCATCCTACGATATGGACTGACCCGAAATTATGACAAGGGGAAAATTTTCACATCCTCTTATCTGGTACTGGGGTTGGGGGTCTGTGTCATGCTTGCCCTATCGCCGCTCATGCGACTATTGCCCTATACAAGCGGCTATCTATGGCTTTTAATGCTCTATGTGTTTATGTCCTCGCTGCGTTCCATTCACTCGCAGTTTGTGCGAGCGAGGGGCATGGTCACGCTATTTGCATTTGATGGCATTCTTGCCACGATTACGCTATTTATCTTCAATGTCATTTTCATTGCCCTGCTCAATATGGGCATCACGGGCTTCCTGCTCTCTGTCATTTGTTCCGACTTCCTGTCTGCGGTCTTTTTGTGGTGGATCGCAGACCTTCGGAAATATCTCCATCGAAAATACATCAGTCCGAAAATGACAAGGCTGATGGTTCGCTTTTCCATTCCGCTGATTCCAACCACGCTGCTTTGGCTGGTAACAGGCTTTTCTGACCGGCTGTTTCTGCGTTATATGGATGGACCTCCGAATTTGGTTGGCGACACTGCCGCCGGCATTTATGGCATTGCCTCCAAATTGCCAAACTTGATTTCTACTGTTTCCACGGTATTCTATCAGGCATGGAATATGTCCGCCATCTTGGAAAACGACTCCGAAAACCGCAGCCACTTCTACAAGCAGGTTTTCTCTGCTTATGAATCATTTCTTGTCATTGCCAGCTCTGTTTTGATTGTGTTTGTCCGTCCGTTTTCCGACTTGCTGATTAGCACCAGCACTTACACGGAATATGCAGATGCCTACCGATATACACCAATTCTGATTATTTCCGTATTCATGATGTGTTTGAATCAGTTCTTCAGCAGTATTTATGCGGCTTCCCAGCACACCTCCCACTCGTTCTGGACAAGCTTGGTTGCTGCAATTGTCAACTTGGTTCTGAACTGGCTGTTAATTGGAACACTGGGCATTTCCGGTGCAGGATTTGCAACCTTTGTCAGCTATCTGGTTAGCTATCTGATTCGTGTTGTCGATACCAAACGATATGTGCCGTTCTATATCGACCACACTCGTTTTGTGCTGAACTTGATTCTAATGTTTGCGATGACGTTTGTCACCATTCAAACACCGCCAGCTTGGCATTTGATTGACGGGGTTCTGTTGGTATTCACCGTTCTGTATAACTTCAGAGATTTGGTTTCTACGGTTCGGAGAGTATTGAAACGGGGGTAATGCATCTGTGCTTTTGGGAAACCAATTGCGTATGATTCGGCAAAATCGCTTTGCTCTTTGCTTGTGTGCTGTTCGCCGGTGGGTACGTTGTCCGAATTGCCTATGAATAATTTCTTAGATTGCAGTTTGTTTGAAGTTTTTTGTTTTTTAGAATGGCGAACAGCATTTACTGATTTCTCTTAGATTTTCATACGATCTAATCAATACCTCTGTTAAGGGGGACAGCTTGTCCCCCTTAACAATCCCCCACCGCCGAGCTGAGCCAGCTCGACCGCGGTTCGCCTACGGCGAGAAAAATATTTTATCATCTATCAATTCAATCATTCTATAGAAAGGTCGTGTTTTTATGGCAACACCGCACAATCAAGCAAATCCCGGTGAGATCGCAAAAGTCGTTCTCATGCCTGGTGACCCGTTACGGGCAAAATTCATTGCAGAAACCTATTTAGAACATCCCGTCTGCTACAACACGGTTCGGAATATGCTGGGCTATACGGGCACTTATCAGGGCGTTCCGATTTCCGTACAGGGCAGTGGTATGGGCATGCCGTCTATGGGCATTTATTCCTATGAACTGTTTCACTTCTATGATGTAGATGCTATCATCCGCATTGGTACGGCTGGCGGTGTTGCTGATTCTGTCAAGCTGCGAGATTTGGTGCTGGGAATGGGTGTCTGCACGGATTCCAACTATGCAGCACAATACAACCTGCCGGGCACATTTGCCCCGATTGCAGACTTCTCCCTGCTGGAAGCGGCAGTTTCTGCGGCAAGAACACTGAAAAAACCATTTCACGTCGGAAATTTGTGCTCCAGCGACCACTTCTATACGGAAAATGGCCCCCTGCCGAAATGGGCAAAGATGGGCGTTTTAGCGGTGGAGATGGAATCGGCTGCCCTCTATTGCAATGCGGCGGAGGCAGGCAAGAAAGCCCTCTGTATCACAACGATCTCAGACTGTCCGCTGCGGAATGAATCCACGTCCGCCGAAGAACGGCAGACCGCTTTCACCGATATGATGAAACTGGCGTTGCAGACTGCTGTTTCCGTAAAAAAATAAGAAAGTTTTCTCTTTTTTCAGAATTTTTTAAGCATATTCTGCTATACTAAAAGCTGGAATGAACTTCCAGCACTTCCCCAAAGTGTGAAAACCGCTGCACGGTGACGCTCGTGACAGCGGTTTTTTTAGTTAGCAGTCCTTGCATTTCTTGTTCGCAATTTTTCTCTTGTAATTCTACCGAAAATATGCTATAATAAAGAGAATCGCAGCCCTATTCTGGCTGCAATCAGCAAAATTAGGAGGGATTTCCATTGGCAGCAAAACCATATTACATCACAACCCCGATTTATTACCCGTCCGGCAATCCGCATATCGGACATTGCTATACAACGGTTGCCTGCGACTCCATCGCTCGTTACCGCCGGATGCAGGGCTATGATGTCATGTTCCTCACCGGTACCGATGAACACGGTTTGAAAATCGAACAGAAAGCCGCTGAAAAAGGCGTTACCCCAAAGGAATATGTAGACGAGATCGTAAAAACATTCAAGAGCCTTTGGTCGTATATGAACATCAGTTATGACCGCTATATCCGGACAACGGATGATTATCACGTGGAAACTGTACAGAAGATCTTCAAGGAACTGTATGACAAGGGCTATATCTACAAGGGCAAATATCAGGGAAAATACTGTACGCCATGTGAAAGCTTCTGGACAGAATCTCAGCTGGTAGACGGCAAGTGTCCGGAATGCGGCAGACCCGTCATCGAGGCAGAAGAAGAGGCATATTTCTTCAAGATGTCCCCGTTCGCTGACCGCATCACCCACCTGTTGACCGAAACCGACTACTTACAGCCGAAAACCAGAGCAACCGAACTCGTCAACAACTTCATCAAGCCGGGTCTGGAAGACCTCTGCGTTTCCAGAACTTCTTTCACTTGGGGCATTCCGGTTACCTTCGACCCGAAGCATGTTATCTATGTTTGGGTCGACGCTCTGTCAAACTATATCTCTGCACTGGGCTTCTATAACGACGCTTACCACGATTATGACCGTTTCTGGCCGGCAGATGTGCACATGGTCGCAAAGGATATTATGCGATTCCATGCCATTATCTGGCCTGCTATCTTAATGGCTCTGGATTTGCCGTTGCCGAAGCATCTGGCAGTACATGGCTGGATCACGTTCAATGGTCAGAAGATGAGTAAATCACTGGGCAATGTGGTAGACCCGTTTGTACTGGGCGAACGCTATGGTGCAGATGCGATCCGGTATCACATCCTCCGGGAAATGGCTCTGGGTTCTGACAGCTCGTTCTCCAACGAAGTTCTGATTACCAGAATCAATTCCGACCTTGCAAACGGTCTGGGCAACTTGGTTTCCCGTACCGTTGCCATGGTGGACAAGTATTTCAATGGCACACTGCCGGAAGACCGAGAAGCTGGCGAATTTGATGATGATTTGATTGCAACAGCAACCGCTCTGCGGGAAAAGGTTGATGGCTTCATGGATCAGACACAGCTGAACCATGCTTTGGCTGAAATCTTCAAGGTTGTTTCCCGTGCAAATAAGTATATCGACGAAACTGCACCTTGGGTTTTGGCAAAGAACGAAAGCAAGAAGGCTCGTCTGGCAACGGTTCTGTACAACCTGCTCGACACCATTCGGATTATCTCGACATTGCTCTCTGCTTTTATGCCGACCACAATGCCGAAAGTTTGGGAACAGATTGGTGCAGGCGAAGCAGACCACACCTATGAAAACGCTGCATCGTTTGGTGTTCTCCCGAAGAATGTCACGGTACACAAGGGTGAAATTCTCTTCCCGAGAATTGACGTAGAAAAGGAAATCGAAGAACTGAACGCCATCATCAAGAACAACGAACCACAGCAGCCAGCAGAAGAAGAGGCTGCTCCAGTTGCAGAACTGGCTCCGGAAATCACCATTGACGATTTCGCTAAGGTCGATTTGCGGATTGCAAAGGTCGTAGAATGCGAAAAGGTGAAAAAGTCGAAAAAGCTGTTGAAATTGCAGCTGGATGACGGCATGGGCGGCAGACAGGTTGTTTCTGGTATTGCACAGTGGTACAAGCCGGGAGACCTCATTGGAAAGAAAATCATTCTGGTTGCAAACCTCAAGCCGGCAAAACTCTGCGGCGTAGAAAGCAATGGTATGATTTGTGCGGCAGATGCTCCAGATGGTAGTGCAAGTGTAGTCTTCCCAGACCAGAGCTTGCCTTGCGGTGCAAAGATTCGATAACTTCTAAACTGTAATCATCTACAAGAATCAAATAAAGCCACTGATGCAAGAAAATAACCTGCATCAGCGGCTTTTCTGTTTATTCGGATTCTGTCAAAATCACCCGATAGCCATCATGCCATGCATGAATATGGTCTGGATGGGTTTTTGCATAGGCAAACATGGTTTCCGCCGGTCCTTCCCGTAGAAACGCCTGTAACTGCTCTACTTCATGCAACTGCACACCTGTACACAAGTCTGAAATGGAAATACAAACCGCTCCGTTCGCTGTTCGCATCAGCCGAAACGGCCAGACTTTACAATCAAACGGCTTGTCCTGCTCCGATAAGCCACAGCCGTGCTCCGTCAGCACTGGACAGGCATATAATTCCTCACCTTTGAGCGGCGGAGTGGCAAACGTCTGTTCTGCTCCAACCGGAACAAATGCTGTTTCTGGTCGGTATCTTTGAATCGCTGCCACGGTTTCTGCTGGCAGCACGGGCAATTCCCAGATGTCACTTGCATCAAACTGGCAGCACAATTGACACGCTGCACAGGTCGTTCGGGATAAAATCTTTTTCAACATTGCATCCACTTCCTTTCTCACTTTCCACAGTGCTTTGTGGAATCGTTTACCGTTATTGTAACTGATTCAACCCGTTCCCAAGGTACAAAAAGGGACTTTCTATCCAGAAAGCCCCTTTTTTTCAACTTGCAATCCTAAAAAATTTCGCTTACTTTTCGAGCGGTACAACCCAGTTGAACGGATCCGGCAACTTGCCCCACTGAATACCAGTCAGGGTATCGTAAATTCTCTGAGAGATCTTACCGATCTTGTTGTTGTTGATTTCCATGACCTTGTCATCCCACTTCAGATGACCAACCGGAGAAATAACGGCTGCAGTACCTGTACCAAAGACTTCATCCAGCTTGCCTGCATCATAAGCATCTGCAATTTCCTGAATGGTAATCCGGCGTTCTGATACCGGCAGACCCCAGCTCTTGCACAGTTCAATGGTGGACTTTCTGGTGATACCGGACAGAATCGAGCCTGTTTCCAAAGACGGTGTGACGATTTCGCCATCAATTACAAAGAAGATGTTCATTGCACCAACTTCTTCGATGTACTTCTGTTCTACGCCATCCAGCCACAGAACCTGAGAATAGTTCTGCTTGTGGGCATCATCCTGGCTGTGCAGAGAAGCAGCATAGTTACCGCCGGTCTTTGCATAACCCATGCAACCACGAACCGTACGAACATACTTGTCTTCTACATAGATGTTGACCGGATTCAAACCCGATGCATAGTATGCACCAGACGGAGAAAGAATAATCATAAACAGATACTGTGCACCCGGACGAACACCCAGGAACGGGTCAACTGCAATGATAAACGGACGAATATACAGAGAAGTACCATCCAGATGCGGTACCCAATCCTTTTCAACTTCCAGCAGTTCCATCAGGCACTGCAGTCCCAGTTCTACCGGCAATTCTGGAATGACCAGACGTTCATTAGAACGGTTCAGACGCTTAAAGTTTTCTTCTGGACGGAACAGCTGAATTTTATCATCGGCAGTCCGATAAGCCTTCAAGCCTTCAAATACGGTCTGACCATAGTGGAAGCACATTGCTGCCGGACTCAGGCTGATATTATCATACGGAACAATTTCCGGGTCGTGCCAGCCCTGACCTTCGTCATACGGCATGATCAGCATATGGTCGGTAAAGATATGACCAAAGCCCAGCTTGCTTTCATCCTGCGGCTTTTCCTTTAAGGTTGCCGCTAACTTTTTCTTGATTTCCATGATACAATCCCTCTTTTTTTATGATGGTAACAGAAAACAGGAGGAAAAACTACTACTTTCTGCTATTTAACCCTATTATAGCACAAATCTGCACCGTTTGCAATTCCATTTGCAAAAAAAATCGGAAAATTACAAAAAAAATCAGGTACAGCGATTTGATTCGCTGCACCCGATTCGGTTCTTTTGTTAGCATATGCTGCTTACTTCAGGAACAGGCTGAGAATGATGTCTGTTCCAAGCTTGATTCCACCGCCAACAAGTACACACAGTAAAATCAATCCGAACAAGCCGCCCATACAACACACCTCTTTCTTAAAAAAACGACCGGCTTTCTGTTTTCTTACAAGTGCATTGTATCATTCCAATTGTTCAAAAATGATAAAACTGCCGATTTTTTATCAAAAACAAACCCAGACAGAACCTCTGTCTGGGCTGTTTTTCAGAATCCTTTTTCTTCATCTTCTTATAGGGGATGCTTGATCATAAAATACAGTATTGTTAAACTTTTATACCATTTCTGCTGGCTGTTCCAAATTTCGAGCAGGTCTTTTTCAACTCATTTTGCATGAATCCAGCTTTTACAGAGATTCTTTCTTTGCAGCAGCTTTCTTCATAAAGGATTCGCTCTTTACCAAGAACCGCTTATGCGTACAATGTCCCACTTCGCCAGCTTCATCCGATGCAGTAATGGCAAATGTGATTTCCCGACCGGAAACCGCTGTAATTTCTGCGGTTGCAGTGACGGTCATGCCTTCCGGTGTGGCTGCGGTATGTGCCAGATCCAACGCTGTTCCGACGGTGGTTTCGCCGTCCTCCAGAAATTCTGCGATTGCAGCACACGCTGTCTTTTCCATCAGTGCTGCCAGCATTGGCGTTGCGAATACTCGCAATGAACCGCTGCCAACGGTCACAGCAAGCTGTGCCTCTGTTACCTGCACGCTGGCAGATGCCTTTGTTCCAATTGTAATGGGCTGCATAAAAAATGCCTCCTGTTCTTATTTTTCCAGAAAACACAAGTTGTTTTCTTTATTCCGTGTCTGTATTTGTGGAGCTGTCCGGTTCTTCTTCCTCCACCGCATCTGGTGACAACATATCACCTAAAATCCGGTCATAGGTCAGCGTATCCAGCTTTTCGTTCCGTTCCTGTCCCGGTGCATAGTTGGTGGAGTAGATCGGTGTTGCCGACATTTCATCCATCATGCTCTGTGTAAAGGAATCCTTTGGCATGCCAACTTCCTGCATCATCACATACGGCAGATAGAAAACGGAAACTTCTTCCTTCGGCTGTACCTTTGTCATGTCCAGACCAAAGTTGTTCCACATGACATACTTCTGTTCATAGAGCGTGCTGCAATTCTCACTCGTGATACCCAGCTGTGCATAAATGCCATCTTCGCCCCGCAAGGATGGGAAATGGTCACCGATAAACAGTACAATTGTCGGTTCATCCAGCTTGCTCAGACGGTCAATGAAATCTGCCAGACCATCCGAAGAATGTTTTACCCACTGCAAATAGTTGTCAAATTCTGTTGCACCTGTTCCCTGATTGTATGGCTGGTGGTTCTGCATCGTGGTTGCGTGCAGATACAGCGGTTCATCGGTATCCGTAATCAGCTGTTCAATCTGATTATAAACGGTATTGTCATCAATATACGTTCCATACAAGTCAACTGGTACGGTGAAATCATCTTCAAAAATCATGGTATCGAATGAGAATCGGCTATAAATCGAACGACGATTGTAGAAACTGCCTTGGAACGGATGAACATAAGCGGTAGAATAACCCTGTGCCTTATAGTAGGATGGAATGGTCGGCTGCTGCCGTTCCAGCAGCATTCTCTGCGGCATATTCGGGTCATTCAGTGACTTTACAGGCAGACCAAACAGCAGTTCAAATTCTGTCCGAACGGTATAGCTTGCATAGGTCGGTGCAATCGCAGTGCCAGAAACGCCCTTGGCTGCAACTTCATCCAAACCAGCATATACATCATCCGGAATGTCCAGTTCGTCAAACACCCGAAAATCTGCATAGGATTCTGACATGATTTCAATGACATTCGGTTTTACACCGTCTTTGAAATTGGTCTGGTCGGTGACTTCGTCCAGATACTTGGCAATGGTGGAATCTTTATCTTCCTCATAGGCAACTGGTTCTTCCAGCTGGTTGGCGATATTTTCCGAACCTGTCTGCATAAAGAATGCCAAAAAGCCGTTATTTTCAAATTTTTCATTCAGAATAAAGGTATTATCTGCCTTGGAAACATCAACACCGAAAAAAGCGTAAACCGGTGTGGACAAGGTTGGTACCAAAATGACCAATGCACAAGCCAGCAAACAGGACAACCCTGTAATCATTCGCCGCAGCCGCTTGGTGTGCAGCGAAAACTTCGGATTAAACCAAAATGACACCACAATATATGCCAATACAATGCCAACAAAAATAATCAAGCGAGGCGTAATTTTAATGTACGCAAAAGACGTTAGACTTTTGATGCTGCGGAACAGCTTCATATCTGTCATAATCAAATGGTTGCCGTTCGTGTTGTATTTGAATAGCTCTGTGATACTCAGTGACATATACAACACGCTCTGCAAGAGCATGGCGAGCCATCCTTTCCGGAACAGCAACAATGCCCCTAGGAAAATTAATCCGGCAATCAAAATGTTGAATAACATGATAGTCGGATGGTCTGCAATAAAAATGACCAGCTTGCTGAGATATTTATCTTGGTTCAGCTCAGCCATGCAGACAATGAAAATCGGAAACAACAACAGCAACATGCGATTGGTCATCGTGAACCGCAGTGTGTTCTCATTCCGCCGTTCATTACAGGCACAAATCTTTGCCCGCAATGCAGAAATAATCTTATGTAGCGACTCCATAACGGAACAATTCCCCCTTCAATGATGGATAAACTGCCGATTTTGCGGACAGTTTTTCGTTTTTTCGCTTTTTTACTATCCTTTACTATAGCACAAGTTGCAAAAAACTGCAAGTCTTCCTTTTATCATTTTTCCTCTTTTTTTAGATTTTCGTGAAAAGTGAAAAAAGCCTTTCTTCTCCTGCTGATTTTTTGTATATTTTCGTTAGATTTTACAATGCTTTTCCACGTCTTTTTATAGAGCGGCTGCATCCGCTTTTCCACAGACGATTCCAGAACCATCCACGCTTTCCACAATTTTTATGTTGTCCGTATGAAACGGGCGTTTAAAGCAGTCTGTCCGTGGGAATCTGAAAATTTTCTCAAAATGAGTAATTTTTTTCAAAAAGGGCTTGACAAACTTTCCAAAATGAATTATACTAAAACTCACACGCAACTCATTTTGAAAAATATGAAAGGAGATTCCCCTATTATGAACGCCATGTTAGAAGCCTATCGCAACAGCTGCAACCAGCTGACCATTCGCATTTCCGAATTATCGCAGCAAATTCAACAGACCTGCTCCCAAACGGAAGCGGATTGCCTGAATCACCGCAAACACCTGCTCCAAACAGAACGCTTGGAATTACTCCGGGATATGCAGGACATGCAGCCCTATGTAAGGGGGAATGTGCATGAACCATAAACGCTTGCATCTCCCGATTGAGTTAATTACAGATTCCCATTCACAGGAACAGAAAACTGACCAATGGTTGGAATTTTTGATGGAAAATTGCTTAACTGCAAGACAAAAACAAATTCTTGTGCTATACTATTATGAGAAGCAGACACTCCGAGAGATTGCCGCTCAGCTCGGCATTACCGAATCCACAGCCTGTCGCACGAAAAATCGTGCCTGTCGGCGACTCTCTCATTACGCCTATCCAAATTCCATTCGAAAGGAACTTTCCAACCATGAAGACCCCGATTTATGATGCCCTGCAAGCATATGCAGACCGTCAGCCCATTCGTTTCCATATGCCCGGCCACAAGGGACATTCTGCCATTCCTGCTTGGAATCCGCTGTATGCCCTCGATATTACAGAAATCTCTGGTGCTGACAGCCTGTTAGAAGCAAATGGCATTATTGCAGAAAGCGAACAGATTGCAACCGCTCTGTTTTTCTCCGCCGGAACGGTCTATTCCTGTGCCGGCTCTACGGGATGCATTCAAACGATGCTGACCCTTATGAAACAGGAAAACCGCACCATCATCGCTGCCCGAAATGTTCATCGCAGCTTTTTAAACGCCTGCATCCTGCTGGGCTTAACTGTTAAATGGGTATATCCGGAAACCAATAACGGACTGCTCTCCGGACAGTATACCCCAGAACAGTTTGCTGCTGTACTTGCGGAAACCGAAGAGCCTGCTTGCGTCTATGTGACTTCGCCGGACTACCTCGGAAAAACCGCTGACATTGCTGGCATTGCTGCCGTCTGCAAGCAATACAACGCCCGTTTCTTAGTTGACAACGCTCACGGAGCACATCTTGCCTTTCTCAAGGATGGCAAGCACCCCATTCAAAACGGTGCAGATTTCTGCTGTGACTCTGCCCACAAGACATTGCCTTGCCTGACAGGCTGTGCTTATTTACACGCTGCCCATGAAGAGGACGTTCCACGCATCAAAGATGCGATGTCAATGTTTGTTTCCACTAGTCCTTCCTATTTAATGCTGCTCTCGCTGGATGTTTGCAATGCCTATCTAGCCGGAAAAATCCGCAGCGACTTGGAACACATATGCAAGCGAGCAGCTGCCCTGAAAAAGCGACTCTCGGAAAAATATGTCTTTCTGGACGGCGACCCACTGCACCTGACCATTGATGCTGCTGCCTCAAAACTGGACGGTTTAGACTTGGCAGCTCGCTTGGAACGGGCGGATTGCGTGCCGGAATATGCAGACCGGGAAACGGTTGTACTACTATTATCGCCTTACAACGTACCGGAAGAACTGGATGTTCTGGAAGTCACGTTGCATATGATTGTTGCTGAATCGTATCCGAAAACACAAACGGCGGAAATTTTACTGCCACAACCAGAAGTTGTTTGCAACATGCGAGAAGCGGCACTTGGTGCACAGGAAGTCATCCCCGTTGCGGAAAGCATCGGGCGAATCTGTGCAGCAGTCAAAGTGCCCTGCCCACCAGCTGTTCCGATTGTATGCAGTGGGGAACGGATTGATGCCCAGAGTGCAGCGGTTTTGCAGCATTACGGGATTTCGGAAATTGCTGCGGTGAAAGAGGTTGGTTCGGGAGAATTGGTAGCCCCTATTGCGAAAGAACCGGATTTGAAAGCAGAATCCACTGCATCAGAAGCATAAAAATAAACAGCATCAAACAGCAAAAAGCGGCAGTGCTTTGTGCACTGCCACTTTTCTGTATGATTATGGGAAAGATTCAGCCTGTTGAAATTAATACATGCCGCCCATGCCGCCTGCCGGCATTGCCGGAGCTGCTGGTTCATCCTTCTTGATATTTGCAACAGCACTCTCTGTTGTCAATACCATGGATGCGATGGAAGCTGCATTCTGCAAAGCACTTCTGGTAACCTTTGTCGGGTCTACAATACCGCTGCTCAGCATATCGCAGTAAGTTTCGGTGTAAGCATCAAAGCCATAACCAACCTTGCGGCTTCTCCGAATCTTGTCGATGATCACGCTGCCTTCCAGACCAGCATTTGCTGCAATCTGACGAAGCGGTGCTTCCAGTGCACGCAAAATAATTTCTGCACCGGTCTTTTCGTCACCCTTCAGGGTCGGAACAAGTTTTTCAATTGCCGGAATTGCATTGATCAATGCAGTACCGCCACCAGCTACGATGCCTTCTTCAACAGCTGCCTTGGTTGCAGACAGAGCGTCTTCAATCCGCAGCTTCTTTTCCTTCATTTCTACTTCGGTTGCTGCACCAACATGGATAACTGCAACACCGCCGGACAGCTTACCAATCCGTTCATGCATCTTTTCCTTATCGAAATCAGAGGTCGAAACAGCAATCTGATTCTTGATTTCCTGAATCCGGTCTGCAATATCTTCCTTGTTGCCAGCACCGCCAACCAAAATGGTGTTTTCCTTGTCGATAACTGCCTGGCTAACATGACCGAGCATTTCCAGTGTTGCATCCTTCAGTTCCATATCCAAATCCTTGGAGATAACCTGTGCACCAGTCAGGATTGCGATATCCTGGAGCATTTCCTTTCTTCTATCGCCAAAGCCCGGAGCCTTGACTGCTGCACACTTGAATGTACCACGCAGGTTGTTCAGGATGATGGTGGTCAGTGCTTCGCCTTCAATGTCTTCTGCAATGATTAACAGCTTCTTACCCTGCTGTACAATCTGTTCCAGCAGTGGCAGGATTTCCTGAATGTTGCTGATGGTTCTGTCGGTCAGGAATACCAGTGCATCATCATATACAACCTTCATCTTTTCCCGGTCTGTAATCATGTACGGAGACAGATAACCACGGTCGAACTGCATACCTTCTACAACTTCGCTGTAGGTTTCTGCGGTCTTGCCTTCTTCAATGGTGATGACACCGTCTGTTGTAACCTTTTCCATTGCTTCTGCAATCAGCTTACCAACCTTTTCATCTGCAGAAGAAATGGTTGCAACTCTTGCGATGTCTTCCGAACCGGAAACCTTCTTGGAATTTGCCTTGATGGTGTCAACTGCTGCATCTACAGCCTTTGCGATACCCTTGCGGAGTACCATCGGATTTGCACCAGCTGCAATGTTCTTCAGACCTTCATGAATGATTGCCTGTGCCAGAACGGTTGCAGTTGTTGTACCGTCACCAGCTGCATCATTGGTCTTGGTTGCAACTTCTCTTACGAGCTGTGCACCCATGTTTTCAAACGCATCTTCCAGTTCGATGTCCTTAGCGATGGTCACGCCATCGTTTGTTACCAGCGGAGCACCAAATTCCTTATCCAGAACAACATTTCTGCCCTTCGGCCCCAGTGTAATCTTTACGGTGTCTGCCAGCTTATCAATACCAGCTACGATTGCATTTCTTGCATCTGCATTGTATTTAATTTCTTTTGCCATAATAACTTGCACTCCTTTTCTCAAATCAACGGATTGTTATCCTTATTCTACCACTGCGATGATTTCGCTTTCATAAACAACGGTCAGTTCTTCGTCATTGTCCTTGATCTTCTGACCAGCGGACTTGCTCAGCAGAACCTTGTCGCCGACCTTTACGGTCATCGGGATCAAAGTACCGGTAGAAGCAACCTTTCCTGCACCGCAGGCAACAACGGTTGCAGTTGCATAGCTGCTGGAGGCAGCCTTTGTTGTCAGAATCAGACCGCCTACGGTCTTTTCTTCCTTTTCCTCTTCAAACTTTACGATGACTCTATCTGCCAACGGTTTCAACATAACGCTCTTCCTCCTATAAACTTTTATCATTTATCACTTGTATGCTGTTTGTGTTAGCACTCCTTTTTCTTGAGTGCTAATCTTATTATAGCAACTTTTCTGGAAAAATCAAGCCCAAACGCTGCCTTTTTTGCAAAATTGTATAGTTGCACAATTTTATAGCGATAATCGTTGAAAATTTATTTGGTATTTACAGCAATTATGACGATTTTTCCAGTTCTATTTGAATTTCGCAGATTTGCCAACAAATACATTTTGGATTTTTACAAATTTCATAATTTACATTTCGCACACAGAAAAACCACATAAATTTCACCAAATAATTTCCATCCTGTGTTATCATACTGTTAACAGGCAATTTAAAATTTGCCACAAAAATCAAAAGAACTGTGAGGTTGTATGAATTATGGCATTAGAAAAAGTACTGGTCGTAGATGATGACCCAAATATTTGCGACGTCTTAATGATGTATCTGGAAAACGAAGGATACAGCGTCATTCTCTCCTATGACGGCGAGGAAGCATTGGTCAAGTTCAATGCCCTCAAGCCGGACATCGTTCTGCTGGACGTTATGCTGCCGAGCATGGACGGCTGGCAGGTTTGCCGGGAAATCCGGAAAAAGTCCAGTGTGCCGATTATCATGATTACTGCAAAGGGCGATACCTTTGATAAGGTGCTCGGTCTGGAACTCGGTGCAGATGACTACATCGTAAAGCCGTTTGACACCAAGGAAGTCGTTGCTCGAATCAAGGCAATTGCAAGAAGAGTCAGTGCTGCTCCGGCTGAAACCGAAGTACGGGAAGTGCGTTATGACAAGCTTTCTGTCAACATGACTCGTTACGAACTGCGGGTAAATGGCAAGGTTGTAGATACACCGCCGAAGGAACTCGAACTGCTGTTCTATCTGGCATCCAACCCGAACCGTGTTTATACCCGTGACCAGCTGCTGGATGAAGTATGGGGCTTTGAATATTACGGTGACTCCCGTACCATTGACGTACACATCAAGCGGCTTCGGGAAAAGCTCGAAGGCGTTTCTGACAAGTGGGCACTCAAGACTGTTTGGGGCGTTGGCTACAAGTTTGAATCTGAAGAAGAAGAATAATGAAAGACCGTGCGAAAAAATCTCGCCGCTTTCATCCGCTTTCCCTGTGTTTAATCTGTACGGAAATTCTGGCGATGCTATTGGTGACCGTTATCACCGCCATTCTCAGCATTGTCTGGTATAAGAGTTCTGTTTTTACTGCCATTGATAAAAATGACCGGGTGATGGCAACTAATTTAGTACATCACTACGACCAGGAAAAATCAGCGACAGAAACAAGTGCAGAATGGATTCCGGACGGCTATATCCAGGATTTGTTCGACTGGACAACCGACGCTTCCCATACCTTCTATTTCTTATTCGATGAAACCGGAACGTGTCTGATCTGCTCAGGACAAGTCAACTGCAATCGGTCAGAAATTACACTGAGTCTGGATGTTCTGAAAGATGTTCAGATCGATGGGGAATATTTTTCGGATACGCTTGCGATGCTGAATCCAAAAGAACCCCGTCCGATGATCAGCAATGGTTCTCCAGTGACGTTTACAGAACCGGATGGAACAGAAACGACTTATTATCTGTTCAGCAACACGCATACTTCTGTGCTGGACTCGTTCACATCCCGTACTTGGATTTATGGAATACTGTGCTTTGTCGTTTTAACGGCTGCACTCATTGCAGTGACGGTGTTCTTCCTGACACGGAATCAAAAGCCGCTGACACAGATGATGCAGATTGCACAGCAATGTGCAAGGGGCAACTACACGGAACACCTGAATCCGGGCAGCTTTGAAGAACCATCCTATGAGGATATGGCGTACAGCATCAATGAACTTGCCTATGCCGCAGAAAATGCGGAAAATCAGCGGAAACAATTCGTTTCCAACGTTTCCCATGAATTGCGAACCCCAATGACCATTATCAGCGGGTATGTAGACGGTATGCTGGACGGCACTGTTCCCAAAAATAAGCGGATGCAATATCTTTCGATTGTGTCGCAGGAAATGCAGCGGCTGAAGATTTTAATTTCTTCCATGCTGAACCTGACAAAGTTCGACAATGGAACGATTGAGATTCACTATCAGCTCTTCCCGATTCAAGATCTGGCTTTCCGTACCATTTTAATGTTTGAAAGCCGTCTGGAAAAGCGAAATATTACGCTGGAAGGACTGGATTCTGAACCCGTACAGGTTTGGGGCGACCCCGACCTCATTGGACAGGTCATCTATAACCTATTTGAAAATGCAACCAAGTTCGTCAATACGGGCGGAACGATTACATTCACCTTTAAAGATGAACCGAATAGCACCAGCATTGCGATTCGGAATACCGGTGCTGGCATTTCCAAAGAAGAATTACCGAAAATTTTTGAACGCTTTTATAAGTCGGATGACTCCAGAAGCCACGACAAAACGGGGCTGGGCATCGGACTGGACATCACCAAACACATTGTGCGTCTGCACAAGGCACAAATTTCTGTGAGCAGCGAAGAGGGCGAATATACCGAATTTCTGATTCGTCTGCCGAAAAAGGATGCTCCGGCAGAATCGCCGACAGAGAATCCCGAAAAGCAGCCAAAAGATGCACGATAAAACAGGCAGACGATGGAACTTTTTCTACATCGTCTGCCTGTTCTGTATTTTGACTTGAAAGGAGTCTGTTTTCTGATGGAAGAACATCCGTTTTCTCCGATTCCGCAGCAGCAGCCTGCTCCACAACAGCAATCCCCTGCACCGCCGCCCTATACACAGGTTTCCTCCTATGCAGCACCGTCCCCCGCTCCGGAACAGCCGCAGCCTGCTGCACCAGTTCCGCCGCCACCCGTTTATCCGCCGAACTTTGGGCAACCGCAACTGTCTGCACCTTATCCCCCACAGCAGCCCATCTATCCGCAGATGCAACCGATGCAGCCGATGCCTGCTCCAAAGCAGAAAAAACGGCGAACCAAACAGAAACCTTCTCCCGAACAGGCTCGCTTGACAAAATTGGCTTGGATTGCCATTTGGCTGGCGTTTCTGCTGCTGGTCTACTGCATCGCCAGCGACTTGTTCCGCTATTTTGAGATGGACAGCCAAACCCCAACTTTACAGCAATCACAATCCTCTACCTTAAATATTCAATATCAGGAACGCCCTGTTTCGGATGCCATTACACAGCCAAATGAAAACGGAGCGTACACGGTTGCAGGTGTTGCGGAAGCAGTCGCTCCCTCGATTGTTGAAATTACGGCTGCTTCCGGCAGCATGCCAACAAGCAGCGGCTCTGGTATTATCTTGTCGGAAGATGGTTATATTGTCACAAATGCTCATGTTCTGCAAAATAGCGATACGTTTTGGGTCACATTGAATAACTCTGATGAAGCCATTTCAGCGGACTGCATTGGAATGGATACCAAAACAGACCTAGCTGTTTTAAAAATCAACCGCACTGGGTTGCCAGCTGCAACCATTGGCGATTCTGATTCCCTGCTAGTTGGCGAAGAAGTCGTTGCCATCGGCAACCCTGCCGGACTGACAGGAACGGTTACCAACGGCATTGTATCTGCTCTGCACCGGAAAATCAAAAGTGCATCCACAGGCTTTGAAATGGACTGCATTCAAACCAATGCTGCCATCAGTCCGGGAAATTCCGGCGGTGCATTGGTGAACTTGTACGGGCAGATTGTTGGCATTACTTCTTCTAAATACACCAATGCTTACAGCGGTTCTGCTTATGAGGGGCTGGGGTTTGCAATTTCTATCAATGCAGCAATGCCGATTCTAGAAGAATTGAGTTCGCAGGGCTATGTGTCCGGTCGGGTTCGCATCGGCATTACATTCCGGTCGCTGGATATTACAGAGGTGCAGGAAGAGTTCCACGAAACTTATCAGCTAAGTGACCGGACACAGGTATCTGGGCTTTGGATTTCTGAAATTGCTGAGGACTGCGATATTTCCAACACAGAATTACAGGTTGGCGATGTCATTGAACGGGTAAACGGCACGGAAACAGCGGATTATGACCAGCTGAATGCGGTTTTATCTGACTGTAAGGCAGGCGACTCCCTTACTGCGGATTGCTGCCGATATGATAAAAATGGAAAAAAGTCTTCGTTTACAATTACCTTTCAGCTGATGGAAGACCGGTCGGGAAATTTCTAAAATGTGGATTGGAAAACTATGCTCTTAGGAAAAACGGTCTTCCGCATCCGGCAAAAGGGGGTTCCACCCCTGCTTTTGCCTACCAGCATGCTGCAATTGCCCCGTTGCCTTGCCCGAATTTGTAACTTCTTTCATAAAAATAATCCAATTGCGGATTAGCAAGTTCCAAAAAATGCAATTGCAGCAGGAAAAACAGACTGCAAAATTCAATTTGCTTCGCAAATGTGGGCTACTCGCCCACACCTCGGCAGCATTTTTGTAAAACTGCTGCACCGAAAAACTTTGAAATGCTCCCCTTTTGTTAGACAATGTGGTATAATAGAAATATACCGAAATTGAAACTAACGAAAGGGGGCATTTTTATGCCTAAAGGACAG
>CABQIF010000031.1 GCA_902464115.1 uncultured Ruminococcus sp. | reverse complement strand
CCAAGATCCACAATGAGCTGGGCTGGTTGCCGGAGACCAAGTTTGAGGACGGCATTAAAAAGACCATCCAGTGGTATCTCGATAATCGTGAGTGGTGGGAGACCATCATCAGCGACGAGTATCAGAACTACTATGAGAAAATGTACAGCAACCGCTAAGAAGCCAGAGGAGGAAAGAACATGAAGTTTTTTGTAACAGGTGTTGGCGGTCAGCTGGGACATGATGTAATGAACGAGCTGCTGAAGCGTGGTCATGAGGGTGTAGGTTCTGATATTCAGGAAAATTACAGTGGTGTGGCAGACGGCTCCGCAGTAACAAAAGCACCGTATGTAGCACTGGACATTACTGATAAAGATGCCGTTGAAAAAGTAATTACAGAAGCAAACCCGGATGCCATGATCCACTGTGCAGCATGGACTGCTGTGGATATGGCAGAGGATGACGATAAAGTAGCGAAAGTCCGTGCCATCAACGCTGGTGGAACACAGAACATTGCAGATGTCTGCAAGAAACTGAACTGCAAGATGACTTATATCAGTACGGACTATGTGTTTGACGGTCAGGGTACAGAGCCTTGGCAGCCGGACTGCAAGGACTACAAGCCGCTGAATGTGTATGGTCAGACGAAGCTGGAAGGTGAGTTGGCAGTCAGCCAGACGCTGGAGAAGTATTTCATTGTCCGCATTGCGTGGGTGTTCGGTTTGAATGGTAAGAACTTTATTAAGACCATGTTGAATGTCGGCAAGGCGCACGATACTGTCCGTGTGGTCAATGACCAGATCGGCACACCAACCTATACATATGATTTGGCTCGACTGCTCGTCGATATGAATGAAACCGAGAAATACGGCTATTATCATGCAACCAACGAGGGCGGCTATATCAGCTGGTATGATTTCACAAAAGAAATCTATCGTCAGGCTGGATATAAGACGGAAGTCCTGCCGGTGACCACGGCAGAGTACGGTCTGAGCAAGGCGGCTCGTCCGTTCAACAGCCGCTTAGATAAGAGCAAGCTGGTGGAAGCAGGATTTACTCCGCTTCCGACTTGGCAGGATGCACTGAGCCGTTACCTGAAAGAAATCGAGCAGTAAGAGGAGATAGAGAAGATGGGACAGATTAAAGTTGAGAAAAATGTAGGTGGCATCGAGGGCCTTTGTGTGATTGAGCCTGCTGTGCACGGTGATGCCCGTGGCTATTTTATGGAAACCTACAACGAAAAAGATATGAAGGAAGCTGGCATAGACATTCATTTTGTACAGGATAATCAGTCCATGTCCACGAAGGGCGTGCTGCGCGGTTTGCATTTCCAGAAGCAGTATCCGCAGTGCAAGCTGGTACGCGCCGTGCGCGGAACTGTGTTTGATGTCGCTGTTGATCTTAGAAGCGATTCCGAAACTTATGGTAAGTGGTATGGTGTGACTTTGTCTGCTGAGAATAAAAAGCAGTTCCTCATTCCGGAGGGATTTGCACACGGTTTCCTTGTTTTGAGCGATGAAGCAGAGTTCTGCTATAAGGTTAATGACTTCTGGCATCCGAACGATGAGGGTGGTATGGCTTGGAACGACCCGGAGATTGGCATTGAATGGCCGGAACTGAAGGGCGAATACAAGGGCAGCGCAAGTGCAGAAGGTTACACGCTGAAAGATGGTACTGCACTGAATCTGAGTGATAAGGACCAAAAGTGGTTAGGACTGAAGGATACCTTTAAATTTTAATAGAGATTGGTAAGAATAGCACCAGTTACAATATATATAAGGCGGGTGAAACTTCGCATCCAGTGAGGGGTTGCTCGTACTTGTTGCTTAGGCTATAATAGAAGTATCGGAACGGTGTATATTACCAAGTGCCATGAAAATGAGCCCGAGCTTATGACCGCCGTCCATACTTCTGTTATAGCGTTCGGTTTTTGCAGGTTGTTCCGCAGGAGGCTGTGTGTACGTGTCACCAAACTGATTGAATTTGTAGCAAGTGAAGTATGACATCCGAAATGCAGAAAAACAAGCAAGAATAGGAGAATGAAATGACCGCAGTAGGCATTGATGTATCTAAAGGAAAAAGCACAGTTGCACTGCTCAGTGATACTGGAGAAGTCCTTAAAAAGCCGTATGATGCACCGCACACAAGATGTGCATTGTCAGAATTAGCAAAGCTTATCAAAGAATGTAAAGATGACGTTTGTGTTGTCATGGAAGCGATCGGAAACTATCACAAACCAATCGCCAACTTTCTCTGTGAACAAGGTCTCAGCGTGAGTGTTGTAAACCCAAAATTAATTCGTGATTTCGGCGATAATACATTGTGTAAACCCAAAACCGATAAAAAGGATGCGATAAAAATCTGTCGCTATGCACTGACTTATCGTGTGCAGCTTCCCAATTATTCGCCAGAAAATGATGAACGCAGTGCACTTAAAATCCTGAATCGTCAGTATAGTCTGGCAGAAAAGACACTTACGATGCACAAGAATTTGCTGATCAGCTATTTAGAACTTGTGTTTCCGGAGATCAATAAAATGTTTACTTCTCACATACGCAACAGTGATGGACATGAAAAATGGATTGATTTTCTTGTTCGTTTTCCGCATGCAGATATGGTCGCAAAAGTCAGCCTGAATGAATTCCGCCTCAAATACAAAAACTGGTGTAAAACGGCAAAGTATCGGTTCTGTGAATCAAAGGCGGAAGAACTTCACCAGTTTGCAAGGGAATGTGTTTGTGCTGTGCAGAACGATGAGAAAATGCGATTTCTGGTAAAAGAACAGGCGAAAATGGTCAATCAACTCCTTGAACATATGCAGAATATCCGCACAAAAATGACCGCGATTGCACAGACTTTGCCTGAATACGATACAGTAATCGAAATGTATGGTCTCGGCAGCACACTTGCCGTTCAGATGATGGCAGAGGTCGGTGATGTACGCCGTTTTCAAAACCGAAGGGCGGTCACTGCATATTTCGGTTATGATTCTGAATCGGATCAGTCAGGTACCCATGAATCAAAATCGAACCCGATGACGAAGAAAGGTTCTGCATATCTTCGACGAACTTTGTTTCTGGTGATGGTGGCACATATGCAAAATCAGCCAGATAATGCTGTTTATCAATTTCTTGATAAAAAACGTTCTGAAGGAAAGAATTATTACTCTTACATGGCTGCAGGATCAGCGAAGTTTCTGCGTATTTATTATGCAAAGGTAAAAAAAGTGATGGAACAAATTACGTAACACAGCAAATCTATTCATAGATTCTGAACCAGAGGCAAAAGGCAGGCACGGCGTAGCCGCTTGACCTTGACAGGTTATCATAAAAATGCTACAGTGTTCTTCACGACGGTGACTAATTTCATCTATTCATGAGTTCCTCACCGTCGGCACGACACCCACAGCATTTTTATAATGTTCTGTCAAGGTTGCCGGTCGGATATAACTGCATTTCATTTTTCAGATCGCTTCGGCGGTCTTATTGTCATGTCTATATTTTCTTTTGTGAAAATTTTGTGAAACTTTCATTTTATCTCTTGACTTTTATTTGCAGGTTAGTTACCCGAATAACCGTTTCTTCCGGTGTGGTTTCTCCCGGAATGATGTGCAAATATGCACCAAATTTTTCTTTCATCTCTCCTGTTAAAAAAGATTTGATACGGAGTGTGACTGTTTCATAATATTTTGGGTCAAAAATATCTAAAATCGCCCCGTTTGGTTTCGGCAGCTTTGGCATTTCAGACACCGTTTCGCCAGGCTGGATTTGTTTCATGCGGTCAATTCGATAAGTACGAGGCACTTTCGTTTCTGCATGGATACATTTTTGAATGCAGACAGCGTTTGCAAGGGCTTAAAGCTTCTGAGAGAACAAAATCTTGATGATTGGCTCTATGTGATCCTTGATAATGCAGCATATCAGCACTGTAAAAAAGTAAAAGACTTCGCTGCCGCTAGGAATATCCATCTTATTTTCTTGCCTCCGTATTCCCCGAATTTGAATTTGATTGAACGTCTTTGGAAATTCCTTCGCAGTAAAATCCTTGCAAATAAATACTACAGCTCATTCCGTAACTTCTTTGATTCCATTCATGATTTCCTTGCCAATATACACTTGCATTTCCAGGATGAACTTTCGTCACTACTTACTTTCAATTTTCAGTGTTTAGACAGTAATACGTGCTTGATTTGATGTAGAGGTTGGTATACATTAAACGCCCTATGTTCATCTTTCTGCAAAGCGACTGAGTAACCATCTCGGTCGCTTTTGTTATACCGTTTTACGGTTTCACATTGTCAACTTCAAAAAAATATGCTATAATCATACGGATAGGAACAGCGAATGGAGGAATAATCATGCGTTTTACAGTAATATTAGCAGATGATGAGCCACAGATTTTGGAAGGCATTCGGGATTCTGTGGAATGGGAAGCATTGGGATTTCATGTTGTTGCAACCGCACTGAACGGAAAAGAACTTCTGGAACTGACGGAAACACTCCGCCCTGATTTGGTCATCAGTGATATTAAAATGCCCTTTCTGGATGGATTGGAAGTGGCAAAAATTTTGCATGAAAATCTATTGCATATTAAAATAGTTCTCTTTTCCGGATGGGATGATTTTGAATATGCCCAGCTTGCCATCCGGTATGGTGTATCTGAATATGTGCTGAAACCCATTGATTTTCAGGAAATGCAAAACCTGTTGAAAAAAATTCACCGGGAATTGGAAACGGAGTTGGAACAGCGGCAAAATCAGGAACGCTTTGCAGAAATCTATCAAAAAAGTCTGCCGCTGTTGCAGGAGCAATTTATGATACAGTTGGTCAAAGGCTCTCTCACGCCAGAGCAGGTTCAGCGGCAACAAAAAAATTTATCTATTTCATTCGATGCCAATCATTTTTGTGTGGTCAGCATGAAAACAACAGCGGAAAATGATGACTATTTGTCGCAATTCTCTGTGACAGAATCTGTTAATGAAATGCTCGAACAGGTTTGTCCGTTTCGGACATTTCGATACCTTGATAAAATTCTTTATCTGCTGCTGCTTTCTGTGCCGTCGGAAATGCTGCGGATTCAGAAAGCGTTGAATGAGGCATCACATATCTCCAAGCACTATAATCAAGTAACATTTTCCTGCGGAATCGGCGGCATCTGTGACAAGTTGGAAAATCTGCCGCTTTCGTTTTCACAGGCAATGGAAGCTTTGGAATATAGTCTGGTATCTGCCGAAGAATCGGTGACAGCTTATCAGGATGTGGAACTGTATGAAAATCCAGTGTATCTTTCAATTTCTACAGAAGAACTGGAATTGGCAATCAAATTGGAAGACCAGAAAAAAGTACAACAGGAAGTGGAAAAATTGATTGCACAGCTGGAAGAAAGCCATTATCCGTTTAATGCCTATCAGTCTGCCATTTTAGAGATTATTTTTTCTCTCTCTGGTATTTTTCGGCAGTATCATATGTTAGATGATACCATTTTTTCCGATGCCAAGCGTATGACCATAAAGGTTTTGTCATTGGAAACAGGAGAACAGCTGAATGCATGGCTGTTGAATTACTGTAATTATATTATCTGTGCAATTCATCAAAGAAAAGTAGATCGAAATAGTTTGCTTGCACAAAAAGCCATGGAATATGTCCAGCAGCATTATGACAATGCAGAATTGTCTGTAGATGAAGTTTGTGCCTATCTGCATGTTAGCACCTCTCATTTTTCTAATCTTTTCCGAAAAGAAACCGGCATGAGCTTTCTGGCATTCTTGACGAAAAAGCGAATGGATGAAGCCGTTCGCCTGCTAAAAACAACAGATGAAAAAAGCAGAGTGATTGGTGAAATGGTTGGTTATCCCGAACCCAATTATTTTAGTTATGTTTTTAAGAAAAATCTTGGCATATCGCCGGCAAAATTTCGGAAAGAACATGGAATAGGAGAAAAAATATGAAAAACATCCGGAGCTGGTTGAAAAAGAAAATAGACGGAAAAAGTATTCGCCTGCTCTTTTCTATTTCTTTTTTTCTGACAATCAGCCTTTTTACCATGCTGATTCTCTCGCTTTATTCCAAATCTACCAAAGCACAGATCACCAGTTTTTTGCAGGAAAAGAATGTGCAGCAACTTCGTCGGATGAGTTTTAGCATGGAAGAAGAAATTGAAGATACCATTGAACTTGCCAACACGGCATATTATCAAATCATCAAAAGCAGGGAATTGCAGGATCTTTTCTCGGAACAGCTTTTATCTGACTTCTGCCAGCTGCACAAAAACAAAATTTTGTATGCAGCCATCTATGACTTGAAGGGAACACTGCTTTGGCAGAGTACAGACTGCCGCCCGAAAGAATCTGTTCAGAATGCTGCATGGTTTCAAAGAGCGACCGAACAAATTGATATTGTTGCCTTTGATATTCCTCGTTACGTTCAAACAGAAACCGGTTTTCAAAAAGCAATGCCGGTTTCCCGTTATGTGGAACTTCAGGACGATGGAAAAAATCGTTCTGGTATATTGCGGTTGGATGTTTGTATGGACAATCTGGAAGAACAATGGAACATCTATCCATCCTCACAGACAGATTATTATTATCTCATTGATGAGAACGAACAGTTTATCTGCGATCCTTTTGAAAAAAGACGAGAAAGCGGCATCCGAACAGAATGGACACTGTCAGCACCCAAAAATCAAGTAGTTGTAAAAGAACAGCATAAATGGCTGATTCAACAGCAAACCATCGGCTATACCGGATGGAAATTGATTGCAGTTGCTTCCCTGACAGCAGAACTACAGAACAGCACGGAACTTCGCATGGGAATTGCGGTGATCATTTTATTTATGGCATTGATTTCTGCAATATTGGATCTTTTGATTCAGCGGCTGATGATTGCACCTGTTTCAAAGCTTTCTGAAACAATGAAACAATTCGGACATGGTAATTTACAGGTGCGTGCCAATGTTGAAGGGTGCGGAGAAATCAAAGTCCTCGCCCATGGATTTAATGACATGGCAGATAAGACCAATCAGCTGATGGAACGGCTTTTGAAAGAGGAAAAAGAAAAACAGATCACCGAACGAAAATTGCTGCAATCTCAAATCAATCCGCACTTCCTATACAATACGTTGGATTCTATCATCTGGATGATTCAAAGCAAAAAATATGAGGGAGCAGGCAATATGGTTTCTCTGCTGGCGAAATTTTTTCGTATTTCCCTGAGTCAGGGAAAAGATATTATTCCGCTGAAAAAGGAAATGGAACATGCTGTCAGCTATCTTTCGATTCAAAATGTGCGGTTTCAGGATAAATTTACCTTTACGGTGGATTGGGATGAAACTCTGGCGGATTGTCTGTGTCCGAAGCTGATCATTCAACCGTTGCTGGAAAATGCGATTTATCATGGCATGGAAGGCATGTATGAAGATGGGGAAATTGAAATTAAAATTTATACCAAGGATGCGTTGGTCTATATCGATGTAATAGACAACGGCGAGGGCATGACAGAAGCACAAGTTCAAAAAATGATGCAAGGCAACGTGGTTTCCAGTAAGCGTGGCTCTGGAATTGGCGTTAAAAACGTCAATGATCGAATCAAATTGTATTTTGGTGCAGCGTATGGCGTACAAATTCTCAGTGCTTTGGATGAAGGCACAACCGCACGAATTTATTTTCCCATAAGGAGACAAGAACATGAAACTGAAAAATAAAGAGCTTTTGGTTTTTTTCGGCGGAGTTTTGTTGCTGCTATTGTTCCTGCTTGTACAGCCATTTTTGCAAACAGAGAAAAAACAGATTGCTGTAATTTTGTCTGAAAACGCAGTTCCCAGCTTTGGCTCATTTCAGGAGGGAATTTATGATGGTGCGGAGGATTATGCGTTTGCATTGCAGATTGTTCATGCATCAGAATGTTCCGAGAAAGAATGGGAAGCGTTGCTCTATCATCAAAAAAAGCAGGGTTGTGATGGGATTTTGCTGTTCTGCCCAGAAGAATATTATATTGGCAGGGAGTCTTTTTATGCAGAATCTCTCGATCAGATTCATATTCCTGTTTTTTCCGTCACCTATGATCCAGCGTTTTTCCATGGAGCGTATAGTGACGGAATGGAACAGCTCTCAGAGGTTCTTGCTCCGCAGATAAAAGATGCAGAAAAAAACGCTTTTTTCCTCTCTGTCGATCAAACACAGAAAAAACAAACACAAATTGCTACCCGTGTGGAAGAAAGTTTGTCCCAGTATGGTGCAGCATATGATTTCAATGCAGGTGCAGCGGAAAGCAAGCAAACACAAATCGTTTGTGGGGAAATCGACTCCTCAAACTGTCCCGGTCAAGCGGCTGTAGTAATTCAGGTTTGTCCGGAAAAGCCGGATTATACGAGATTGACCAATGGAACAGTTGATAAAATCATTGTGAAGAATAATTATGAATTTGGGTATCAGGCAATTGCATATCTAAAAAATCGGATACAAGGTAAAAATGCGGCATTCTTTCCACCGGAACTGTATGAAGTCACGAGGGATAATTTATTTGATGCCGGACAAGATGCCCTGTTATTTGAATAGGAGGTTGGTATGAAGAAAAAGAACGGTATTCTTGGGTTAGTTGGTGTTGGATTTTTAACGCTTCTGGTGGCAACAGGCAGTGTTTATGCTTATTATCAACAGCGGGCAAATCATTTTCTGAAAGTTGGTATTGCCGTGTATGATTTGGAAGACCCCTATATACAGACATTGACGGAGGAGATTTGCAACCAATTGAACGGGAAAAAAATTGCAGGAAAAGAATTGCTCTATGATATTTTTGATGCTTCCGGCAATGCCGGAAAGCAGAATGCACAACTTTATAAAATGATGCAGCAGCAATATGATATGCTGCTTTGGAATCCGGTTTCCCCGACAACTGTCACGGGCTTTTTAGAAGATGCACAGAAACAAGAAATTCCTGTCATTTTATTCAATCGAGAACCGGCAAAAGCGGACTTAGCGGGACGAAAATCTGTATGGTACGTTGGCACAGATGCAAAAGAAGCCGGCAAACTACAAGGACAAATGCTGATACGGGCATGGAACACGCTTGCCATGGATAAGAACCAAAATGGATCATTGGATTACATTTTAATAGAGGGGGAGCAGGCACATGCGGATGTCATCAATCGAACGGATGCTTTTTTGCAAACGGCTTCCGCTACGCTCTCTCTGAATCAGATTCATGTCCTTTCAGCAAATTGGATGCGGGATTCTGCCTTTTTAGAGATGGAAACGCTCACTCAAGCAGAAGTCGAAACAATAGAAGCTGTAATTTGCAGCAATGATAGCATGGCATTGGGGGTATCGGATTTTTATGTGCAGCAAAATCTTACACCACCCGTCATTATTGGGATCAATGGCATTCAGGAGATGCAAACTGCCATTGATACTGGCAGTGTTTATGGAACCGTAGACTTGAATGTTCCCAAACAGGCAGAAACTATTTTTTCCATTCTTCAGGGAATTTTCGACCCTGAAGAACCGCTTCCGGAAGAAATTTTCTATTATCTTCCGCAATCTTCCTATACCAATCCATAATAACAAATAAACCTTCTGAATCGTGTTGAAATTTGTATTTTTTGTATGGAATAACGTATTCCTTTTGGCAGTCCGTTATGTTATGATAAAGATGCAAACAAAAACAAGAACCGGATCGAGAACAGGTTCTGATTTAAGGAGGTTTTTCTTATGAGTAAAAACAATATGCAATCCACAGGTGGCGGAAACGTCATGTATCCCGGAAAAGTTCCGGGGAGAGTCAAGTACACTTTTGCATTCGGTGCATTGGGCAAGGACATGATCTATGGAATGATTGCAACATTTTCCATGATCTATTTCACCGACATCATTAAAGTTGCACCAGCATTCATCGGCATTATGTTCTTTGCCGCAAAGATCTGGGACGCTTTTAATGATTTGTTTATGGGCATGCTGGTAGACAATACCAGAAGCCGTTTCGGAAAATTTGTGCCGTGGCTGGTAGTCGGAACGCTGGTCAATGCGTTTGTCTTTGTTATTCTGTTTACAGATTTCCATTTAAGTGGCGTTGCACTTTGTGTCTTTGCTGCTGTTGCCTATATCCTCTGGGGTATGACTTATACCATTATGGATATTCCGTATTGGTCGATCGTTCCGAATCTGACCTCAGACCCGCACGAACGAGAAAAGGTTTCCGTACTGCCACGTATTTTTGCCAGCATCGGACAATCTTTGATTATTGCTGGTTTTGGTGTGCAAATCATCAAGGGGCTGGGCGGTGATTACACTGGTTATCATCGGTTCGCTCTGATCATCGCAGCTACGTTTATCTTTACCATTGCCGTTACTGTCATCAATCTGCCAAAAAAGCAAGTTGGTAAAAAAGCAGAAAAGGTTTCATTCAAGGATATTTTCTCTATCATCAAGAGAAATGACCAACTTCGTTGGGCAGTGGCTCTGATTCTTCTGTATAATGTAGGGATTCAGCTCATCATGGGTGTTGCAACCTATTATTTCGCTTATGTTTGCAACAACAGCGGGATGCTTTCTGCATTCATGATCAGTGCCTCAATTGCAGAAGTTGTTGGTCTGATCATTTTCCCGAAGGTTACCAAGATGCTCTCCAGAAAGAAAGCATTCCTGCTTGCATGCATTCTTCCGGCAATCGGCTTGACCATTTTGCTGCTGACTGGTATTTTTGCACCGCAGAACATCATTTTAACTGTTATTGCAGGAATCATTGTTAAAACTGGTACTGGCTTGGAATTGGGCTGTGCAACCGTCTTTCTGGCTGATGTCGTAGACTATGGAGAATATAAGCTGGGCATTCGGAATGAAGGCGTGGTATTCTCTTTGCAAACGCTCATTGTGAAGCTGACAGCTGCCTTTACTTCTCTTTCCATTGGTTTTGCATTGGATTTGACTGGATATGTGCCAAATCAAATACAATCTCTCGCAACCCAAAATTCCATTCGGGTGCTGATGTGTGTAATTCCGGCAGTGGGCATGTTGCTGGCATATGTTGTATACCGCAAAAAATATAAGCTAAATGATGCATATATGAAAAAAGTCGTTTCTGCCATTTCTGTGCAGACAGAATCCGTCAACGAAGACATGATAACAGAGGAGATTGCATAATCATGAAACTGAAACAATTTCAAGCAGATTTTGAGCATGGAAAGTATGATGAAAAGCTGTGTCAGCTGTATGGAGATTCCAATGAGATTCTTTCTGCACAGCATGCACGTTATTTACAGGCGATAGAAAATTTTTCTCGCCTGTATCCGGAACGGGAAGAAATCGCTGTATTCTCTGCACCGGGCAGAACAGAAGTTGGCGGCAACCATACCGACCATCAGCACGGCTGCGTATTGGCGGCTTCTGTGGATTTGGATGTAATTGCAATTGTGGCATTTCACGATGAACATGTGATTCGGCTGCAATCAGCTGGTTATCCGCAGGACTATGTAGACTTACACGATCTCACTGCACAGCCGAAAGAAAAAGGGACTTCCGCCGCATTGATTCGTGGTGTTGTTTCCCGGTTTCAAGAAATGGGTGTTCCCGTGCAGGGCTTTGATGCCTATACGACTTCCAATGTTCTGAGCGGCAGCGGACTTTCTTCTTCCGCAGCGTTTGAAGTTCTGCTCGGTACAATAATAGATCAGCATTATCATGCAGGAGCTGCCGGAGCGGTAGAGATCGCTAAAATCGGACAGTTTGCAGAAAACTGTTACTTTGGAAAGAAGAGTGGGCTGATGGATCAGATGGTCAGCTCCGTGGGCGGATTTGTATTTATTGATTTTGAAGATACAGATAATCCCAAAATTGAAAAGTTGTCCTGTCAGTTTGAAGATGCTGGCTATGTTCTGTGTATTACAGATACCAAGGGCAGTCATGCAGATTTAACGGATGACTATGTTTCCATTCCGGCAGAGATGAATTTAGTCGCTGCACAGTTCGGAAAGAACCATCTGCGGGAAGTAGATGAGCAAGAATTTTTACAGGCACTTCCAAAATTGAGAACGGCTTGTTCCGACCGTGCAATTTTAAGAGCCGCACATTTTTATGGAGAAAATCGGCGTGCAATTGAAGAAGCAAACGCATTGTCCAGCAATGATTTCCCGAGATTTCTGGCACTGGTGAAAGCATCCGGAGATTCTTCTGCAAAATGGCTTCAGAATCTTTATTCTTGCAGCAAGCCGGCAGAGCAGGGTATTACACTGGGACTTTGGAAAAGTGAACAGATCCTCGGCAATGCAGGAGCATATCGAGTGCATGGCGGTGGATTTGCCGGAACGATTCAGGCATTTGTTCCTGTACAAATGGCGAATGATTATTGCAAACAGATGGATCAGTTATTT
The DNA here is from genome assembly GCA_902464115.1 of uncultured Ruminococcus sp. Lineage (GTDB taxonomy): Bacteria > Bacillota > Clostridia > Oscillospirales > Ruminococcaceae > Ruminococcus_C. The sequence goes on along the minus strand of CABQIF010000031.1, from coordinate 6,255 downwards.
GGAGATGGCAGTTGTCAGATTCTGCATATTCGGAATATTGGCGGCGTACAGTTCGCATAATAATAAACGGAGGTGTATCTTATGGGAAATGTGCAGATTTCAGAATTTGAATCCACTTCCAGCGGACAGATGACACATTTTTATTGCATTAAAAATCGTTCCGGTGCAAGTGTGACGCTTTGTGATTATGGAGCTTCTGTCATTGCCCTGTGTGTTCCGGATCAGCACCACCAGCTTCGAGATGTGGTGCTTGGATATGCACACATCAAAGGGTATGAAACCGGTGGTGAATATTTCGGAGCATCTGTAGGGCGGTGCTGTAACCGTATCTGTGATGGAAGATTTGTTTTGAACGGGCAGCAGATACAGTTGAATTGCAATGATGGAAAGAATCACCTGCACGGCGGCTACCGCAATTTGAGCCGCCGAATCTGGAAAGCCACATGTATGGAAAATCGTGTTGTTTTTACCACAGAAAGTCCGGATGGTGAGGAACATTATCCGGGGAATGTAACTGTATCCGTTACCTATACGTTTGATGATACCAACACGCTGATCATTTCTTATCATGCGATTTCTGATCGGGATACGATTTGTAATCTGACCAATCACAGTTATTTTAATTTGGATGGGCACCAGAGCGGAACACTGGAGCATCATCGGATGAAAATCATTGCAGATTCTTATATTCCCATCGATCACACATCCATTCCGTTGGGAGAAATTGCATCTGTTGCGGAAACGCCTTTTGATTTCCGGTCATATCAGCCAATTTCAGCAGCCTTTCAAGCAGACTGTGTACAAGTTCAGAATGCTGCTGGTTTGGATCATAGCTTTGTTGTTTCAGCAGATACCCCGATTCAGGCAGCTGTATACAGTACAGAAAGCGGAATTTTGCTCACCTGCAAGACCACACAGCCTGCTATTCATGTGTATACTGCAAATTTTGTAGCAGTTCCGACAGAACTGGGGAAAGACAACTGTGCCTATGGAAAACGGAGTGCATTTTGTCTGGAAACACAAAACTTTCCGGATGCGATCAATCATTCTAATTTCCCTTCTCCGGTTTTGCGTGCAAATACCCCTTATCAACAGGAAACACAATTTCATTTTTCATTGAGAGGAGAAGCATAACATGCGTATTTTGGTATTAGGCGGAGCAGGTTATATTGGTTCTCATACAGCATTGGAGTTGGTGAGAGCTGGCCATACTGTCATTGTTGCTGACAATCTGGTAACAGGACATCGCAGTGCTGTTCCAAGACAGGCGACGTTTTATGAAGGTGATATTCGAGATGCTGCCTTTTTGAATCGATTGTTCGATACAGAAAAAATCGATGCAGTGATTCACTTTGCAGCATTTTCATTGGTGGGGGAAAGTGTCACCAATCCATTGAAATATTATAACAACAACCTTTGTGGAACGGAAGTGCTTTTAGAAGCCATGGTACGCCACGGGCTGGACAAGATCGTTTTTTCTTCAACCGCTGCAACTTATGGCGAACCGGAAAATATTCCAATTTTGGAAAGCGACCGTACGTGTCCTACCAATCCTTATGGTGAAACCAAACTTGCCATGGAAAAAATGTTCCACTGGACTGCAAAAGCCAGTGGGTTGCGATATGTTTCTCTGCGGTACTTCAACGCCTGCGGAGCAGATGCAAGCGGTACGATTGGGGAAGCACATGATTCGGAAAGCCATTTGATTCCATTGATTTTGCAAGTGCCAAACGGCAAGCGAGATGCCATTTCCATCTACGGGACAGATTATGATACTCCGGACGGCACTTGTATTCGGGATTACATTCACGTGACCGATTTGGCACAGGCACACATCCTTGCTGTGCAATATCTGATGCAGGGCGGCGAAAGCAATCTCTTTAATCTGGGCAATGGTATCGGGTATTCCGTTCGAGAAGTCATTGAAACCGCACGAAAAGTGACAGGGCATGCAATTCCTGCAAGAGAAACGCCACGCCGTTCCGGTGACCCAGCCAGACTGGTGGCATCCAGTGAAAAAGCAAAGCGTGTGCTGGGATGGAATCCGGTGCATGACAGCTTGGAAGAAATCATTTCCAGTGCTTGGAATTGGCACAAACAGCATCCAAACGGATATACAGAATAAAAATAGAAATTTCAGATCAAACAAGGGCATGCAAGTACAGTGTTTTGCATGCCCTTGTTTTTGATTTTCATGACAGAATGATACTATTTTTAAAATATAACAATCAATGAAATTGGTTGATCGGCACTCGATGGAAATTCTTCTTTGTGGTGCATCGTGACAGTTTCCTCCGACAAGTGCATTTCGACTTTTTTTGCGAATGTCAACAGGATCTAAGTACAATAGCAATTTGTCATAATAGAATTTGTTTCCCTGCATTCTGGTTGCACTGCGGTTGTATTTATTTCACGCTTATGACCTTGATGTGTACGGTGGCGATAAACCCTTCCGGTAAAAACATGGAACGAAACGACAAAAAAGGCGTGCTTTATGTCGTTTCGTTCCAACTTTTTTAAAAAATAAAAAAATCATCTCCTTTTTTCTTGGAAACGCACGTCACAAATGATACAATGCACACCCGAAAAGCAAAGGGAGTGCATTCTGCACCCCACTCCCCTCAAATTTTCTGCACCAACTCCGTCCCATCTTTCAAAACAAACACGATTTTTCCATCTCGATGCACCACTGCTTTTTCTACAGCAGCCAGCCACAATTGTGTATCAAATTCCGGCAGCATCCCATTTTGTCCGTTCAATACTCTTTGAAAGCCCTGAATCTGTTCCCGTCTTGCCAATCGCTCTGCTCGCCGTTCCTGCAGAGCGGTTTCTTGTTTCTGCAGCGGTTCGTATTGTCCCACCAGTGCCTGATACCGTTCCTCATACTTTTCCTGATCCTGCACAATTTCACTGTTCTCCCGAACATATCCCTGCACCTGTTCCGAAATTTGCATTTTCTGCGTTTCCAGTTCCTGCAATTGACGCTCTAAATCTGTACAGTCCGTAAGCAGTTCCAGCATCACCTGACAGTTTTCCAGAACTGCTTTTCGCTTTTGCAGCAATTCCTGAACGGCTACCTGAAACCTCTGCTGTATGACGCTCTCCTGCAAATGGGGTGTCCGGCATTTGCACACCCCTTGGAATTTGTGATTGCACTGCCAGATCACCTGCCGATATTTGCTGTTGGAATGCCAGACCTTTGCTCCGAAAAAATTTCCACAGTCACCGCAGACAAGCCGGGCAGCAAATACGCTTTTCCCATTGTACTGCCTCCGTAGGTTTTGCCTCCGCAGCAATTCTGCCTGCACCAGTTCAAACTCCTCCGGCACTATGATGGCAGGGTGACTTTCCTCGATGTAGTATTGGGGTACTTCACCCTCATTCACCTTAGATTTTTTCGTGAGGAAATCCACCGTAAATCTCTTTTGTAATAGAGCAGAACCCTTGTATTTTTCATTGGTCAGAATGCTTTTCACTGTACTGGAACACCATTGCTCCTTTCCGGCAGGTGTCGGAACGCCCTGTTCTGTCAATGTCCTCGCAATGCCAGTCGGCGTTTTTCCCTCCATAAACCAACGATAGATGTTCCGAACAATCTCTGCCTCCTCCGGCACAATTTCCGGCAAGCCATCTGCTCCTTTTCGATAGCCTAGAAAATGCTTGTACGGCAGGCTGACCTTACCGTCCGCCATTCGCTTTCGCTGTCCCCAAGTTACATTCTCCGAAATAGAACGGCTCTCCTCCTGTGCCAGACTGGACATGATGGTAATCAGCAGCTCGCCCTTGGAATCCAACGTGTAGATGTTTTCTTTCTCAAAAAACACCTCCACGCCTTTTTCTTTCAGCTTTCGCACAGTCGTCAAAGAATCTACAGTGTTTCGTGCAAACCGGCTGACCGACTTGGTGACAATCAAATCAATCTTGCCGTCCAGAGCATCTGCCACCATGCGATTAAAGCCGTCCCGATGTTTGGTATTCAGGGCAGAAATGCCCTCATCGGTATAGACTGCAACAAACTCCCAATCTTCCCGTTCCTGAATGTACTTGGTGTAGCGATCTACCTGTGCAGCATAAGAGGTCTGCTGTTCCTCAGAATCCGTGGAAACTCTGGCATAGGCTGCCACTCTGCGTTTCTGCACCTTGGTTTCCGGCAAATGCGTTATGGGATGAAACTTTGCCGGTATTTTTAAGACTGTCGCCATTTTTTCTGCCTCGCTTTCTCTCGCATTTCCGTTGTCCAGCTTTCCGAACGGGAACGGTCTTTCCAATGTACGGTTTGTTCCGTTCCGTCTGAAAAGCAGAATTGCAGTTCATTGGGTGCAGGAATCTGAATCTGTTCGATTTGTTCCGCAAATCGCTCCGCATCAAATTCCGATATTTCCAAAACATCACAGCAGGCAGAGAGCAGCGTATTTTCCGGAATCTGTTTTGCTGTTGGACAGTATTTTTTCCCTTTGGTGTTGTAAGTGGAACAAATCCAGACCACACCGGTCACTGTCGTTTTTCTGTGGTAATATTTGCCGCAGCAGGCACACCGTATTTTCTGCGTAAATGGATATCGGTTTGTGGTACAGGAACCGGCATATTTTTTCTGCCGTTCCGCCATTTGTTTCTGCACTGCATCAAACTGTTCCTGCGAAATGATGGCTTCATGCGAACCGGCAACAAAATACTGCGGAAGCTGTCCGATGTTATCCACCTTTTTCTTGGTAATGTGATTTTCCCGAAAACTTTTTTGCAGCAGCAAATTTCCGGTGTACTTTTCATTGCGGAGCGTTCGCCTTACGTCCTCTGTCGTCCATGCACAGCCACGCACCGTGCATATCTGCTGTTCATTCAGTTTCTTGGCAATTGCCAGCTTGCCCATGCCAGACAGATAATATAGAAAAATCATTCTGACGATTTCTGCCTCCTCCGGTACGATTTCCAGTTTTCCGGACTTGGTTCGCCGATAGCCCAGCATTCGCATACTCCCGACTTTTCCCTGTTCAAAGTCCTTTCGCATCTGCCACTTTTTGTTCTCGCTGGCAGAATAGCTTTCCTCCTGTGCGTAAGATGCCAGAATGGAAAGCATCAGTTCGCCGTCTGAACTCATGGAATGAATCCGCTGTTCCTCGAAATAGACATCAACGCCCAGTGTTTTCAGTTCCCGTACCGTTTCCAGCAGGGTGACCGTGTTTCGTGCAAAACGGGAAATGGACTTTGTCAGAATCAAGTCAATTTCTCCCCGCCGGCATCGGTTCAGCAGCTTTTGAAATTCTGCACGATTTTCCTTTGTTCCCGTCAATGCCTCATCTGCATAAACACCGCAGAACAGCCACTCCGGATTGCTCTGGATCAGTCGATTGTAATAGCTGACCTGTGTCGACAGAGAATGGAGCATAGCATCCTTTCCGCTGGACACTCTGGCATAGGCTGCCGTCCGTTTCAACAGGAACGGCTTTTTCTGTGGAAATGCAACTTTTTGTATCACTCGTGCCGTGATAATCTCCCCCTTTCCGATGACATATTACCGTACGATCGGGCAGGAGTCAAGGAATATACTGCACAAAGATAAGCCGGAACGTTCGGCGATTATGGTGTTGATTTTTTGAAATTCCTCCGGCGTGACCAATCCAGCACACGTCCAGCTTTTCAAAATCGAAACTGTGGTTTGATACGTAATGATCTTATGGTAATGTTCTTTTTCCATGTGCCATTTCCTTTCTGTACTTCCCATAGCAAAGACGGGAACAATATTTTCGGTGCGAACTGGGATAGGCAAAAAAAGACTTCTTGCAGATAGGGCAGAGCTGCTGTAATTTGCCGTCCCTCAATACAGCATGGTGATTCCACCAAGTGTTGTGGCATTGTGTGGAACAGAATCGTTTCGGCTTTCGGTGTGGTGTCTGCACAACAGAACGCCCACACTGCGGACAGTGCGGGCAGGATTCGCTTCCTCTCTGCCGTTTGCAGAAAGAAGCCACGGTGTTGACAGACAGCCCTAATTGGGCTGCGATTTTCTTGTAGCCCAGACCGCTGCTGTGCAGCTGTCGGATCTGGTCTTTTTGTTCTGCGTTCATCCAATCACCCCGAAATTATCCCAAGAAACATAACCGGTCACATACTGTCCCACCGGTGTCTTTCCGCAGAACTCCGGCTTTGTGGTGATCCGATAACGACCGTTTTTGCAGGCAATGCCGTCATAGAGATAGTAAGTGCCGCTGATTCTTCTGGTTACAGATGTAGTTTCTGCACTGGCGAACAGTGGCGTGT
>CABQIF010000030.1 GCA_902464115.1 uncultured Ruminococcus sp. | reverse complement strand
TTTTTGTAGTGCATCGCTTCAGAAATCGTAACAACTGGAATATCGGTACACTTTTTCACTTTTTCAAGAATCTGCGGTTCAAATCGTATATCACCGATAAGAATACATTGCGTATCCGGATATTTCTGAATGTTTCGATGGTAAATGGTCTTTGCATAGGGACTGGATTTCTTTCCATTTTCCAGTAGGTAATCAACAGAAACGCCAGCCTCTTTCAGCAGAACAGTAATGGTTTTCAATACCATGCTTTCGCCGTAGATGGCAAGGTGGGTGATATGTTTATCCTGAAAATATGCCTTGAACTGGTCAACTGTTTCCGGGTGTAACACCATTTCATTTAAGATTGCAATATAGGCTTTTGCGTAAATCTCATATTGAATATCAGAAGCCAAGCGTTTTTGTGGTTTTGCGACAGGCGTAGGTTTTGCAGCTGGCTTTTTCGCTGAAGCTGGTTTCACAGGCTTTTTTGCAGGAGCAGGCGGTGTTAAAACAGGTTTAGCAGTTGGATTGATTGCCCGTTCTTTCATGTAGTTGCTATAGCAGTTCAGAATTTTTACGGACTCCTCTTTATTTTTGGCAAAGGCAATTTGTTTGCCCATGTCCAACCAAAGCACTTTGTTGCACAGTCGTTTCATCTGAGCGACAGAGTGGCTGACAAATAAAGTGGTTGCACCGCCCTGAATGACTTCCATCATTTTCTGTTCGCTTTTTCTTCGGAAACCGCCATCTCCAACGGATAACACTTCATCCAGAATTAAGATTTCCGGGTCAACCATACAGGCAATGGCAAATGCCAGACGGGAACGCATACCGCTGGAAAGCTGCTTGTACTTGTAAAACTGAAATTCTTTCAGCTCTGCAAATTCAATGATTTCATCAATGCGTTCCGTGATGAAATCCTTTTCATATCCCAGTAAAGCACCACGCATATAAATATTTTCGATGAGGTTCAAGTCGCCATCAAAACCCGTTCCCAACTCCAGCAGGGCACTGATATTTCCGTTGACTTGAATGCTTCCCTTGGCAGGTGGCAGAATGCCGCAGATTGCTTTTAAGATGGTAGATTTCCCAGCACCATTTGCACCAATGATACCTAGAAAATCACCTTTTTCCAGTGTGAAAGAAACATCTTCCACCGACCAGCGGCTTTCCACACGCCGTTCTCGCTTGACTTTTTGAATCGTCCATTCTTTTAGTCCGATATCTCGGAAATCGCCCAGCAGGTAGCGAATATAGACGTGAGATGCATCAATAATCGGTTCCATATTCGTTTCTCCTTATAAGTAGTAGACAAATTTGTCTTTGTTGCAGCGGTAGATGAGAATGCCCAGTCCTAAGAATAAGATTGTATAGCCCAATAGAACCAGATGGTCAAATAGCGTTGGAATTTGTTTGTGGATGATGACCATACGAGAATAATAGATGAAATCATAGATGGGATTGATGTGCAGAATTTTCTGTGCAGTTGCTGACATAGAAGTATCGTACCAGAATACGGCACAGCAAAAGTAGAGCAGGCGACAGAAAATGTTGTAAAAATACTGAATATCTTTAAAAAAGACATAAAGCGAAGCGAGAATCAGACTAACACCGAGATTAAAGAAAAACATTAGAACAATGGGATAAATGAGAAAGACGAGTTTCCAGGTAAACCCCATGTGGTCATAAATCATAAACGGAATCAATAGAATCAGCGTAATGAAAAAGTTAAACAGAGCAGATACATTTTTAGAAAGTGGAAAAATCCAAGTTGGAACTTTGATTTTTTGAATGATGCCAGCATTGCCTAAAAAAGACTGCATACCGGTTTGAGAGGCGTTGCTATAATAGCTGTAAGTTAGAATACCCACCAACATATAAATGGTATAATGGGGGGTATTTCTGCTGAACAAGGTTTTAAAAATCAACATCAACACCAGAAATTCTGCCAGTGGATTGAGAATGCTCCAGATGAAACCAAGGGTTGTCTTTTTATATTTTTGTCGGAAATCTCGCTTGACCAGTTCCCGAAACAAAAACTGATGTTGTTTCAGTGTCTTTATCATAAATAAACTCCTTTTTTGTCAGGAAGATTGTTTGCAATTGGAATGGAAATCAGAAAATCATGGCGATTTCATAGGGGAATTGTGACATTCTGATTCCAATATGGAACAATACCGTCTTTCCCCATGCAATTCACAGGAAAAGACGGCGTTGTATCGTTTAGTTTTCTTTTGTCATATGATAAACAGAGGAAGTGCCTTCCATAAGAAGTGCATCCATGTGATCGACCTCTGCCTTTGCAGTGGCATAATCTTTATATTCGCCCAGAACAACAGTTTCCGATGTATCTGCACCCAGCAGGATGCCAATGACGGAATAAGTGCGTTCTGAAATCATTTTTACTGCCCGTACCGCAGCGACATGATAGAGGGCATCTTCATTTTGTGTACGAACCCACATATTTTAGCCCCTCTCTTATGCACCAAATTCGTTTTGAACGGTTTCCAGTGCAGCAGCAATGACCTTGTCCATGTCATAATACTTATACTGACCCAGACGACCACCGAAGATGACATTCGGAACGGTTTCTGCCAGCTTCTGATATTCCTGATACATCTGGTTGTTCCGTTCATTGTTGACCGGATAATATGGCTCATCGCCCTTCTTCCATTCAGAAGAATATTCTCTGGAGATGACGGTTTTCGGCTGCTTGCCGAATTCAAAGTGCTTGTGTTCAATGATTCTGGTATACGGAACTTCCCGTTCGGTGTAGTTCACAACCGCATTGCCCTGATAGTTTTCGCAATCCAGCACTTCGGTTTCAAAGCGAACGCTGCGGTATTCCAGAACGCCCAGCTTGTAATCAAAGAAAGCATCAATCTGTCCGGTAAAGACGGTCTTGTCTGCAACGTCCGGATGTTCCTTGATAAATTCGAAGTAGTCGGTATTGGTCAGGATGTCTGCACCTGCAAGCATCTTTTCCACAATCGGTGTATAACCGCCAATCGGAATGCCCTGATACCGGTCATTGAAGTAGTTGTTATCATAGGTAAACCGCAACGGCAGCCGCTTGATGATGAAAGATGGCAGGTCGGTGCAGTTTCTGCCCCACTGCTTTTCGGTATAGCCCTTAATCAGCTTTTCATAAACATCGGTACCAACCAGAGAAAGTGCCTGTTCTTCGAGGTTCTTTGGTTCTGTGATGTTCAGAGCTGCGATCTGCTGTGCAATGTGGTCTTTTGCTTCCTGCGGTGTCCGAATGTTCCACATCTTGCTAAAGGTGTTCATGTTGAACGGCAGGTTGTACAGTTCGTCCTTATAGATGGCAATCGGGGAGTTGATGTAGTTGTTAAACTCTGCGAACTGGTTGATGTAGTTCCAAACTTCCTGATTGGAGGTATGGAAGATATGTGCACCATACTTGTGCACATGGATGTCCTCGATGGTTTCGCAGTAGATATTCCCAGCGATGTGGTTTCTCCGCTCAATCACCAAGCAGGTCTTTCCCCGCTTCATGGCTTCATAAGCGAACACTGCACCGAACAAGCCAGCACCCACAATCAAATAATCGTATTTTTTCATGAAAAAATCCTCCTGTTATGTTGTTTTTATCGATGACAAGAAATGGCTTTTACATGCGTATCAAAAGAAACACTGTCACAAACACATTTTTTTGTCTTATCGTATACCATAATGTTAATACCACGGCGACAAACAGACCCACCAACACCATGAAAGGAAATGGCAGTTGCATTGCCGACTTTGAGTGGCTTACTGGTGGCAACAACTGGAATGCCTTCTTTTGTGGTTGCTTTCACAGTAACGACCTTTTGGTAAGCAGAATCTTCCGCCAGCAGCGTTCCGCTGTCAATGATTGCAGCATAGCCATACCAATGTTTTTTCGTCAGGTTGACAGTGACACCAATTCGCTGCATATCTGCATACATGGCATCTGTGAAGTAGCAGCCTGGTGTATCCTTGACTGCAATGGCGATGACATAATTTTCAATGTTGGCTTGCAATGCCTTGAAATAATCTGAGAAAGTACGGATGGTTGCCAGCGAAAATCCTGCAAATTCCACCAGATGTGCAATTTTCCGATTTGCAGTGCCATTTGCAATGACCAAGTTGGAAACCCGCTCCGACAGGGCATCGATTCGCTTCACCAGCAAATCATAAGTGGAGAACGGCTTTTTCGTTGGGTCTGCCAAAGCATCTCGCAGCCAAGTCAGACAGCGGCTCCGTTCCCGTTCCAGAATTTCATAGACTGCATCATAATCAACCGGGGTGGTCAGCAGAGCTTCTTTCTTTTTCAATTCACTCAAGCTGGAAATCAAGCGGTCTTTCAAGCCGAGCAATCCCAGAATGGATTCAAATCGGCTCTTGCCACGCTTTTCGTTGACAATGGCAACGAAGTTTTTCTTCATCAGAATTGCAAAACAAATGCCATGGAACGAGTCTGCAATAAAGAAATCAGAGTGAATGATGTTGGCAAGGCGGTCTTCGATGAGTCCGCCGAACTGTACCGGCAAATCAAAGTCATTCAAATCTTTCTGCCGATATGCCATTTCGGTATAAACTGTGGTGCTCAGCTTCTTTTTCTTCGCAGCATAGCGGAGAATATCGGCTTTTTCCTTTGTTGGGTCAAGAATATATGCACCAAGGTAATTTTCTTCAATGGGCTGTGTGGACTGCTTTGCCAGTTCTCGATAATATTCTGGTTTGCAGAGGAAAACAGGGTCTAATACCCACTGGGCATCCACACCAAATTCTTTTTTGCAGATGTCAACACCACTCTGTTCCCGAACGGAGAAGGCATCGAACCGTTGCATAAAATGTGCCATTTCTGCACGGGTTTCTTCCGGACTCCAGATATAATCATGACCGAACGAAGCTGCATAGGCGATTTTCTTTTTGTTATCCTGAACCCAGTCCAATGTACACCATCTGCCGAAGTTATTGTATAAGCCATCGTTGAACAGCTGGTCAGAGCCAACGACAAACATCTTGCAGAACTGATTCAGTTCTTTCATTGCCTGCTTATTCGGATAGATTTTTGCGGTATCATAGGCAGGGTATGGAGAAGTTCCATAAATTTTTGTCAGTGCCGGTTTATGGGCACAGTTTCCGGGGCGTTCAATCATCAGAACGGAATAACCCAGATCGCATAAGACTTTATATAGAGCAAAATAGGTCAGAGCACCCCCGAAGTTGCCAACGGTATGAATGCCAACCAACCCAATATCATGTTGATTATCCATTACCATTTTTACAGTTTCCTCCATAGATTTGGTACGCAGTAATGGGAAGAAAACCGATCTTCCCGGATGTGGTGGATAGGTTGCTTTCAATCGATTCGGAACGGTTGCAAGATTGACCTGTATTTGTTTGAAATTCGTTTTCGACTGAAACCAAGTAAACAGCTGTCTGCCTTTTTCGTTGTTGAGAAAGACCATTGACGTGCCCTTGCCATCGGTCTGGCTGGGGTCGATTTTTTGAATACCCCAGAAATCGCCCATGGTCAAATCACCTGTACGAGGGAACGTGCAGAATTTGCAGTCATGACAGCAGGGACGCAATGCAATGTTGTGCTGGAAAATCCGTTCATAGGGGTCATTTCGGCGGTTTGCACCGTGGTAGGAAGTTCCATCGGAAAAATCCACATCAATGTAAGTTGCAATCCAGCCGTGTGATTTATCCCGAAACCGAACATCAATCGCTTGTTTTCCGGGGAATGTTTCTTCTAAATATCGCTGTAAAATTGCCTGTGATGGAACACCATGACAGAGCAGGTCAATCGTATAGAGCAGATCGCTGTACTTCTTGCCGGCGATGTTTTTCATGGCAGCTACCTGACAGGGACATCCAGTGAATAAAACAAGTTTTCCTTTTTTTAAGGAGTTCAGTGCATCCCGATAAACCAGTTCAGGGTCGCTCTGCACATATTTTGAACCCCGCATGGGAGCAAGTTGTTTTTCATTTTTGGCGATGGAGAGCGAAAGATGCAGGTTTTTATCAAACGCTGCTCCAACGACAACGCCTTTCCGTGCAAAGACTTCCGCGGCAGCCAGAGAAAAAACACCACCAGAGGAACTATTTGCTCGAACGTTGTCTTCTCCACGAACGGCATACAAATCCGGCTCTATGATGTTGGTACTTTCCCAGTGCAGAACCGGACAGAGTTGCTCGCATTTCTTACAGCCGATACATTGTGCAGCCTGTACAACTGGATGCTGAAATCCCTCGGCATCCGGTGCGAAAAAGATGGCATCTTTTGGACAGGCATTGATACAGCCGCCGCAGCCGGTACAAGTTTTTTCCGGCAGTTGCGGCAGAGATGTTGTTGCAATCATGGTTTAAGCCTCCATGGTCGCCGGTTCTTTTTCCGGCAGTTCCAAATACTGTTCCCAGAAAGAGAGTTGCATCAGTTTCTTTCCGTTTTCTGCATAGTCCCGAACAGCCGCATCATACAGCTTATCCAACTGATGATACAACGCCTTTAAGCGGCGGAAACACTGCTTTGCAGCTTCCGGATCTCGTTCGGTGACAAATCCCTTTCGGCTGGTATAGTCATAATTGAGAATGGTCTGTGTTCGATAGACAGCACTCTGCTGAACGCCATCTGTTGGAACAATATTAAATTGCCGCTTGACTGGCAGCCGCAGCCCGTTCATGGTCAACTTGTTGATAATTCGCTGATAGAATTTTGTTGCCGGAATGGCTTTGCAGGCAGCTTCATAAATCGGGAAAGAGAACTGAACATTTTCTTGCAGGTCTTCCGTGTACTGCAATTTATAGCCCAACTGCATAATTTCCTTGTGCAGAGCTTCGCCATCCTGTTCCATCAGCCAGTTAACTCCACGCAGGAAATCTTCTACACCCTGCATGAGCAGATTTGCATTTTTATAGCGATAGAGCCGCATTTCATTATAGACCTGCTGTTGCAGGAGGTGACGGAATGCTTTTTTGGACAGGCTCATATTATGCAGAGCATTGTCGATCAAGCGGTTTCTAAGAATATAATAGTACAGGAATGAAGAATACTTATTTTCAAACGGCTCGTGCCATACACAGATTCCGTTCATCAAAACCAGATTCTTCATATTCCGCAAGCCATATTCGACATCATCGCCACGGATGAAAATCGGCATCGGCAAGTTTTGGTCGGTTACGACTTCAGACGGGAAAACGCAGTACCACCAAGCGTTGAACTGTGTTTTTTCTTCCAGTTCGTTGTACAGGCAAGCTTCCAGTTCCCGCAAATCCAAGCCATGCTTCAGGGAAATCAGTTCGCCGCCGTTCCAGACTGCACCGGCTTCGGTCTGAATGCACTGGGTATCCAGTCGCAGCATTGCACCGCCGATGAACAAATCTTGATAGTGTGCCTTGCGGCAGGAGAGAAATGTACAGGTGCGGAACAGAGATTCCGGTTCAATGGTGACATCATCATCCATGACCAGAATGTGTGTAATGTGACGCTGCTGTTTTACTCGATTGATTTCAATCATCCCACGGGTAAATCCGCCAGCACCGCCGACATTTTTATTTTGTACAATGTGGATATTTTCACTGCTCAATGCCGGAATATCCAAAGTGTGGGCATTATCAGAAACGAAAACTTCCAGCTTGCCCTGTAAGAAAGAGTCTGGATTTTCCAGAAATCGTTCATTCAACAGCTTTAAATTTTTTTCGATGAACCGTTCCCGTCTGTAAGTACAGATGTCAATCGCAATTTTGACGGGCTGAATGTCTTTTTCTGCGATGTCACCGGAATAAAAGCCGCCATAGAAACCGGACTGTTCGGAAATGCCGGTGATGCTGAAACAATAGATGCCGTTGGTAGAAACACTGTGGAACGGGAATGTAAATTCTTTGATTTCGCCATAATTGGCTTTGCAGATATATTCCCCGAGGAAATCGGTCAGAACCTGGTCGCCTTTCTTTTCTTTCCGCATCAGTGTCAAACGGACATGTCCTTCAATTTGGATGGTCAGGAATACGGTTTTTACGTTCGTATACTTTGCCCATTTTTCAATGGTAAAGCCGTTAAAGTACGTATCAAAAAAGAGAATGCCGTCTTTCTGAATTTCAACACCATCGCTTGACCAGTTGTAAAAGACTTTGTCCCCTCTCCGAAAATACATCGGTTCTTCGGTACAGGTATCGGTAGAAGGGAATAAGATGTTTTGTAACTTCATAAAAATCCTCCGCTGGCATTCCAACCTGTTTTTTATCTGGCAGGAATACAAAAAAATCCGAAGCATTGTCTAATCGTTATTTGGAAACAAATACACAATTTTCTAAAAAACAATGTCGATTCGGTCGTGCATATTGGGAACAAAACGACTTCATCTTCTTGTTACCCCATCCTATTATAGCGAAAAATAGGCATTCTGTCAATCCAATTTCTAAAATATCTTTTTCGGGTTTTGAGAGGGGCGGACATGATTTTTTAAAAAAATGAGAAAAAAGGCAGATCGGAGTGGAAAATTGGAGCATCTGCTGCTTGTATTCCGACTTTTCCGATTCCAGTTCTTTCTTTTTTTAGACGGATTGCAGTTCTTCTGAAAAAAGGCTTGCAATTTATCGGTTCGTATGATATAATAAATTTGTTTACATTTGTACTTGTTTTTTGGAGAAAAAGCAGGCGGTGCGGGTGAAATTTCGTGCGGCTAAATTTTTTTGCAACGAACAAAATTTATTTTAGGAACGTACATATTTTTGTACGACAAGGAGAAAAGGATCATTATGAAAAAGAACAGCATGGCGTATGATACGGCAGTTTATAGTCTATGGTTCGGTTTGAATTATGGCAGCATTCTGACCGCCTGTGCATTGTACAAAACGCTGGAACAGTACGGAAAACATCCGGCATTGCTGCAAAAGCAGCCAGCTCTCTGGGGAGAACATTATGCGGAAAAAGACAACATTGCCGGACGCTTCGCTTATCAGAACTGCGATGTTCTGGAGGTTT
Organism: uncultured Ruminococcus sp.; assembly: GCA_902464115.1. Classification (GTDB taxonomy): domain Bacteria; phylum Bacillota; class Clostridia; order Oscillospirales; family Ruminococcaceae; genus Ruminococcus_C. The sequence goes on along the minus strand of CABQIF010000030.1, from coordinate 9,733 downwards.
TTGACAGCGAAGAAGACGCACGGATTTTAAGAGAGGATGTGCAGAATCACGTTGTTGGATCGGATGTTGTTTGGAACTATGAGGTAGTAGGCAAGCAATCCGGTCTGTATTATTTTTTGGAAAATGTGCCGGCTGACAAGCGGAAGATCGCATATGCATCTTGTTTCGGCGGAGCATTTACCGCAGAAGGGGAAACCAGAAACGATTGTGGCAGATTGCTGCATCAGTTCCATGGAATTGCAGTCAAGGAATACGAAGAAGCAGAAGTGCTGCAGGATTTATTCCACATTACACCAGAAATGGTTTTAGACCCGGTATTTCTGTGTGACAAGCAGTTCTATATCGACTGTGCAGAGCGTTCCGCAGCGAAAGCAGTTGAAACAGACCAGAACTTTATTTTCACTTACATTGAATGCTGCGATGACCGGAAGCGGCAGTTCCTGCTAAAGGGCAATGATATTTTGCTGGTGAATCATTACAGCCAGCTGCGGAATTTCATTGACATCAATCGTTTCCCGGAATCGAAAGCACTGCTGAAACTCGACCCAGCTTATCACATTCGTGTGGAAGACTGGCTGCACTATTTGATTCACAGTGAATTTGTCATCACAGACAATTACTATGGCATGTGCTTTGCGTTGATTTTTGAAAAGCCATTTGTGGTACTGGCAAACATGGATTTGCCGGATCTGTACCGGTATCGTGCGATTTTGCAGCCGCTGGGCTTGGAAGAACGGCTGGTTATCTTACAGGAAGACTTGAAAAAGAAAGAATATCTGTTCCGGAAACCGATTCGGTATGATCGGGTCAACCATGTATTACAGAAAATGAAGCAGGATTCGGAAGTATGGCTGAAGCAGCAGCTCGGTATTGCATTGCCGGATGCTCCTGTAACGACAGCGAATCCGCAGGAACAAGCAGTTGGAAAGTAAGGGGAACAAGAATCTATGAGAAACGTAAAGTTTAAAATTCAAAATCTGATTTTTCGGTATAATTTGCAGCTGGAAGAACACTGGTGGATGATGTATCGTGGTGCAAGAATGCATTATGACCCATTGACTTCTTCTCAGTATTTGAATCCGGGCGATTTTGTAGAATTTTTTACCTATTTCAATTCTTTCTCGCTCGGAAAGTGGAAGAAGTATACCAATGTGGGTGATATTTATCTGCATTTGCGTTGTAAGGGACATTTCAAACTGCAACTCTTTGGGCATTATCGGGAGGGCAGAGACATCAAGAAAGAAATGTACGAGCCAGTGATTTATGCTTTGAAAGAACTGACCGACATTGAAATGATGGTGCCGAAAGACAGCAAGGGGCAAGTCATTGGATTCCAGATTGAAGTGTTGCCGATGACACCGGAAGAAAAGAAAAAGACGGAAATTGCTGAGAAAAAGGGCGTAAAAGCACCGGATTTCCGCTTCCAAGTAGAATGTGGCAGCTGGGAAACTGTCATTCCAGAAGAAAAAATCAATGATGTTCGGATTTCCATTGCAACCACAACCTTTAAGAAAGAAGATTATATTACTCGGAACATTGGCATTCTGGAACGGGAACTGTTCTACAGTGATGAACCGGCAAAGGATCACATTCGCCTGCGGATTATCGACAACGGCAGAACATTAGATCCAGATGAATTCAACAGCGAATACATTCACGTTTACCCGAATGAAAATGTTGGCGGAGCAGGCGGCTTTACAAGAGGCATTCTGGAATCCATCAGTGCAGAAGATTTCAAGGCAACCCATGTTCTGCTGATGGACGATGATGTTATGGTGTTGCCGGAAAGCTTCATTCGTACCTATTCGTTGTTGGCACTGGTAAAACCGCAGTATAGCGAACGCTATGTCAGCGGTGCAATGCTTTACTTTGAACAGATGAACTTGCAGCACGAAGACGTTGGCTATGTACACGATGATGGTTCTTATGGTCCAAATAAGCGGATTATGGAAATGCACCGCTGGGATTGCGTCTTTGAAAATGATGAAGATGTCGATTTCCATGAAGATTCCTATGCTGGATGGTGGTATTGCTGCATTCCAGTCAAGAAAATTGACCGCAGTCATCTGCCAGTTCCACTGTTCATTCGTGGCGATGACGTAGAATTTTCCGTTGCCAACCATGCAGAATTTTTGACCTTGAATGGCATCTGCATCTGGCACAAGGGCTTTGCGAATAAGTTCAACGCCAATCTGGAATTGTACATGGTACACCGGAACAGCTTGATTATTCAGGCAATGAGCGGCATTTGCAAGGACATTGACTTTATCAAGCGAATTCAGGGCTTCTTTGAAACAGAAATTCGCCGTCTGGCTTATAACAACTGTGATTTGCTGCTGGATGCAGTAGAAGAATTCTGTGCAGGGCCGGATTTCATGAAAACACCGCAGGGCGAACAGATTATGAAATCCCATGCAGCAAAGAATGAAAAGATGCGTCCGGTTGCAATGGTCTATTCCAAGCCGGTGAACTTTGACAGCGTTTATCGAAAAGAAAAGAAACAGCTTACCCCAACACAGAAGTGGTGGTATGAAGTGACCGATAACGGGCAGAAATTGCCGGATTGGTTCTTGAAGAAAGATAAAACAGCAGTCATTGCTTATGACTGGTTTGATGACCCGACGAAGGAATACTTTGCAGAACAGGTTCTGGCAGTCAGCCCATTTGACCATACTGCTTACCTGAGAAAGCGGGACAAGCAGCGGTATCAGCAGCTGAAACAGCGGTATCAGCGAGTGATGCGGTATTATAAGCAGAACCGGAAACAGATTGAACAGATGTATCAGCAGGCAGCTGGCACGTTACAGTCTGAATCGTTCTGGAGAGAATACCTGCATATGTCGGAGGCAAAAAAATAAGATTGACGGGAGGCCGTTTCATTGGAAAAAAAGTATGATGTAGCCGTATACGGTTTGTGGTATGGCAACAATTATGGCAGCATGATTACCTATTATGCATTGTCAAAAGTGTTGGAATCGATGAACCTGACCTATGCGATGATTAAGAATCCACTCGGTGCGAACGTGGATGTAAAACAGCTTCGCCGTTCGCATCCGCTTTGCTTTGCGGATGGGCGTTACAATATTACACCATTGCTGCGTCTGAATGAAATGAATCAATTGAATGATATGTTTGACATATTTCTACTTGGTTCTGACCAAATGTGGAACTACGGATTAAGTAGACCATATGGGCAATCTTATTTCTTTGATTTTGTAAATGATGATAAGATTAAGATTGCTTATGCGACTTCCTTTGGAAAGAACAAGTATAATGGGCCAGATAGCGAAAGAGGTATCACAAAGACGAATTTGCAGCGGTTTGATGCAATTTCTGTTCGAGATGATTTTTCAAAGAAAATTTGTGAAAATGATTTTGATACACCTGCAAAGTTAGTATTAGATCCTGTTTTTCTTTGCCCAGTAGAAAAGTATCATGACTTGATTCGAGAAACTGATTTTTCTGTTCCAGAGGAATTTATTTTTGCATATATTTTGGATCCAAATAAAGAAATTGGACAAAGCATTCAACAAGTTGCTGAATCTACAAAGAAAAAGGTCATTGTAGTATTCAATGAAGCAAGTGATGTCGAAAATTGCAAGCGAAATCTGGATATTTCTTCTTCACGGGTAGAATATTTAACCAACACAACTGTGCAAGAATGGTTATACCTTTATAAGAATGCAAGATTTGTTTTGACAGACTCATTCCACGGTTCGTGTTTCTCTATTATTTTCAAGAAACCATTTGTTGTTTTAAAGAACAATGGAAGAGGTGGCGGACGGTTTTCTTATTTGCTGGGAGAATTTGGATTGCTGAATTACATGGTGGAATCTCCGAAAGCAATTGCGGAAAAATTTTTCTCATTGGGACTGGAACATCAAATTGATTATGATTCTGTTTATAAGAGAATTGATGTACAGAAGAATCTTTCCATGAAATGGTTTGAACATGCTCTGAAAACACATGAGAAAAAACCAGTTTCCATGGAAAGCAAATTTGGAAAAACCATTACCATGCATCTGCCAGTAGAAGAATGTGTGGGCTGTGGTGCGTGTGTCAGCACCTGTCCAGTCAAGGCATTGGAATTAAAACCAGATGAACACGGTTTCTATCGTTCTGTATTGAATGATACTGCTTGTATCAACTGCGGAAAGTGCTTGAAGGTGTGTCCTGCTTACAAGTTGCCATCTAATCCGCATACAAAAACACCGAACTGTTATGCGGCGATTGCATCCGATGCGGAATTGCTGAAAAAGAGCTCCAGTGGCGGAATCTTCTCTCTGCTGGCAAAGAAAGCGTTTGAAAAGCAGGGTGTTGTTGGCGGTGCTGCATGGAAGGATGACCTTTCTGTGGAACATATTTTGATTGAGCAGGAATCGGAACTGCCGAAACTGCGAAAGTCAAAGTATTTGCAAAGCTATTTAGGCAATATCGATGCACAGGTGAAGAAGCGGTTGGAACAGGGACAGTTTGTGTTATTCTCAGGCTGCCCATGTCAGATTGCCGGACTGCGTGCCTATTTGGGCAAAGATTATGAGAATCTGATTACGGTTGATTTGTTCTGCGGAAACGCACCATCTGCCGGATTTTTCCAGAAATACCTACAGGATGCTTTTGGTGACCAAGTAGAACGCTATGAATTTCGGGATAAATCGAAGGGCTGGAATTGCATTGCAGTCAAGGCAGATTTGAAAAATGGAACACAAGTTTTGCGGCAGGGAACAGAACAGGATGCCTATCAAAAAGCATTCCATAGCCACACCATGTGTGCACCGCATTGTCAGAACTGTAAATATCAGCAGCTTCCACGATTCGGCGATATCACCATCGGGGACTTTTGGGGCATCTCTAAGAGAATGCCGGAATTTGATTATACAAAGGGCGTTTCCGTTGTACTCTGCAACAGTGAAAAAGGACGGGCGTTCTTTGACCAAATTTCCGAACAGGAACTGGCTCTGAAGAAAGAAGTTCCGTTGAAATGGATTGGCGGAAATGGATATGTATTAGAGGGCAAGCATAATTATGCTTCTCCGTATCGGGATGCATTCTTTGATAAGATTCAGACAAAGCCATTCTCTGAAGCCGTGAAGTTAGCATTTGACCAGCATAAGCTGACGGAAGTTCCATCGGAACAGTTAAATCCGCTGCAGTTCCATTCCCAGCAGGTTGGATTCCAGTATGATTTCCATATGTGGGAACAGCATTTCATTCAGGGAAAGTTGGTTTTGATTCCGAAAGAACAGAAGCCAACGCCGGGGAATTATGCAAGCATGCCGCTTTCTATGAGTTTGAAAAAGGGCAAGCAGTATCATCTGTATATGCGATTCAAGATTCAGACAGAAACACAGTGGCTGAATCTGCATATCAAGGAAGCAGGTTCTAAGCGGCTGCAAATCATTCATCGTCATAAGGTTCAGCCGACCGATGCAAAGGAATGGGTGACCATTTCCAAGGATTTTGTACCAAATAATGATATTTATTCAGAATTCATGGTTGGTGCAATGCAGATTGCAGGCGAGGGCAGATTCCTTGCAATTGACTATCTCTATATTACAGAGGCTAAGCCGTAATCATCACAACAGAATCCAAAAACAGCCAGTCCCTTGCGGAAAATGCAGGGGGCTGGCTGTTTTGTTTTTATCAGTAAATAGTGATAATTTTTTTGAACTGATTTAATATGCTTTCTTTCTCTTCCGGGTCAGAAATAAATTCAACTTGATTCATATAATCGTATAATTCTTGTTCGGTTGCTTCTTTTCCATTGATATTGATTTTAAATGCATTTGAATGAGAGCCGGATGGTGAATCTGATGACACACATATGTTCCAATTTGATTGATTATAGGATGGGTATATGTCTGCTAAAACAGCATACGCATACATAGCAGCTGGTCGAGTCCAATAATTTATAAGGTATGCTTTATCAATATTATGATCATAAACAAGCATAGTTTTCCAAAAATTCATATTATCAATTGTAGCTCCATAAGAATTATGAAATACCCCATTATCATAAACTTGAAACATACGATCCATAGCCACTTGATTATGACCAACCGTGTTAATATGGCTATATTGACCGATGGTTTCTTTTTTTCCATCATCATCAATATCTAAATAAAAAGTAGCTTCTAATGTTCCTTTTTTTAGTGGAAAAGGATTGGAATCTGTTGCAACGTTCGTATTACCAAAGCTGGAATCTCTTCTGATATTAGCCGGAAGCAAAACGGTATCAATGATACCAGCAGCGTGTTCTGCATAGAGGGAAAGCGTTTTGACAGCATCCTCAACGGCAATGATGCCATCTTGATTGAAATCGGAAGCCTTTTTTTGCGGTTCTGTGAAACTTGGCGATTGTCCAGCAGCAGTTGCAGCATAGTAGGAAAGAATGCTGACGGCATCAGATACTGTGACATCCGCATCTCCATCGACATCACCATGCCCATAAGCCATTTCATCGAGAAAATCCACGTTGTTCATGTAGGTTTTATACGCTTGTAATTTATCTGAACCATCCGTATTAGCGTTGTAACTACTTATCAATTTGCTTTGATTGTCAGAATAAAATCGATACAACATTTCAGAGCCAAACATATCTGTATAAATATATCCGAGAAAGGTTTCACCTGTATTTTTGTCTTGAATGATATGAAATTTATAATTCATATGGTCGTTTGAAATTCTCTTATATAGAGTATATGATTCTGAATTTGTGTCAAATACAGAATAAACATCTGATATAGAATAGCCATCTCTTTTAGAGCCAACATAGTAGTAACCAATTGTTTCTTTTTCGCCGTCACTGTCAATATCAATATGAAATTCTTTTTGAAATGTTCCCGTGTATTTTTCTACTTGAATGGTTTCCGGAAACAGAACATCTTGTGCAGATGCGGAACAGGGCGGAACGGCTGCCAGCAAAGCAGCCGCCGCAACCCCCAGTCCCAATTGTATGATTCTCTTTTTCACTGTCATGGTTAAATCCTCTGTGCCAGCTTTTCGGAATATTCATTCCGGAATGCTCCGAACCGGTCTTCATCCAATGCCTCCCGAATCTTTTCCAGCAAGGTGTTATAGAAATACAGGTTGTGTGTCACGGCGAGCCGTCCGGCAAGCTGTTCCTTTGCCTTGAACAGATGGCGAATATAGGCTCTGGAGAAGTTCTTGCAGACCGGGCAGTCACACTTCGGGTCTAACGGCTGTGGGTCGGTTTCATAGCAGGCGTTTGTGATGTGCAGAATACCGTCCCAGGTGAATACTGTGCCGTGCCGTGCATTTCGGCTCGGCATAACGCAGTCAAACATATCGACCCCTCTTGCAACCGCTTCAATGATGTTGGACGGCGTTCCAACGCCCATCAGGTAACGAGGCTTGTCCTTCGGCATGAACGGTTCGACTTCTTCGATGATGTGATACATCACATCTGTTGGCTCACCAACTGCCAGACCGCCAATGGCATAGCCATCTAAGCCCATGGTAGCGATTTCTTTCATGTGTGCTGTTCGTAAGCCGTCAAACGTACCGCCCTGATTGATGCCGAACAGAAGTTGATGCTGGTTGATGGTGTTCGGGTCAGCGTTCAGCTGTGCCATTTTTTTCTGGCAGCGTTCCAGCCAGCGAACTGTACGGGCACAGGATGCCTTGACATAGTCGAATGGAGAGGGATTTTCTATGCATTCATCAAATGCCATAGCAATGGTAGAAGCTAAGTTAGATTGAATCTGCATGCTTTCTTCCGGCCCCATGAAAATCCGTTTCCCGTCAATATGGGATTGGAAATAAACGCCCTCTTCCTTGATTTTTCGCAGTTTTGCGAGAGAGAACACTTGAAATCCGCCGCTGTCTGTGAGAATCGGCTTGTTCCAGTGCATAAACTGATGCAGACCACCCATCTGGCGGATGACGGTATCACCTGGGCGGAGATGCAAGTGATAGGTGTTGCAAAGTTCCACTTGACATTTTAAATTTACCAAGTCAATGGAAGAGATACCGCCTTTAATGGCAGCAGCTGTTCCAACATTCATGAAAAATGGGGTTTGAATCGTGCCGTGTACGGTTTCAAAAACGCCCCGTCTGGCAGCTCCTTCTGTTTTGATACAGGTATACATAATAACTCCTTTTCGATTTAAGATTTAAGATTCAGAACCGGACGCACCGGTTGTATTTGTGGTACAGGCTGTGGAAAAAGTCTGTTTCAGTTTGCGGATGTCCTGCATGATGTGATCCAAGGCACATAGAATTTGTTGCAGTTGCAAGGCTTCCTGTGCATCAATTTTTCCATCCTGCATAATGGTGACCAATTGCTGAGAGATGTCGTGCATGGACTGCGAAGAACCTAAGAATTGCAACCCCAGCCGATCCATGGTTTCCGTAATCGGGGTATCGTGCAGCGGTGCTTTCAGCAAGGCATCCAAGGAAACATGAAAATAGTCGCTGATGGAAATGAGTTTTTCAATTTCTGGAAAAGAAATCCCCGATTCCCATTTGGAAACGGACTGACGGCTGACGTGCAGTTCATCTGCAAGATCCTCTTGTGAGAGATTGGCTTGCGTTCGCAGCGACCGCAGTTTGTCCGAGAAGAACATGGTAATAAATCCTCCTGTAAAATTGGAACGAAAATATACAATTATTTTATTATAGCACAAAAGCAGTGAAATTGTCAATTTTTTTGCAAAGAAAAAACCGCTGCACCGCAAAAGCAGTACAACGGTTTTGAAATCAGTTGTCAGATGACGCCGACAGCTGCAAAAATCAAGACTAGAATACCGAGGACAATTCGATACCAGCCGAAAACGGTGAAGTCATGCTTGCGGATGTAATCCATCAGGAATCGGATGATAAAGATGGAAACCACGAACGCACTGACCATGCCGACCAGCAGAATGGCAAATTCCATGCCTGTGAAGTGGAAGCCAAACTTGACCAGCTTTAACAGGCTTGCACCAGCCATGACCGGAACAGCTAAGTAGAACGTAAATTCTGCCGCAGCGGTACGGGAAACACCCAGCAGCAACGCTCCGACAATGGTTGCACCAGAACGGGAAGTTCCTGGGAATACTGCTGCGATCAGCTGAAATGCACCGATCAGCAGCACAGTTTTGTAATCCAGTCCGCCAATGGAATGAATGCGGGGCTGTTTGGTTTTCTGCCAGCGTTCAATTACAATAAACGCAACACCAAACAAGATCAGCATAATGGCAACCGTAATCGGATTATAGAAGAGTGCATGAAAGACATCATCGAACAGCAACCCGACTATCGCAGCCGGTACGCAGGCAACCAAGACCTTGCACCACATCTGCAAAATATTTTTCTGCACACACGCCCCGAATCCGGTTTTTGTCAGGGGGTTGGGGTTGGTTTCTTTCTTGTGAAACGGCCAAAGGTTTTTCCAGTAGATGACGAACACGGCAAGAATTGCACCCAGCTGAATGACCACGTCGAACATTTCTTTAAATGCATCGCTGGCATCCAGCTTCAAAAAGGCATCCACTAAAATCAGGTGTCCGGTGCTGCTGATGGGCAGCCATTCGGTCACACCCTCTACAATGCCTAAGAAGAGTGCTTTTAAAAGTTCCCAAAACATCAGTAAAAAACTTCCTTTCTTTATTGTTTTTTTATTATAGCACAGATATGCAGCAACGTCAATTTGTTTGCTTGATTTTTTATAGAAATTTATAGATTATGAGCAGAAATTTGGAGATGGCAGGAAAATTAGGATACTTTTTTC
>CABQIF010000029.1 GCA_902464115.1 uncultured Ruminococcus sp. | reverse complement strand
AATATCCGGTTCTTCCCTTGCCCTGATTCGCCAAGGCAGAACTCGCTGCAAAGGCAGAGGCAGAAGCCAAGGCAAAGGCAGAAGAAGAAGCGGCTCAGCAGGCTCAGGCAGAACAGGATGCCGAACAGGCTCAGGACGCTGCAAGCTGGGAAGAAAACTGGCAGGCACAGAATGCCGATGCAGAGGAAGATGACTTGCTGCTGAACGATGACGATACAACAGCTGCCATCGAATCCGCCATTGATACACCAGCAGAAACCCCGGAAACAACGGAGGCATAACACCGCATGAAAAAGAAAAAAGAAGTCCTGCGTGCCTGCATGGGCTGCGGCGAACGAAAGCCAAAACAGGAACTCATCCGAATCGTGCGAACCCCGGACGGCAATTTCGTCATTGACGAAACCGGAAAAACTCCGGGAAGAGGGGCTTATCTCTGCAAGAAGAAAGCCTGCCTCGAAAAAGCAAAGAAAACCCGCAAGGTGGAACGCTCTTTTGTGCAGATGTTTCCACCGGAAACCTATAAGGAGATGGAAGATGCCCTTACCAGAAAAGTGCAGGAACTTACTGACGATCTGCCGGAAAGCCGGTAAACTCGAAGCCGGCTTTGCACGGGCGAAAGATGCCATCCAGGGCGGCTATGCAGCTTGCATTCTGCTCACCGCAGACCTTTCCGAAAAAAGCCGGAAAGAAGTGCTGTATTTCGCCGAAAAACAACACGTCCCAGTCGTACAGACGGACTGGGAAATGGCAGAAGTCCGGCTGCTGTTCGGACAGCGTGCCGGCATCCTGACCATCTGTGAAGCCGGATTCGCCCAGCGGATTCAGGCTCTATTACAGACCGAATCGTCCTCCAGCAATGGATGACACATACCATTCTTTTTGAAACCCTGTCCCAACCGACAGGAATGAGCGGAAAGGAGAGTTGCCGATGACGACAAAAAAGCAGAAATTGAGCGACGTTGCAAAGACACTCCAGATGACCCCGAATGACCTGATTGCCCTGTTTTCTGAACTGCAAAACGGAACAGAAAAAAAGAGCAGCAGCACCCTGACGGAAGCAGAAGTCAATCTGGTTCTGGAATCCATCACCCAGCGTCAGCAGGTGACAGATGGCTTTGCAGCCTATTTCGCAACGAAAAACAGTACGAGGGAAGAGGTGGCACAACAATCTATGAAAAAAGGGAACGAAAAGAAAGCTGCTCACCAGCAGCAGAATCAAGGAAAAAAACAGCCGCAGGATCGGAGAAGACCACAGCAGCAGAATGCCGCTGGAAATAACCATGCCAACAATAACAATGGCAACGGCAACGGCAATAACAATAACAGTAACTCCGCTGCAAAGAAGCCACAGCCGGCTGCATCGAATCAAAAGAATCAGCCGCAGACTGCCGCTCAGCCGAAAAAGCAGCCAGCTGCTGCCAAGCCAGCCAGCCAGCCGAATAATAACAGCAATAACAACCATCCGGAACACCACAAGAAAAAGCAGAAACAGCAGCCGCAGGCACAAAAGCGGGGCGAACGGCTGCATGTAGAAGTGGAACTGTCTTCCGATACGGCTACTACAACAGAAAAGCGGCGTACCGTTGATACCCGTGGCTCTTATGTGGATCTGGATAAGTACAACCAGCGGTATGAACAGATCGCTCCGGCTGGCAAGTACAGCAAGGATAACTATTCCACCAAAAAGCAGAAAATCAACCAGAAGTCTGCTCAGCGGAACAAGCAGAAGTATTCCAACAAGCGGGAAACCGAACAGGATCGTCTTCGCCGTCTGGAACTCGAAAAGGCAAGAAAACAACAGCTCAAGGTTCGGATTCCGGAATCCATCGTGGTCAGCGAACTCGCAAGCCGCTTGAAAGTGACGGCAACCGAAGTCATCAAAAAGCTGATGGGCTTGGGTGTCATGGCATCCATCAATGAGGAAATCGACTTCGACACCGCTTGTCTGGTTGCAGAAGAACTGGGTGCAAAGGTCGAAAAGGAAGTCATCGTGACCATCGAAGAACGTCTGATTGAAGAAGAGGACGAATCCGATAACACCGAAGAACGCTCTCCGGTTGTCGTTGTTATGGGTCACGTTGACCACGGCAAAACCTCCATTCTGGACTACATCCGTCACGCCAACATCGCTGCAGGCGAAGCCGGCGGTATCACCCAGCACATCGGTGCTTATCAGGTCACTTGCAACGGCAAGGAAATTACGTTCCTCGATACACCGGGACACGAAGCGTTCACCGCAATGCGTGCAAGAGGGGCAAATATCACAGATATTGCCATTCTGGTTGTCGCTGCCGATGACGGTATCATGCCGCAGACCGTAGAATCCATCAACCATGCAAAGGCTGCTGGTGTTTCCCTGATTGTTGCCATCAACAAGATGGATAAAGAAGGAGCAAATCCAGACCGGATTAAGGAAGAACTCACCAAATATGATTTGGTTTGTGAAGACTGGGGCGGCGATGTTATGTGCGTTCCGGTTTCTGCAAAGACTGGCGAAGGCATTGACGAACTGCTCGAAGACGTGCTGCTGATTGCAGAAATGCAGGAACTCAAGGCAAACCCGAACCGCCGTGCAAAGGGTGCTGTCATCGAAGCTCGGTTGGATAAGGGCAGAGGTCCAGTTGCAACCCTGTTGGTTCAGAACGGGACACTGCACACCGGCGATGTTATTCTTGCCGGAACGAGTGTCGGAAAGGTTCGTGTCATGACCAACGACAAGGGTACAGTTGTTCACGAAGCTGGCCCGTCTGTTCCGGTTGAAATCACCGGTCTGGCAGAAGTTCCGGCTGCTGGCGATGTCTTTGACGTTGTAGAAGATGAACGTCTGGCAAAGACCCTCGTAGAACAGCGGAAACATGAGGCAAAACAGGCAAAGTTCAACGAATACCAGAAGGTAACGCTCGACAACCTCTTCAGCCAGATTGCAGAGGGCGAAATGAAAGAACTCGCCATCATCGTCAAGGCAGATGTACAGGGTTCTGTAGAAGCCGTGAAGCAGTCGCTCGAAAAAATCCAGAACGAAGAAGTTCGGGTTCGGGTCATCCACGGCGGCGTTGGTGCAATCAACGACAGCGATGTCATGCTGGCGGATGCATCCAATGCGATTATCATCGGCTTCAATGTGCGTCCTGACCCGTTGGCAGAAGAAACTGCTGCCCGTGACCATGTTGAAATCCGTACCTATCGGGTCATCTACGATGCCATCGAAGACGTGGAAACTGCTATGAAGGGCATGCTTGCTCCGAAGTTCCGGGAAGTTGTTATGGGTCGGATCGAAGTGCGTCAGGTCTATAAGATCTCCAGCGTTGGTGCGGTTGCCGGTGCGTATGTTCTCAGCGGTAAAGTTACCAGACAGTGCCAGATTCGTGTCGTTCGGGATGGCATTGTCATTGCAGAAGATAAAATGTCCAGCCTGAAGCGGTTCAAGGATGACGTAAAGGAAGTTACCGAAAGCTACGAATGCGGTATTACGCTCGAAAAGTTCCGGGACTTCAAGGAAGGCGACATCTTTGAAGCCTTCATCATGGAAGAATATCAGGACTAATTCAGAGAACATTCATTCCATCCGGCTTGGAAATGCAGCGGCATTCGCTGCATTTCTCCGCCCCTGATTTGAAAAAAGGAGGCATTTTCTTATGGCAAACTATAAAACCAGTCGGACAGAAGAAGACATCCTGCGAGAACTCACCGCCCTGCTGCGGGAACTCAAAGACCCCCGTATCGACCCCCTTTTGACCATCGTTCGGGTGGAATTGTCTAACGATCTGTCCAACTGTAAAGTCTATGTTTCCAGCTTATCTGGCATCGAAACGGCGAAAACCTCCTGCATCGGTCTGGTCAGTGCGACCGGATTCCTGCGGCGGGAACTGTTTCACCGCCTCAAGCTGCGGAAATCTCCGGCTCTGCACTTCATTGCAGACCATTCCATTGAACACAGTGCAGAAATCAATCAGAAATTGCATGACCTGCATTTAGAGGACATTGAGGAGTAAGATATGAACATTGCAGAAGCAGCTGCCTGGCTGCAAACCATCCAGCAAGCTATGATCCTCATCCATCAAAGTCCGGACGGCGATTGCATCGGCAGCGGTTACGCACTCGCTGCCCTGCTCCGTCAAATGGGCTGTCATGCGGTGGTGCGGTGCAGCGACCCGATTCCGGAACGCTATGCCTTTCTGGCAGTTGAAGAAACACCGGATACCGTTGACGAAAATGCTGCTGTCATTCTCTCGGTCGATGTGGCAGACCGCAAATTGCTCGGCGACTTGGACGAACCCTATGGCGGACGGGTTGCCCTTGCTATCGACCATCACATCATGCACCGCTCCTTTGCAAAGGAATGCTGTCTGTATCCAAAGGCAGCCGCTGCCTGTGAGATCGTCTATGCGATCGCAAAGGAACTGCCTGTGAAACTCACGCCCCAGATTGCCACCTGCTTATACACGGGCATGGCAACCGATACGGGCTGTTTCCAGTTCGACAATGTAACCCCGCACACGCTGCGAATCGTTGCCGACCTCATGGAACAGTTTCCAGAAATCCACTATGCGTGGATCAATCGGGCAATGTTTGCTGTGAAAAGTATGGGCAGACTGCGAGTAGAACAAAAACTCATCGACCAGCTGCACACCAGCTGCAACGGAAAATGCGTGATGATTTGCATCACACTGGCATTCATGAAACAGTATGGTTTAGACCCGCTTGACCTCGATGGTCTGGCAGGATTTCCGCTACAGGTCGAAGGGGCAGAAGTCGGCATTACCCTCAAGGAACGAGATCCCAATGTCTTTAAGATTTCCATGCGTTCCGCTCGTACTGTGGATGTCGCTGCCATCTGCAAGGAATTTGGCGGTGGCGGTCACATCAAGGCTGCCGGCTGCCTCATTGAAGGCACAGCAGAATCCGTCATGCAACGGCTGCAAACAGCAGTAGAGAGGAGCTTGGCGGAATCATGAACGGCATTCTCTGTATGAATAAACCGCAGGATTTTACCTCGTTCGATGTCATCGGAAAGCTGCGTGGCATTCTGCATATGAAACGGCTCGGACACACAGGAACACTCGACCCAATGGCAACGGGCGTACTGCCAATTTTGGTCGGAACTGCAACAAAAGCCTGCGACATCCTGCCGAATCAGGACAAGACCTATCAGGCAACCGTTGTTTTTGGCAAGGCAACCGATACGCTCGACATCTGGGGAAAGCCCCTGCAGGACTATCCGGAACAGCATGTCACAGAGGCTGCCCTTCGTGCCGTGCTGCCGGAATTTCTCGGCGATATTACCCAACTGCCGCCCATGTATTCTGCGGTTTCTGTCAACGGAAAACGGCTGTATGAACTCGCACGAAAGGGCGAAACGGTCGAACGTCCCACCCGTACTGTGCACATTGATGCCATTACGCTGGACGCTTTTGACGAAACACAACAGACTGCAACACTGACGGTTTCCTGCGGAAAAGGAACGTATATCCGGACACTGCTCTCTGATATTGGGCAGCGGCTCGGCGGCGATGCGGTCATGACTGCCCTGACTCGGACAGCTGCCTGCGGCTATCCGTTGCAGGACTGCCTGACCTTTGAGCAGGTTGCTGCTGCAATGGCAGATGGCACGATAACCGAACATCTGTTCCCGACCGACTCCCTGTTTGCATCTTATCCGAAACTGCGGCTCAATGCCGCACAGGAACGGATGTTTTGCAACGGTGTCAAATTGGATTTAAAGCGGCTGCGAGATCTCCAGCCCAATCAAGATACCTATACCGTCTATGGGGCGGCTGACACGTTCTTAGGAACGGCACTTGCCGACCGCACCCAACAGGAATTGCGCATCGGAAAACGGTTCTGATGTGCATTCCCCCATTTTTTGAAATTCCCAACGAAAAGAGGTTTTCCCATGCTCCAACCTGCTTCCGCCGTGGCACTGGGCTTATTTGACGGTGTTCACATCGGACATCGTGCCGTCTTAGCGGCAGCCGTTGCCTGTCAGGCAGACGGTTTCACTCCGGCTGCTTTTACGATGCAGACCACTTCTGTCCGCATCAAACGGGGTGAGCCGCTCCGCTATCTCTATCCGGACGACACCAAACAGCAGCTTTTAACAGCTGCCGGGATTCAGAACGTTGTCAGCCCACCATTTCCGGAGATCGCAGCGATGGACGGTGAAACCTTCTGCCGGGTCTATCTCCACGACCAGATGCACGCAAAAAAGCTCTTTTGCGGCAGGGATTTTCGATTTGGCAACCGGGCTGCATGGGGCGTTGCCGACTTGGCAGCGTTCGGCGAAACCTTTGGCTTTACGGTAGAACTGATTGACGCTGTGGAACAGGATGGAGCGGTCATTTCCTCCAGCCGGATTCGACAGCTGCTGTTAGATGGCAAAATCCAGCAGGCAAACCGCCTGCTCGGTGCACCCTATCAAATTTCCGGCATCATTCAGCATGGGGCTGCCCTCGGCAGAACCATTCAGTTCCCAACCATCAATCTTTCCTTTGCTCCGGAACAGCTTGTGCCACTCTATGGCGTTTATCGGGCAAAGGTCTATTTGAAAGACGGCAGCGTCTGGAACGGCGTGACCAACATCGGCACAAAACCAACGGTTTCCAATGCCTGCATTCCCGTTGCGGAAACCCATTTATTAGGCTTTCAAGGGGATTTATACGGGCAGTCCTGTCGGATCGAACTACTGGACTTTCTGCGGAAAGAACAGAAATTCTCCGGTCTGGACGAGCTGAAAGCAGCCATTGCGGACAACATCCGCACCGTACAAGCTGCCTGCAAGCAGTAAAGCCCACTGTTCCCCACAATTATCATCATACCTATATTTATCAAACGAAAGGAAGTTTTTTTCTCATGGAAAAACGTGTCAGAACACGGTTTGCACCAAGCCCGACCGGCTATATGCACATCGGCAACCTGAGAACCGCTCTGTATGCCTACCTGCTGGCAAAAAAATATGACGGCGACTTTATTCTCCGAATCGAAGATACCGACCAGGAACGGTATGTCGAAGGGGCTGTTGATATTATCTATAACACCCTCCGCATCGCTGGCTTAAAGTGGGACGAAGGCCCGGATATTGGCGGCCCAGTTGGCCCTTATGTGCAGTCCGAACGCATGGGCATGTTCAAGGGCTATGCAGAACAGCTGGTCAAGAGCGGTCACGCTTACTACTGCTTCTGCGGCAAGGAACGGCTCGAAGAAGTCCGGAAGATTCAGGAAGCTTCTCACATCGCCCCGATGTATGACCGGCACTGCCGGAATCTGACACCGGAAGAAATTCAGGAAAAGCTGGATGCTGGTGTTCCGTATGTCATCCGCCAGAAGATGCCGCTCGATGGTACAACCACATTCCACGATGAAGTTTATGGCGATATCACCGTAGAAAACAGCACACTGGATGACCAGATTCTGATTAAAACCGATGGCATGCCGACTTACAACTTCGCAAATGTTGTGGACGACCACCTGATGGGCATTACCCACGTCATCCGTGGGAACGAATATCTTTCTTCCGCTCCGAAGTATAACCTGCTCTATCAGGCATTCGGCTGGGATGTTCCGGTTTATATCCATTGTTCTCCGGTCATGAAGGACAAGACCCACAAGCTTTCCAAGCGGAACGGCGATGCCTCCTTCCAAGACCTGCTCGAAAAGGGCTATCTGCCGGAAGCCATCATCAACTTCATCGCTCTGCTGGGCTGGGCTCCGACTGGCGAACAGGAAATCTTCACCATGGATGAACTGATTCAGGCGTTTGAAATCTCCGGTATCAGCAAATCTCCGGCACTGTTTGACCCGGTTAAGCTGAAAGCCATCAACGGCGAATATATCCGCAAGATGACACCGGAAGCTTTTGCAGAAAAAGCCATTCCGTACATCCGTCAGGTCGTTCACAGCGAAACCGCAGACTTGCAGCTGCTCTGCCACGTTTTGCAGCCGAGAACCGAACTGTTCACCGACATTCCGGAACAGGTGGATTTCATTGATGCCCTGCCGGATTATGACGTAGAACTATACCGCCACAAGAAGATGAAAACCACACCGGAAACCGCCAAGGAAGCCCTCACAGAAATCCTGCCGGTTCTGGAAGGTATTTCTGATTGGACAGTGGACGGCATTCATACTGCTGTTTTCGCAAGAATCGGCGAACTCGGCGTGAAGAATGGCTGGATGCTCTGGCCGCTGCGGACTGCCCTCTCCGGCAAGCCGTTTACACCGGGCGGCGGCATTGAACTCTGTGCCATTTTGGGCAAAGACGAAACCCTCAAGCGGGTTCAGGACGGTATAAGCCGCCTTTCGTAAGATTATCACAGCATTTTCACAATATCCGACTATAATCATTCGGGAGTAGGTTGAAAAAGGGGCTGGGGATGCACCCTTGCCCCTTTTTTTACCGATTCTGAATGAAAAAACAGCTGCAATCCCTTGCAGCTGCATCAAAAATAGGGAGGTCTTCTTTTCGCATGATTACGGTAAATCATCTGACCAAGCGTTACGGCAGTCACCTTGCAGTCGATGACATCAGCTTCACCGTACAAGATGGTGAAATTGTGGGCTTTTTAGGGCCGAACGGTGCCGGAAAATCCACCACAATGAACATGTTGACCGGTTACATCAGCTCTTCTTCCGGAGAGGCTCTGATCAACGACATCAACATTCTGGACAATCCCATCCAGGCAAAACGGGAAATCGGCTACCTGCCGGAACTGCCACCACTCTATCAGGAAATGACCGTTATGGGCTACCTGCGGTTCGTCTATGACCTGAAAAAGTGCAAACTCCCCCGCAAAGCACACCTCACTGAAATCTGCAACCTCTGCAAAATCAGTGATGTGCAAGACCGCATCATCAAGAATCTGTCCAAAGGTTACCGGCAGCGTGTCGGTCTGGCACAGGCACTCGTTGGCAATCCGCCCATCCTGATCCTCGATGAACCGACCGTTGGTCTTGACCCAAAACAAATGATGGAAATCCGAAACCTGATTAAGCGGCTCGGAAAACGACACACTGTCATTCTCTCTTCGCACATCCTGTCGGAAATTCAGGCAGTTTGTGACCGTGTCATCATCATCAACAAGGGCAAACTGATGGCAGATGGTGCAATTGACACCCTCGCACAGTCCATGTCCCAGAACCACCGCCTCAAGGTGCGGCTGGATGGTGCAGAAGCAGACGTGTTACAGGCTCTGCGTGCAATTCCGGGCGTGGCAAAGGTACAGCAGTCCACACAGCTGGAAGCTGGCTTGTTCGATTACGAAATCGAACCGAAGAACAACGCTGACTTGCGGAAGGCAGTTAATGCCGTTGCACAAGAACACGGCTGGAACATCTACCGCATGGAAAGCGGTCTGCTGACACTGGAGGACATCTTCCTCAAGGTGACCATGGGCGAATGGACACCGGAACAAGCAACCACCAAGCCGGATGCTGCACCAAAAAAATCTGCTCCGGCAGCCAAACAACCCGACACCAAACAAGAGGAGGCAAAGTAACATGGGAGCGATTTATCGGAGAGAGTTGGGGTCTTTCTTCAACTCCGCCATCGGCCCGGTCTTTCTGACGGTATTCTATCTGGGATCGGGTGTTCTGTTCTGGCTGTTCTGTCTGAACTATGCCCGGACAGATATGAGTAACTATTTTGCATGGATGCGGTTGGTCATGGTTTTGATCCTGCCGCTGCTGACGATGCGGTTACTTTCAGAAGAACGTGCACAGAAAACCGACCAAGGACTATTGACGGCACCGGTTTCCCTCGGCGGCATTGTCCTCGGCAAGTATTTTGCCGCCCTGACCGTCTATGCAATGGGCATTGCCATTGTGTTTGTCTATGCCATCCTGCTGAGTTTCTTCGGAACGGTTGCATGGTCGATCGTCTTTTCCAACTTTATCGCCCTCTTCCTCATGGGAGCGGCGTTCATGGCAATCACCCTGTTTTTGTCTGCATTCACGGCAAATCAGTTCATCGCCTATGTTTTGGGCATCGTTTCTCTGGTCGTCCTCTATATGATCGACTACCTGAGCGGAACGGTTTCCAGCAGTGCAGATTCTCTTTCCAGCAAAAGCACCGTCCTCAGCACCCTTGTGGGCTGGCTCGGCAATGCGATGGAATCGGTTTCATTCTTCAGCCGAATTTATGACTTTACTTATGGACTGTTTAATCTATCCAGCGTTCTGCTCTATATCAGCACGGCGGTTCTGTTTAATTTCTTTACCGTCCGGGTATTTGAAACCAGACGTTGGCGGTAAGAAGGAGGCTGAAAACGATTATGGAACAACAGGATGCAAAGCTGATCAAACAAAGACAGCGGAAAAAGAAGATGAAATACGGCGGTATTGCGTTTGCCATTACTGTCATTGTCACAGCAATCGTGGTTTTAGTGAATGTCGTTGTCGGCTTATTGGTGGAACGGTATCCGAACGCCAAGATCGACCTGACATCATCCAACTTGTACGAAGTTTCGGATGAAACCATTGCCTATATCAAAGACCTCACCGACCCCGTTGAAATTGCCGTTTCCAGCGAGGAAAGCACCTTGGAAAAGGACTCCTACCTGAAAATGGTGACGGAACTGCTGAAAAAATATCAGGGCTATTCCAGTGAAATCGAAGTAACGTACTTCGATACCACCAAAGACCCGGATATCCTCTCAAAATATCAGAGCAAATACAGCGGTACGATCAGTTCTGATAATGTCATTGTTTGCAGTGGCGACCGAGTAAAGGTATTCCCACTGTCTGACTTCTTTGACATGGATCAGGATAAGTTGCAGTATTATTATTATGGACAGGTTTCCCTGTCAGAATGCATCACCGCATTCAAGGGCGAACAGTCCCTCACCAATGCCATCATGAATGTTACCGATGCAAACCCGCAGCGAGTTGGTTTTATCGGCACTTCTAACGGCAACACCATCTACAACCCGACACAGGGCAACCAGTATGCTGCCAAGGTTCTGAGCACACTGCTGGACGACAACGGCTATGATGTCACACAGCTGGACATGGTCACCGATACCATTTCTCCAGATGACTATGATTTGCTGGTACTGCCGGCTCCGGTCAACGACCTGACAGTCGATGCCATCGACAAGCTGGAAACCTTCCTGCACAATGACGGCAACCTCGGCAAACGGCTGCTCTACATCGCCGACTTTACACAGGGTAACACCCCGAATCTGGATGCCTTCCTGAAGGATTGGAACATTGTAGTAGATAACAGCTATGTCATTGACGACAATTCCAGCACCCAGCAGGCAGTTACCTTGCTTGTTGCCGGCAATCAGAGAATGTATGCTCCAATTGTCAACCAGACCAGCAGCGACTACAGCAGCGGACTTTCTAACACTTCCCTGCCGATTATCGCTCCGGTTTCCCGTCCGATTCTCACCAGAGATGCCAACAACGGCAGAGTGGTTACCGACCTGCTGGATACCGCAGATTCTGCTTACTGCGTTCCGCTGAATCTCGACACCAATGCAGAACGGGCAGAGGCTGCCTGGGATGCACAGAACGGCGTTACCACCACCGAAGCGACCGAGGAAACCACGGAAGAAACTACCACGACCACAACCTTTGATGCTGCCAATGCCGAACGCAGCAGCTATGCTGTCATGGCATTCTCTCAGAATCAGGTCGCACAGGATAACGGTCAAATTGAAAGTGATGTCATGGTCATCGGTTCAATGGGTTACTTCGATTACTACGTTGCACAGGATACCTCCTATAACAATGCGGATTACTTCATCAGTGCATTGAACACCATCTGCGGAAAGTCTGACAACATCGTCATCACTGCAAAGGATATGAACATCACTTCGATGAATACAACTGCTTCTCAGATGAAGTTGCTCACCACAGTGGTTCTGGTTGTCTTCCCGGCAATTACAATTGTGATTGGCATTGTCATCTGGGCACGCAGAAAGAGCCGCTAATTGCAGAAAGGATGGCGTGACCTATGCAAAAACGAATGATTGGTGTGATTTGCGGGGCTGCCGTTGTGGTACTGCTGGCTGGCAGTGTCGTCTTGCTGACTCGCCCGTCCGGCAAGGATAACAGCAGCAGCGATGCCACTGCTGCCACCACACAATCCGCAGAAGACCTCGCAGCATTGACACTCTCAGACGAATCCGCAGACAACGTGAAACAGATTTCTGTTACCAACGCAACCGGCAGCTATGAAGTGGTTCGGGTCAAGAAAGAAAAGACGACCACCGCAACGGATGCAACGGATTCCACCGATTCTACTTCTACGACAGAAACCGAATCGGCAACCTTCCGGATTTCTGGCTGGGAGGATATTCCCACCAACGAATCCCTGCTTGGAACACTTGCCAACAACACCGCCAGCCTACAGGCTGACCAGTGTGTGGAAGAACACGCAACCGACCTCGACAAATTCGGGCTGGGCAAGGATGCCACACAAGTCAGCATGCAGTTCGATGATGGAACGACCTTTGCGTTCCGCATCGGCGGCAGCGTTTCCGGTGCAAGCTGCAACTATTTTGCTCTGGCGGACAGTGATACGGTTTATGCCGTTAAGACTTCCCTGCTGGCAAACTTCAGCAAGGCAGACACCGACTTCTTAGCTACAACCGTTCTGGAAAAGCCGGATGACGACAATATGCCGACCATCAACACCGTTACCATCGAACGGAAAGACCTCGATACGCCGATTGTCCTCGAACATCGGGACACCAGCAACGACGGCGAGAGCGGCAACACGCAGTCTACCCACAAGATGACCTCCCCGATTTCCGCTTATTTGAGCGTAGAACGGTCTAAGGATGTCATTGAGGGATTGTTTGGCTTGTCTGCCAGCAAGATTCTGGCTGTTCGTCCGAGTGAACAGGATTTGGAGGACTACGGCATTTCTGACCCATTCGCAACCCTGACGCTGGAATGCGAAGACGGCACGACTTACACCCTGAAAATCGGCGATGTTGTCACCGAGGCTGACGACATTTCTACCGATGACAGTACCGCAACCACTTCCACTGCAACCACTTATTATCCGGTACAGCTGGATGATGGCAATGTGATTTATGCAATTGCTACGGATAAGTGCCCGTGGGCAACCATCACCCCGACGGGTCTGGCTTCCAAGCTGATTTTCACAACCTATGTTTGGGACATCAGCGAACTGGATGTTACAGTAGACGGCAAGAAAACCACATTCGAGAACAGCGGTACAGATAAGGACACTGCTTCCATCATCAGAGATGGCAAGTCGGAAATTGACACTGAACGCTATCGGTTATTCTATGCCTTCCTGCTGCAAACCGCTGCGGAAGAAGTTGTTTTGGGCGATGCTCCAACCGGAACACCGGATGCAGAAATCCACTACAAGACTTCTGATGGCAGCGAAGACCGCACCGTTGCATTCTATCAGATCGACGACTTCAATTGCTATATCACTGTAAACGGCGAACTGAGCTTCCAGTGTCGGGCTTCTTATCTGGATGCCCTGCGGCATAATCTCGAAATCTTCGATACAGATGAAGACTTCCAGACCTCGTGGCAGTAAGTTCTCCGCCCAAACAACAGACATAAACCAAGTTACACAAAGAAAGGATGGGTATCGTGGAGCAAAATTTTCTCTTTTACAAAGGCTATCCGTTGGTACGTTCCGGCGATTGCTTTTACTATGGCTATATGTGCGAGCCGCACGTCATTATGATTCGTGTCACCAAGAAAGATACCAGCGGTGTCATTCCGATTGCCAGCGAATTACAGGTCTATGATTTGTCCACCGATGAAAACAAAAGCCTCCGAACTGCCAAGCGACCGTCCTTGTATGCAGCATTGGACTTAGCAGCTACCTGGCTTTCCCGTGGATTGCCGGACGAGCAAAAGCAAAATGCCTAACGGCAGCCCCGATTCTACAACCGTAAAAAGCCGCACAGCGAAGAGAAAATCTCTTCTGCTGTGCGGCTTCTTTTTGTGTCATGTTTTATGGTTGGAGTTCTTAATTTTCGCTCTCGCTGGTGGTATCTTCCGCTTCTGTTTCTGTATCGGTTTCATCGGTTGCTGTGTCAGTTGTATCTGTTGTATTGGTTGCATCTTGAAACCGCACTGTGTCTATAATCGCACTGGCATTTTTCAAAACCGGACTCGTTCCAGTATAGTTTGCAAATGTCATGGCATATGGCATATCGTTCACATAGAACAAAACGGAAAGGTTGACTTTCTGAGCCGTGTCTTTATCCGTTTCCGGCGAATAAGTGATGGCATAGGCATCTGTTCCCTGCAATTCGTTCCAAACCTCAGAGAAAATGGTCTGTCCCTTTGCGAGATTCTGCCCGATGTTCTTCAGCAAATCTTTTTCATCCGTTCCAGTGATTTCCAGTTCATCTGCTGGAAAACACTGCACGGTCAACGAACCCGACCCATCATCCGGATACCAAACACCTAAATTTTCAACATTCAAATTACCCCAACCAGACGGAATTTGAAAGGTAATGTCTTCAAATGGAATCGGGGTTGCATCCAATTCTTCTTCCTGCGGCATGGATGCCTCTGTATCAGCCGTTGTAGTTGCTTCGGTGTTTTCTGTTTCCACAGTGGTGACAACGGAAGAATCTGCAGTGGAAGATGATGTATCCTTATCGCTGCATCCAGTAGCGGTCAATAGCATCAACAGGGCTGCGGTGGCAGCCAATCCTTTTTTCATCATGGTAGGTTATATCCTTTCCTGTTATTTATCGGTATTGATATAAGACCAGTAGCCCTTTAAGTATCCGCATCCAGAAATAATCGTCAGAGCGGTGGAAATCCAAAGCAATCCATTCAAGCCCCATGTTTTAACGGCTTCCGGAATCGCACAGTTGAAATCTCCTGTCAGCGAACAGTAAATTAAGATGGCAACAATCGTTACCATAGTAAACGCTGTTTTCAGCTTGCCCCAGATGCCAGCAGCAACTACAACGCCTTCGCTGGCGGTCAGCATCCGCAACCCGGAAACCATAAATTCCCTTGCTACGATAATCATCACTGGAATGGCTGAAATCTGCATTTCGTCCAGCTCGATAAATGCCAGCAGAGCAGTAATGACCAACACTTTATCTGCCAGCGGGTCGAGAAATTTCCCGAAATTCGTTACCAAGCCCCGTGCACGGGCAATCTTTCCATCCAAGGCATCTGTAATAGATGCTGCGGCAAAGACCACCAACGCCAACAAAAAATGATAGGGAATTGCTCCAATGTACAGGAAAATCAAAAATACTGGAATCAGCAATACTCGCAGGCACGTTAGCTTGTTCGGCAAATTCATGCTTCTTCTACCTCCTCTGCCAGCAGGTCGTAATCCATCGTATCAAAGACTTCTACCTGTACATAGTCACCGCACTGGTGTTCCTTCGTCCGGCGGATGAAGATTTTTCCGTCAATCTCCGGTGCATCTGCCCGTGTTCTGCCAAAATAGCAGCCTGCCCACGGGTCAAAGCCTTCAATGACCGCTTCCATCTGTGTGCCGATTTTTGCAGCATTCTTTTCTGCGTGCAATTCTGCCTGCTGCTGCATCAGGATTTCTGCCCGATGTTCCCGGGTTTCTTCATCAATCTGATCTTCGTATTCGGCAGCGTCTGTTCCCTCTTCTTCCGAGTAGGCAAAACAGCCCAGCCGGTCAAACTGCATATCCTGCACGAAATCGCCCAGAGCGTTGAACTGCTCTTTCGTTTCGCCCGGGAAGCCAGTAATCAATGTGGTTCGCAGGGTGACATCTGGCATTTTCTCCCGAATCTTTGCAATCAGATTCCGCAGCATCGTTTCATTGCCCGGACGATACATCCGGCGGAGAATTTCTCCATCACAATGCTGAATCGGAATATCCAGATATTTTACAATCTTTTCTTCTGCTGCCATCACATCGAGCAGTTCGTCTGTAATCCGTTCCGGATAACAGTACAGCACCCGCACCCAATGCACGGTTGGAATTTCACAGAGAGCTTTCAGCAGCTGCGGCAGGCGGGATTCTCCATACAGGTCTTTCCCGTACTGCGTGGTATCCTGTGCAATGACGATCAATTCCGTTACACCACGTTCTGCAAGCCGATTTGCCTCTTCCAGCACCTCTTCCATCGGTACGCTGCGGTATGGGCCTCGAATCTTTGGAATTGCACAGTAGCTGCAACGATTGCTGCACCCCTCTGCAACCTTTAAATAGGAGTAGAACGGCAGCGTTGTAATAATCCGATCGCCAATCAACTCTGCATCGCTTTTCGGAGCGAATTGTACCACTCTGTCTTTCTTCAGAACCGATTCCAAAATCGAAACAATGTCTTTCTGGTTGCCGATTCCAACAACGGCATCCACTTCTTCAAACTGATCTGCAACTTCTTCCTGATACCGTTCGGTCAGGCAGCCCGTCAGAATGATTTTCTGAATCGTGCCCTCTGCTTTCAGTTCTGCCAGTTCCAGAATCGTTTCAATTGCCTCTTCTTTTGCCGACTGAATAAAACCGCAGGTGTTGACAACCACAACATCTGCATCACCCGGTTCTTTGACCAGGGTATAACCATGTTTCCGGAGTTTAAACAGCATTCGTTCGCTGTCTACCAAGTTTTTTGAACATCCAAGGGATACCATCCCTACACGAATTGGCATATTCATAACCGCCTTTCTGCTTGCGTTTTTCTGAAAAAATGGCTGTGAAGGAGTTCACAGCATACTTATCATTTAGTATACCATGAAACCGACTATGTGTCAAGAATCAGAAATTGGGACATCCAATTTTTAGCAAGTCTGTTGAAAGGTTGAAAGAATTGTTGAAACTCGCTATTTTCACTGAAATTTTCCCCTATTTTTCGTCTTTTTTAACAAAAATCATTTTTTTTGAAAAAAAGCTTGACTTTTTGCCGTTTTTGTAGTATACTATAAAAGTCGCAGAAATGAAATGTGTTCTGCTTGGATCTGTTGATGACAGGTGGCGGCATAGCTCAGTTGGCTAGAGTACTCGGTTCATACCCGATTGGTCGCTGGTTCGAATCCTGCTGCCGCTACCATTTCTGGCCCGTTGGTCAAGAGGTTAAGACACCGCCCTTTCACGGCGGAATCATGGGTTCGATTCCCGTACGGGTCACCAATCAAAAGCCTTGGAATGAAAACTTCTAAGGCTTTTTGTGTTTTATGGGAAATTTGGAAAAAGAGGAGTTTTGACAACATGAAAAAAGCACTTTCTATCTGCCTGTTTCTGAGCCTGATGGCTGGTTGCCTGCTGACGGGATGCGGCAGCAACACAACAGATGATTCTTCCAGCGTAGCGGAAACAACTGCTGCAACGACAGCAACAGAAGCAGAAACAACCACAGAATCAGAAGCCGAAGAAACAGAAACAACAGCTGAAGCATCTGCTGATGCAGAAGATGCAGAAACAACAACAGCTGCCAAAGAAAAGGATACCAGCAAAGACGGAACCTTGTGGGCAGACTTCGACAACATGAGTTTTAAAATTAATGGAAAGACCTATACACTCGGAAAGACCACCTTACAGGAACTGATTGATGACGGCGTTCCGTTCGATGAAAATGACTTGGCAAACGCCGGCAATAACATCAACCCACGCTATGAATCTTCCTCTTTTGAAATTAAACTCGGCGAACGCTCGTTTGCACAGGTTCGGGTACTGAATGATTCTTCCGATAACAAGAAGGCTTCGGAATGCTTTATTGATAATGTATACATGCCGATTTACGATGAACCGCAAGATATTCTGGAATTTAACTTCCCACTGACCATGACACAGGAAGAACTGCTTGCCAACTCCGGAGAACCTGACCCAGACAACATTTATACTTACCAGTCGGATGACAGCGATTATCATTCGGAATCCTATACTTATGAAAAGGAAGCGGAAAAGTATTATGGTAACAGCTCCTATAAGTTTGAATTTGCCAATGATGTGCTGGCATATGTCACCATCAGCTATACACCGTAAGAAAATTCTAACTGCATTTTGATACAGAAAAACCAGCAGATTCTTGTCTGAAACAAGGGTCTGCTGGTTTTATTTTTTGTGAACTTGATTCTCACAGGCAATATCAATTTCTATTTCTGTTTCACGTGAAACAATTTTAACGCTCTTCTTCTGTTTTCCGGTCTGCTGCAATCTGCATCCGCAATGCGGCAATCGCAACTCGAATCGATGTATCAGGGTCAAGCTGGGCAGTTTCTGCCGAAACTTCCTCCCGTTCCTGATTCCAAATCATATGCAGTACTGTTGCACACCGAACATGCAAAACCGCTGCGGTTACAAACAACGCTGCGGATTCCATCTCCGATGCCAACACGCCGCCGGCTTTCCAGGCTGCCCAATTCGACAACAATTCCTGTTTCACTGGCATTCGTTCCGGATCGTGCTGCCCATAAAAAGAATCCTTACACTGCACCACGCCGGTTTGATAGGTGTACTGCAAAGCCTCCGCAGCGGCTGCCAGATGCTGTAACAACGAAAAATCCGGAACAGCTGGAAAGGCAATCGGCATATATTCTCTCGAAGTTCCCTCCATTCGGACTGCTCCGTTCGGGAGAATCAATGTTCCGGGAATCAATTCTGGCTGCATACCGCCGCAAGTGCCAACCCGAAGGAATGTATCTGCTCCGCACTGCACCAATTCTTCCATGGCAATGGCAGCAGATGCACCGCCGATTCCGGTTGAAGCAACGCTGACTGGAACACCGTCCAGCAAACCGCTGTAAATGGTAAACTCCCGATTCTGGGAAACAAGGGTTGCTTGTTCCAGATAGGCAGCGATTTTCGGAACTCTGCCGGGGTCGCCGGGCAGCAGAACATAACGGGCAATTTTTTTCGGGTCACATTGTAAATGAAAGGGAATGGTTGCTTGCATGGAGTACCTCCTTTTAAAGTTGTAGCATGAATACTGTTTCACGTGAAACAATTCATGAAGACAAGCTGTTTTTTAGAACATTGGCTGCAAATACTAAGCCGCAGGCAAAGAAAAGTTTTTTGATCCAACAATTTTTCAAAAATGTTGGCGAGGTGTGGGCGAGTAGCCCACATTTGCG
>CABQIF010000028.1 GCA_902464115.1 uncultured Ruminococcus sp. | reverse complement strand
GAGATGAGGGCGACAAGTTCGTGATGGAAGCCGAGTTGCCAGGATTCGAGAAAGACGAAATTCACCTCGATGTGGAAGACGATTGCTTGAAGCTGTCCGCAGAACATCATGCTGATTCCGAGGACAAGGACGAACAGAAGCATTACATCCGCAAGGAACGCTCTGATATCTCTTATCAGAGAAGTTTTGACTTGACTGGCATTGATGCAGAAAAACTGGATGCCGAATACAAAAACGGCATTCTGTATATCACCCTGCCGAAACAGCAGCCGGAAACACCGACCAGCAAGCGGCTGGAAATCAAATAAATCTATCCACTGATTCACAAATATGAAGGAGGAATTACTATGTATGGCTTGACCGCATTTGAACGAGATCCGTTTTCCCTTTTAGACCCATTTTCTGATTTTGATGACCGTTTTGTCAGCAAAGAAACCGTCCGCAGTTTCAAAACAGACATTCGAGAAGAAGATGACAAGTTTATCATGGAAGCCGAGTTACCCGGCTTTGAAAAGGGCGAGATTCAACTGGATGTCAACGGCGACACGCTGACGCTGTCCGCTGTTCATCAGCAAGAACAGGTTGACAAATCCAAGGAACACTACATCTGTCGGGAACGCTCCTATGGTTCTTACCAGCGGCGGTTCGATATTTCCGGCATTGATACTGACCAAATCGAAGCAGAATACAAAAACGGCATTCTCTACATGATCCTGCCGAAAAAACAGCCAAAAGTACCAGCAAACAGACGGTTGGAAATTCGATAACGGTTCGGCGGTTCTTGCCATATGATTGCTGCAAAAGATTCTACGGTTATCTGCATACACGCCCTCCAAAGTGTTTTGTGATACCGTTTTTATAAATTGAAAAACCGACTCTCTTCGTTGAGGGTCGGTTTTTTTGTTGCATTTTCTCCCGTTGTATGCTATAATAAAAAGGATACGATGCAAACAATTTTTCCTCAACCATTGCAATTAGGAGGCGATTTTTTGGAAATCATCAATCAACTGGCAACGGAATTTCACCTGCGAAAAGAACAGGTTCAAAACACCATTGACCTGCTGGACGATGGAAAAACCATCCCATTCATTGCCCGTTATCGAAAAGAAAAAACTGGCTCTCTGGATGACCAGTTACTTCGACAGCTGAACGATCGGCTGCAATATCTCCGCAAACTCCACCAGCGAAAAACGGAAATCTGCACTGCGATCGCTGCACAGGACAAGCTGACCCCAGAACTGGAACAGCAGATTCAAGCTGCAAAAACGCTCATTGAAGTGGAAGATCTCTATCTTCCCTACCGCCCCAAGCGGAAAACCAGAGCCTCCGCAGCAATTGCCCGTGGACTAGAGCCGTTGGCTCGCATTCTGGCGGAACAGAAGTGGGAAACCGTTCCGGAAGAAGTTGCAAAACCATTTGTCCAACCAGAACAGGATGTGCCAGATGTAGCAGCTGCCCTGCAAGGAGCTATGGATATTTTAGCGGAAGAAATGGCGAACGATGCTGCTTTGCGAAAACAGATGCGGCAATTTACCATGCTCAGCGGAACGCTGTCCGCTCGTGCAGTGGATGAAGATGCAGAAACGCCATACCGCAATTATTATGATTTCCAAGCACCGATTGAAAAACTACAGGGACACCGCATTCTTGCCATCAATCGGGGCGAACAGGAAAACGCCCTGAAAGTAAATCTCTCTCTTCCAGAGGGAAAAGGTGCTGCGGTTGTTGTGCGGAAATATGTTCACAATGACAGTCCAGCGGCGAAACTGGTACAAGCTGCGGCAGAAGATGCCTTTCAACGACTATTATTTCCGGCAGTGGAACGGGAAATTCGCAAGAATCTGACCGAAACCGCTGATGCTGCTGCCATTCAGTTATTTGCTGCCAATCTGCGGCAATTGCTGCTGGCAGCACCGCTCAAAAATCAAGTCGTTCTGGGTGTTGACCCCGGCTATCGAACAGGCTGCAAGTTGGCAGTTGTTGACGAAACAGGTGCTGTATTAGATACTGGCGTTGCACATATCACCGTCGGCGAAGGAACTCGCATGGAACAGGGCAAAAAAATCATTCTGGAGCTGCTGCAAAAACATCACGTTACAGCGATTGCCATCGGAAACGGCACTGCCTCCCGAGAAGCGGAATCAGTTGTGGCTGCTCTGCTGAAAACCCTCCCCTATCCGGCTGCCTATATGGTCGTTTCGGAAGCAGGTGCATCCGTTTATTCTGCTTCAAAATTGGCAGCGGAAGAATTTCCGGAATATGATGTTTCCCTAAGAAGTGCCGTTTCGATTGCACGGCGGTTACAAGACCCGCTGGCGGAACTCGTCAAGATTGACCCACAAGCCATTGGCGTGGGGCAGTATCAACACGATATGCCGAAAAAAGAATTGACTGCTGCCCTCGATGGTGTGGTAGAAGATTGTGTCAATGGTGTTGGTGTAGACTTAAATACCGCATCATTCTCCCTGCTTTCACACGTTGCTGGCATTAACAGCACCATTGCAAAAAATATTGTTGCCTACCGGACAGAAAACGGAGCATTTACTGACCGGCAACAGCTGAAAAAAGTTTCCAAGTTGGGAGCAAAGACGTTTGAACAGTGTGCCGGATTTCTGCGAATCCCGAACGCTACCAACCCATTAGACCAAACAGCAGTCCATCCGGAAAGCTATGCTGCTGCAGAAGCAATTTTAGATGCCTGCGGATTCTCGCTGTCTGCTATGACACCGCAGACACATCCAGAAATTTTCGGTGCAGCAAAACGATACGGTTTTGAAGCACTGGCACAGCAGGCTGGAATTGGAATGCCAACCATGAAAGACATTTTAAAGGAACTCTCCAAGCCGGGCAGAGATCCAAGAGAATCCCTGCCGCCACCGTTGCTGCGGAGTGGTGATATTATGGAACTGAAAGACCTGAAGCCGGGCATGGAACTGATGGGAACAGTTCGCAATATTACCGATTTCGGTTGTTTTGTAGATGTTGGCGTTCATGAAAATGGTCTGGTACATCTCTCTAAAATCTGCAAGCACTACATCAAGCACCCCATGGAAGTCGTACAGGTGGGCGAAGTCGTGAAAGTGTGGGTTTTGGATGTGGATGGAAAACGGGGCAGAATTTCTCTGACCATGATTCCACCAAAAAAGAAGTAATCATTGCAGTTTCCACATTTCCAAAGATAGCTGTAATTTTATTTTTACCATCTGAAAGGAGTTTTTTTATGTCTACAACTGTCGCTTCCAATCCGCTTGGCAGCGAATCCGTCACCAAGTTGATGGTGAAGTTTTCCATCCCCAGCATTATTTCTATGTTGGTCGGTGCACTCTATAACATCGTTGACCAACTTTTCATCGGGCAAGCCGTTGGTATGCTCGGCAACGCTGCCACGAATGTTGCCTTTCCGCTTTCCACTTCCTGTATTGCTTTAGCACTGTTATTCGGAATTGGCGGTGCTGCCTGTTTCAATTTGAAAATGGGGGCTGGTGAAAAAGAAGACGCTGCCTATGCATTCGGCAATGCCTTTTCCATGTTAATTATCAGTGGCGTTCTGCTGGCAGCCGTCAGCCTGATTTTCTTGAATCCACTGCTCCGGCTATTTGGTGCTCCAGACAATGTCATGCCCTATGCAGAAGAATATGTTCGCATTACTGCTTTTGGGTTTCCGCTGCTGATTATCACCGCTGGCGGTGGTCATTTGATTCGTGCAGACGGCAGCCCAACGATGACGATGGTCTGCAACTTAGCTGGTGCGATTATTAACACCATCTTAGATGCCATTTTTGTGTTGGGTCTGGATTGGGGCATGGCTGGGGCTGCGTATGCAACCGTTATCGGACAAGTTGTTTCTACCTTGATTGTTGTTGTTTACCTGCTCCGCTATCGGAAAACAGACTTACAACTGAAACATTTCGTTCCACATTTCTCCCATGCTCGGAAAATCGCTGCCATTGGCATGGCTTCATTCCTGAATCAAGTTGCCATCATGATTGTACAAATTATCCTGAATAATATGCTGGAACACTATGGTTCTCTTTCCGTTTACGGCGATGCTATCCCGCTTGCCAGTGCCGGTATTATCATGAAAGTTTATCAGATTATTTTTTCCGTTGTCATCGGATTGGGGCAAGGCATTCAACCGATCGTCAGCTTCAACTATGGGGCAAAAAAATATGACCGTGTTTGGCATGCTTACCGAATTGCTGTGATTACGGGCGGTGTTTTGTGCGTAATCGCATTTTTCCTGTTTGAACTCTTTCCGAAGCCGATTCTCTCCCTGTTTGGAGATGGCAGCGACCAGTATTATCAGTTCGGAGTCCGGTTCTTCCGCATATTCCTGTTCTTCACATTCATCGACTTTTTGCAGCCGATCTCCACGACCTTTTTCACTGCCATCGGCAAAGCAATCAAGGGTGCATTTCTTTCGCTCACCCGACAGATTTTGTTTTTCCTGCCGCCGCTGTTAATTCTGCCGTTGTTTATGGGCATTGATGGCATTTTATTTGCAGGGCCAATTGCAGATTTCCTGTCTGCTGCGGTCACTGTAATCATGATTTTCATCGAATGGAAGTTGATGAAAAAAGAAGCCCCTGCACTTGCCGCTTAATTGTAAGAGAAAAACCGTTTCAGCTACTCTTTGGCAGCTGGAGCGGCTTTTTTATGCAGGAATCTGTATTGACTTTCCACCATAAAAATTGTATAATATGAACAACCAACCTTTATTTTTTCTATCATCATTCTACAAATTGAAAGGGGCTTTTTTTATGACATTTCCACATTCCTCCCGCATTGCTGCCATACTCTTAGCAGGCTCTTGCACGCTCGCTGGAATTCCGGCTGTTCCAACTGTTGCAGCAGAAACTGCATCCACTGCACCTGTTCGCTATGAATTTGAAACTGGTACGACCAGCGGCGGAAAAATCTATCAGGAAACTTGGAAGGGCAACACCGAAGAGGACGGCAGCGGGGAAGATTATGACCTGACCAATGCTTCCGGTGGTGGATTCTCTTACCTCGACCAGAAAGGAACGACTGTCAGCCTAGAAGTTACCGTTCCGGAAGATGGTCTGTATGAATTGACAGTCTGCTACTGTGAACCATACGACCCCAACAAAAAAGTACAGTACTTGGATGTCAACGGTGTCAATCAAGGTGAAGTCAGCTTCTCCCACAACCTGACCTTTGAGGAAACTTCCGGCGGTGTCGTCATGCTGCAAGCCGGAAAAAATACCATCACATTTCGGGCATACTGGGGCTATACCATGTTCGACTATCTGGAAATCGCTCCGGCATCGGAATCCCTGACTAACCTCCAGCCAACCCGACAGCTCTCCAACCCGAACGCCTCCGACAACACCAAACGGCTTTATCAGTATCTCTGCGACCAGTACGGCAAGCATATCATCTCTGGTCAGCAGGAATACTGCGGTTCTCACAACTATAACCTCTATGCAGACCCGACCAATTTCATCAAGGACAACGAAGCAGAGTTTGAATATCTGGAAAAGACCACCGGAAAAATGTGTGCCATTCGGGGCATCGACTTCCTGAATTATTTTGACGGGGCAACCTGGGACGACAATGCCGCAGAACGTGCAATTCAATGGACAAACGAATATAAGGGAATTGCAACCGTTGTTTGGCACTGGAGAGTGCCATCTGAAAAGGGCGGTACAGAACGGGCATTCTATGTGCCGTCTGCCAGTGCAGATTCCACCACGTTCAGCATTACCAATGCCCTGCAAGAGGGCACTTGGGAACATGATGTCATTATGGCGGACATTGCAGAAATCGCAAAGCAGCTGAAAAAGCTGAAAGATGCAGATGTTCCTGTCCTCTGGCGACCGCTCCACGAGGCAGAAGGTGCATGGTTCTGGTGGGGTGCAGAGGGGGCAGAACCCTGCAAGCAGCTGTATCGCCTGCTCTATGACCAGCTGACCAATGTTTATGGTTTGGATAACTTGATCTGGGTTTGGAATAGTTACACCTACTCGACTTCTCCGGACTGGTATCCGGGCGATGACGTTGTCGATATTGTGGGTTATGATAAATACAACGCTGCGGACGGACTGCCAAACCTCAGTTCCATTTCCTCTACCTTTTACAGCTTGGTACAGAGTACGGACGGTGAAAAAATGGTTGCCATGGCGGAAAACGATACCATTCCATCCTTGGAAAACCTGCTGAAAGACAAAGCCTCTTGGCTGTATTTCTGCCCATGGTACATGAACTACCTGACCAGCGAACAGAACAACCCTGCGGAAAACCTGAAAGAAATTTACAATAGTGAATATTGCATCACCTTGGACGAACTGCCGGATTTGAAGAGCTATCCGCTGGATGGCGGAACATCGCCAGAAGTTCTGCTTGGCGACATCAATCAAGACGGCAACATCAACACAGCGGATGTTGTCCTGCTGCAAAAATATTTGATTCAGAAAGCAACCCTGACCAAAGCACAGGGTACAGCTGCCAACTATCAAAAAGATAATGTCATTGATGTGCTGGATTTGCTGGCACTGAAACGGGATGTCTGGAAGAACCTGTAAGCGTATTCCCTGCGACTATTTTTCTATGATTGTTATGATTGGAGTTTTTTATGAAATCAATTCGTTCTGCTGTCACCTGTTCTCCTAGCACACGCTACGCTCCAGAAACGGACACGCTTTGGCTTGCACTGAGTAACGCAACTGTTTCTTGTTCCACAACCGCCACAACGGTAACGGTTTCACTGCAAGCAATTGGATCGGTTCGAGTTGCAGTCTTTTTGCAGGAAAAAATGATACTGGATTTCGTCTGCACAAATGAAACCAAAATGATTTCGATTCCCTGCCCGTCAGAATCTGCCCAGCAAATCCAAATTTGCAAGCTCTCTGAACCACACTATGGCATTCTTGGCGTTTCTGCCCTCACCTGTGACGGTGGAACGTGTTCTCCGCTGCCGCCTGCTCCGCATCATCTCGCCTTTATCGGCGATTCCATCACCTGCGGATACGGCATTGATGCTGCCATCCCACAGGATGCCTTTTCCATTGCAACGGAACACGCTGCAAAAAGTTATGCTGCTCAGACTGCAAAGCTGCTGCACGCAGATGCACACATTCTCTCTTATAGCGGGTTCGGCGTTTACAGTGGTTTTCCAGAGGAACACTGCAAAAATGAAACCGACTTACTGCCATTGGTCTATGAAGCTGCCGGATTCTATCACTACCAGCCGGAAAATTGGGGATCCACAATCCTGCTCCCGTTTGCACCGCCGGAAGCGGTGATTCTCTACTTGGGAACAAATGATTCCGCTTACCTGCATCTGTTTCCGGAAGAGAGGGCTGCATTTCAAGCCGCTTACGCTGCTTTCTTGCAGAAACTTCGCAGCCAGTTCCCGACGGCATTTCTGGTCTGCATGATTGGGATGAGCAGTGACCTTGACGCTGCCCCATTCATTCGGAATGCCGTTGCAGCTGCTCAACAGCAAGATAACCGCCTTGCTCTCTGCGATGTGCGTTCCGCAGTTGGAACGGATTTCGGGGCAAATCATCACCCCGGTGCGACCACACAGCGAAATGCTGCGAAACTGCTCGCTGATTTGCTGCGGAAACACCTGCCCTTCTAAGTCCGGACAACTTGTTTTTTTCAGAGAATGAAAAAAATCTATGGAAATTGATTGCAAAAGACGAGGAAATATAGTATAATAAAAGGAACGCAATTTCCATGAACACAAATCTGCAAGAAACAGGGAGGTTTTTACCGATGTGTGGATTTACCGGTTTTACAAACCATATCGACAATTCCAATGCGGTTCTTCAGGAAATGCTGAACCGAATCAAACATAGAGGGCCGGATGCAGAAGGCACTTACATTGACGAGGATATTGCCCTCGGTCACCGTCGCCTGAGCATCATTGATGTTTCAGATGCCGGCACACAGCCGCTTTACAGTGCAGATGGCAATCTTGCCCTGCTCTTCAACGGCGAAATTTATAACTACAAAACCATTCGTCAGACGTTGATTGAAAAAGGATATCAGTTTGCAACACAGACCGACTCCGAAGTTTTGATTTACGGCTATCAAGAATACGGCACAGCATTGCTGCAAAAGCTGCGTGGTATGTTCTCCTTTGTCATCTGGAACAAGAAAGAGAAAACCTTGTTCGGAGCAAGAGATTTCTTCGGCATCAAACCGCTGTATTATGCACAGATGGGAGAAACATTCCTGTTCGGCTCGGAAATCAAGAGTTTCCTGCCGCATCCGCACTTTAAAAAGGTGCTGAATACCGCCGCCCTTGAAAACTATCTGACGTTCCAGTATTCGCCTTGCACAGAAACATTCTTCAAAGATGTTTACAAGCTGCCACCGGCACATTATTTCATCTACAAAGATGGCAAGCTGGACATTCAGCAGTACTGGGAAATCGAATTCCATGCAGACGAAAAGCCGTCTTTGGATGACTGGGTCAACCAGATTTCCGACACGTTTCACAACTCCGTAGAGGCTCATAAGATCGCCGATGTCGAAGTTGGCTCGTTCCTCTCCAGCGGCGTTGACTCCAGCTATGTGGCAGCCATTGCCGATGTGGATAAGACCTTTACGGTTGGCTTTGGCAAGGAAGAACGCTACAATGAAATTGGCTGGGCAAAGGGCTTCTCGGAAGCCATTGGCAAGAAGAATTACAGCAAAGTCATTGAACCGGAAGAATACTGGGCACATCTCCCGATGATTCAATATCACATGGATGAACCGCTGGCAGACCCAGCTGCCGTTGCCCTGTACTTTGTCTGCAATTTAGCATCCCAGTCTTTGAAAGTTGTTCTGTCCGGCGAAGGAGCAGATGAGATCTTCGGTGGCTACAATGTCTACAGCGACCCAGGTTCGACTTCCTATGAAAAGCTGCCTCGTGGTTTGCGGCGTGGGATCATGCACATTGCAGAATCTCTGCCGGCACACCGTGGTGTGAACTTCTTCGTTCGAAAGGGCAAGGATTTGGAAGAACGGTTTATCGGTAACGCTTATATGTTTACTCCGAAAGACCGCAAAGCCCTGCTCAAGATTCACACCAATGCTCCTGACCCGATGGCAATCACCAAGCCGTATTACGACCAAGTGAAAGACCAGGACGATGTCACCAAGATGCAGTATCTGGATTTGCATCTGTGGATGGCAGGCGACATTCTCTTGAAAGCCGATAAAATGAGTATGGCAAACTCGCTGGAACTGCGTGTTCCATTCTTAGATAAAGAAGTCATGGCACTGGCACAGCGGATTCCAACCCGTTATCGTGTCATCCACAAGCCATCAGAAAGCGGCGGTACCCCGTATATCACCAAGTATGCAATGCGGTTGGCTGCAAAGAAAGATACACCGCCGCAGACTGCCAAGACCGCAGCCAAGAAGAAATTAGGTTTCCCTGTTCCGATTCGGGTATGGCTGAAAGAAGATACCTATTATAATATGGTCAAGAATACGTTTGAAGGCAACGCTGCACAGCAGTTCTTCCACACCGAAAAACTGGTACAGCTGCTGGATGACCACCGTGCCGGCAAGGCTGACAACAGCCGGAAAATCTGGACGGTTTATATGTTCTTAGTTTGGTATCATGTTTATTTTGAATCGGACGTTATCCCGACCAAGCCGAATGTTTGATGATTCTGATTGGTCTAAAAATCATTGAGAAAGGCGACAACTATGGCAAGCTGTGTCACATTTGAATATATCCGCAAAAATCCGGATATCCGCACCTATATTCAGCGTGCCGATGCGGCATTGAAGTCCATCGGTTATACCGAACATTCGTTTCCACATGTGGAAAAAGCAGCTGCTACGGCGGCTCGGATTCTCACCGAACTGGGCTACCCAGAACGTGAGATTGAACTCGCTCGCATTGCCGGCTTTCTGCACGACATTGGAAACGTCATCAATCGTGTTGACCACGCTCAGAGTGGTGCTGTTATGGCATTCCGATTGCTCGACCGGCTGGAAATGCCAGTTGATGAGATCTGTTCTGTGATCTCCGCCATCGGAAACCACGATGAAGCAACGGCTCAGCCAATTGATGCCATTTCCGCCGCTTTGATTTTAGCAGATAAAACCGATGTTCGCCGCAGCCGTGTTCGGAATACCGACTTTTTAACGTTCGATATTCACGACCGTGTGAATTATGCGGTTGAAACAGCAGAATTGTTGATTGATAAAGAACAGCAGGAATTTGTACTTTCCATGACGATTGACACGCAGATCTCTTCCGTATTGGAATATTTTGAAATCTTTATGGAACGGATGCTGCTTTGTCGGAGAGCCGCACAATTTTTCCATATGCAGTTCAAAATCTATATCAACCATAGTTTAATGTTATGATAGATACAGGGGGAGCTTGTCTTCCCCTGTTCTTATAGTTACAATGAAATAGGAGGATCTTCATTATGACCACATCCAAGCACCCACATCTGATTGACCTGAACGACTATCCGGTTTCCTGGTGGAAGGAAGTCGTAGACTTAGGCGAGAAAATCAAGAACAATCCGGAAGTCTATTCCGGTGCTTGCCACAACAAGATTATGGCAACCCTGTTCTATGAACCGTCTACCCGTACCCAGATGTCCTTCCAGACTGCTATGCTGCGGTTGGGCGGCCGTCTGATCGGCTTCGACAATCCGGCAAATTCCTCTGTTTCCAAGGGCGAAACCCTGAAAGACACCACAAAGATTGTCAGCAACTATGCAGATATTCTCGTAATGCGGCATCCGGTCGCTGGTGCTGCAAAAGCAGCTGCTTTGTCGGCGGACTGTCCTGTCATCAACGCCGGCGACAGCGGACATCTGCACCCAACACAGACCCTGACTGACCTGCTCACCCTGAAATGTGAAAAGGGTCGTCTGGATCATTTGACCATTGGTCTTTGCGGCGACCTCATCAACGGCAGAACCGTACATTCCCTGATTAAAGCAATGACCTGCTTCGAGGGCAATCAGTTCATTTTGATTTCCACACCGGAATTGAAACTGCCGTCTTATGTGAAAGATATTCTGACCGCCAGCGGCTGTCCGTTCCGGGAAGTGGCTTCTCTGGAAGAAGTATTGCCGGAACTGGATGTGCTCTATATGACCCGGATTCAGCAGGAACGGTTTGCAAGTCGGGAAGCATATCTGGCTCAGAAAGATACTTACATTTTGACTGTGAAGAAACTCAAGGCTGCAAAGCCGGATATGATTATCCTGCACCCGCTGCCGAGAGTTGATGAAATCGAAGTGGCTGTTGATGAAGACCCGAGAGCGATGTATTTCAATCAGGCACGGTATGGCATGTATGTCCGGATGGCTCTGATTATCACCATGCTGGACTTGAATAAGAAAGACAACCCGACCATTCTGCTCCGTGGGACAACCGTTAAGGGTGCAGCCTGCAAAAACCCGAACTGCATTACCTGTTCGGAATCCTATCTGCCGAAAAGCTTTCTGGAGCTGGGCAATGGTCTGCTGGAATGCGAATATTGTAACGAACGGCTGCTGTTAGAACGGTAAGCCGCTGTGAAACGACATCGACACCGCCGCAAAGCACCTCTGCTTTGCGGAACGGTGCTGTGTCTGTTCCTGTTTCTTATTTTGATTGGTCTGGGGCATTTTCATCAGAAACAAACAGGCATACAAACACCAACGCCGCCCGCTCTGGAAAATGTTGTCTATTACGCACAAGGTGACCCGAGATGGAATCAAGATGCTTTAGGAGATTCCGTCTATCACATGGGAGATTCTGGCTGTCTGGTCACTTGTCTGGCGGCAGCTCTGCAAATGCAGAACATCCATCGGACAGCACTGGGCGACGACATCAACCCAAAAACATTGAATCAGTTCTTCTCTGCACATCAGGTTTATGATGCGGAGGGCGATTTACAGTGGTATGCAATGGAGAATGCTTTGCAGGTATCCACGGTTTATCTGGAATCTGGTGATTTCACTGTGGAAACACTGGAAAATTTGTGGAAAGAAACCATCTACCCCATTGCCTGTGTATCTGGAAAACATGGAAATCTGCATTTTGTGTTACTGGTTGGACGGACAGAAGATGAAAATTGGTGCATGGATCCCATGCACGCAAAACCGGAACTCGTGCCGCTCTCTCAATATGGAAACGACATCGCATCCATCCGCTATCTGATAGAACCATCCTCTTCAGAAAGCAAGGCTGCTGACTGAACTTTTTCTCTTTTGTTTTTGCATGATACAGAAAAATTTTTCTGTTTTTCTGCGATTTTCCCCTTGACAAACGTCAAAAAATTTTGTATAATAAGTTTTGTACTGTCAGAGAGACCGGTGTGAGCTTGCGGAAGCCGGCGGTGCAGTCCAACCCAACTGCCCTCTGTCTCCCGATTCTGTTTTTTGTTGCAGAAACGGATTAAAGCATGAAAATATAGGAGGAATCTACTATGGCAACAACGATGCCAAAAGCCGGTGAAGTAAGCCGCAAGTGGTATATCATTGACGCAGCAGGTAAGCCGCTGGGTCGTGTCGCTGCAAAGGCAGCTCACATTCTGCGTGGTAAGCACAAGCCAACATTTGCTCCGCACGTAGACTGTGGTGATTTTGTAATCGTAATTAACTGTGATCAGGCTGTCCTGACTGGTAAGAAGCTCGAACAGAAGTATTATTACCGTCACAGCGGCTGGATCGGTGGTCTGAAGCAGACCCAGTATAAGGTTATGATGGAAGAACGTTCTGAC
The DNA here is from genome assembly GCA_902464115.1 of uncultured Ruminococcus sp. GTDB lineage: Bacteria > Bacillota > Clostridia > Oscillospirales > Ruminococcaceae > Ruminococcus_C. Next base: position 6,964 of record CABQIF010000028.1, on the reverse strand, counting down.
GAAGCAATGCAGATCGCCATCAAGGGTATGCTCCCGCACAATTCGCAGGGTGCTGCACAGCTGACTCGTCTTCGTACCTACAAGGGTGCAGAACACAAGCAGGCTGCACAGAAGCCAGAAGTTTGCGAATTTTAAGGAAAGGAGTGTCTTTTAAATGTACGAATCTAAGGTAAAATATTATTATGGTACCGGCAGAAGAAAGCACTCTGTTGCAAGAGTTCGTCTGTACCCGGGCAATGGCACAATCACCATCAACGGCAGAGGCATTGATGACTACTTTGGTCTGGATACTCTGAAGCTGATCGTTCGTCAGCCGCTCGCACTGACTGAAAACCTGGAAAATATGGACGTTGTTTGCACCGTTGCTGGTGGCGGCGTTACTGGTCAGGCTGGTGCAATCCGTCACGGCGTTGCAAGAGCTTTGCTCGAATTCAATCCGGAACTTCGTCCGGTTCTGAAGAAGGCTGGCTTCCTGACTCGTGACCCGAGAATGAAGGAAAGAAAGAAGTACGGCTTGAAAGCTGCTCGTCGTGCTCCGCAGTTCTCAAAGAGATAAGGAAACATCGATTTTTTATCGATATTGCGTTATTTCTTTTGTTTCAGAAGTCCATTTGGACAACTTCTGGACAACTAAAAAGTATTTTAAAATCGCTCTGTGTTTTACAGAGCGATTTTTTTATGTTGCTGTAATTTCTGTTCTTTATTCAGTCAGCTTTTTCTCAATAGAATCCGCTAACACTTTTCGTGTACTGCTAAGCACATCTGCATAAATATCAGCTGTGACATTGATGTCGCAATGCCCTAAATGGTCACTGATGATTTTGAGATCTACGCCCATATTCAAAAGCATAGTAGCATTGCAATGTCTTAACTTGTGTAACGTCATATGCTCGAATTCTGTGCCTTTGGTAAAGTGTTTCAGCGAAGTCAAAACAGAACTTCTGTCACGATAATTGCCGTTTGCTGATGGAAATACCATTTCTGGATGTGCATAACTATCACCAAGAGCAATTTTCAAATCATCGGTGTACTTTTTCTGTTCTTGAAATATATCAGCAACAGTTTTACTCATACCGATTGTTCGGATACTCTTTTTCGTTTTTGGCGGTGTCAATTCATGCTTTCCGCCTATGTCATTCAGTGTATGCTTGATTGAAATTGACATATTCTCAAAGTTAACATCTTCCCAGCGTAGTGCAAAGCACTCTCCCGAACGCATTCCCGTATAAAGCAGCACTCTGATGATACGCTTAACATCTTCATCACATGACTTTTCATTAAGCATTTTCACAAAGCGTTTTAATTCATCTTCTGTAAGAGCCATAACTTTGTGCTGTTCCTTATTCTTTGGAAGAATAACATTATGGCAAGGGTTATCACGCAGAAATCCTTGTTCCATACCACGCTTGAAAATAGACTGAATAATGACATACAATTTTCTGACAGTCGCAGGATTTAAATTGTATGACTGCATTACCTGTGTCAGTTTCGGCGTTGTAATATCTTTTAATTTCATGTTGCCGAGAACAGGTTTGATATGCTTCTTATACTGTCCGGTATAGGTGTAAACTGTTGATGCTTTTAATTCTACTGGTGCAAAGTTGGTGAAATACCAATCTGCAAGCTCTGAAAATCTCATATTTTCATTGAAACTGATATAGCCTTTGCACTGACGCTCAAACTCAAAGGCGAACTCCTGAGCAAGTTTCTCAGCCCTTTTCGGTGTTGTGTCTGTCGGCGGAGTGAATGTTGTGGACTTCATAATTTTCTTGCCATTCGTATCAGCACCAACGAAAACTCTGATTCTGAATGTGTTTCCACGTTTATCGATTGCAGCCATAGTGCTGTCTGTTACCTCCTGAAATATTATAGTTTTTGTCCTTGGACTTTGTGGATTTCCTGTACTTTCTTGTGATTATCACCAATTAACAGGAATACTGTCTGGTGATTTTGCCCTTGAAACCTTAATATATGTCTCTGAACTTTCTGCACTTTGTGACTTTTCTTCCTTTTTATGCTCATCAAGAAAAATTCTCATTTTATCGACTACCCACTTCCATTCAACCTTTTCTTCATTTGAAAACTGCTGAATCCAGTTGATTGAGAATTCTTCTGCATGACGATATTCAACATTTGCAATATGGAAACGTTCATCAATATCGGTATCCTCATGCAAAGGCTTGTACCGTTCCAGCCAATCACGCATAAACCACAGATAATCGTGTATCGTCTGCCATGCCTCTTTTTCCCATTTTTCAAAGCGTTCACGTTTTTTACGGCGTATCTCACGAAGTTCAGCACTTTCGTTGTAAGCTGGTTTATAGGGAGTTTTCTGTCTGCCAAATGCAATACCCAGCTGAAAATCATCGTTCAGCTTTCTTGCTGCATCAAGAGTCGACAGATCAAAAAGTGCCATAACAAAACCTAAAATGTCATAATGCACATTACAGGTGAAGCAATGGAACGCATTGGGATATATGTGTGCAGAGGGGTGGTGATCGTCATGAAATGGGCAGAGACAAGTGTTATTACGCTTGATTTCAATTCCGTAACGTTCTGCAACTGTCCGTATTTCAAGACGATTTCTTATTTCTTCAAAACAGTTCATCAGACTTCAAAAACTTTGAGAAGCTCTTCCTTATTAATGAGGATTTTGCCACGTTTGCCCTGACCTGTACGAATGTATTTGACCTTGTTCTGTGCCACCAGTTGACGAACAGTGTGTTCGCTTAGTCCCTTTACCGCTTGAGTACATTCTTTGATCGTAAGCATCTCAACAGGCTTTTTACGGCTTGTTTCCTGTATTGTCTCCTCATCAGTAAGCTGAATGAGAAGTGCCATAATGTCATCAACGATTGCATTTTTTCTTTCTTGTGTCATAGTAAATCTCCTTTACTCTAATTCGTGATTTTTTGTATTTGATTTGTATTTGTGAAATTCTTCTGTAAGTCTATTAGCTGAAATGAATGATTTCGCTTTTTGCAAGTCAGATCTTAACCTCTCCTTTTCAGAGGTTTCCTTTGCACTTTTCATAAGTGTCTTGACTGATATTGTTGCAGGTTTCTTATATTTGGCAAGTTCAGCTGCTTGCTGGTTTATTGTACTTTTCAATTCCGTATTTTCTTTGCTAAGTTGTTGATTAGCCGCAGTAAGTTTTCTGGTTTGTTTTACGCTGACCACTTCTTTTTCAGCAAGAGCTTGAAGTTTGTCGTAATCATTTTTATCAAGGGTAACCTTGTTTCCAAAAATGGTCGGCTTAATCGCAATGCTCCCAATATCAACAAGCTGAACCTTTTTCTTATTGGCCTTTTCAAGCATTGCTTTTGTTTCAGCAAGCTCACGAGAAATACCCTCATTTTCGCTTTTGAGTTGGACATTTTCAGCTTTAAGTTTATCTGCTTCTTGCCTTGCTTCTTTATATTCCTTAACTGACATAGAACCTCTTGACTTTTCAGGTCCCAAAGGTCTGATACCGTGTGCAAGACAGATTTGATTCAGTAATTCAATTTCGGATGCTCTCCACCTTGCAATAGCACCCTTGCCCTCACCGAATCCCATTTCTTTGAGAGCCTGGGCAATGCCATTCTGCGTATCTTGTCCACGTCTGTAATGCCCGACAGGAATATAGTCAATATGCAGATGCGGTGTGGCTTCGTCCATGTGCAGGACGGCATTGAATACCACAAAGTTTGGATTACGTTTCTGATACCCTGCCATGTACTCCTTCAGGCAATCAGCCACAAGCTGAGCATCTTCTGTATCCACTCCGGAATCTTCTTTTCTGCCGATCTGCACGACATCTTCATAGAAGCTTTTGCGTTTGTCGGCAGCTGTTACAACGGAATTAGTGGGTTTCCGATGGAACAGAGATTCATAGTAACTGCAATGGATTTTTCTGTCGTTTCGTTTTTGTCGGGCGTTGTATCGTTTGGTTGACTCCGCAAACAGATGTTCATACACGCAGCCAATATCTTTCCTGATAAACGTATAGTTATCTCTCATACGGCAACGGTCAACATTTTCTGCGATGAAATCTCTATTGTTGTGAGTTAATGAGCCTTTTCCCTGACAAAACGAAATGCGTTTTTCTTTCATCTATTCTCCCTTCTCGAAATTCATTTGCTCTACCAGTTTGAACAATGTCACCGAACAATCAGAGGATTGCGGTGACAAGTTTCAGAACGATAGAATACAATCGCTGAAACAATACGGTGCGGAGCACCGATTTTACAACAGGCACTATGCCTATTGTAACGCCATAGTATATATGACAGCCCTTTGGCAAGTTCTATCATATATACAGGCGCTCTGCCGAGGGCTTTTGCTGACTGATGTCAGCTATGATCATCTGTATCCTCAAATACTTTCGGATTTACAAAAACATAAATTGCAGATTTATGGTTGCCTGTTTCTCTTTCATCGAAAGCAACATAACCATATTCTTCAAGCAGTTTGAGTGCCTTGTAAAAGTCGTCAGGTTCAGGGAAGATTTTATTTCGACATTTCTTTAGCAATGCCGATTGAAATCCTTCTCTTATTTGTTTTGCCCTGATAATTTCAAGAGCTTTTTCTGCCCTCAAAATTTCATTATCTACGCCACCAATACTGAAAGCATATATTGCCTGTTCCTTGTAGTAGTCAGCAATATCAATCGCATTGCAAAGTGTGTTTACATCAACAAGGACATCCTCAGGACACTTGCCTTCAATAGTACATTTTACACAATGGATAATGCAACAAAGGCGAAGTATTTGACCATGATATTTACCGCCCCAGTCCTTGCAGTTTACAAACTCTGTGAGCTGAATTTTCTCAATATAATTGTTATAGTAATCGGTGAAATCTTGCTGTGCCGTTTCATCAAATTTCAGAAATCTTTCCTCTGTGAGTTTGGCATTGAATTTTCTTGTAAGAAGAATGTCAATAAGCTTGTTATAATTGTCAACAACAATCGGATCAATTGATTTTGAATCATACCGCCTTGTGCCGATTTTACTCTTTGGAAAACAATAGAAAAATCGTGCAAGCAGACCACTGTTTCTGAATACAGAATTGGAAATCATACTATCCCATAAGTAAGGCTGTCCTGCAAGACTAATTGACAGGCATGGATTGGAAATCTGTATAGATTCTTTTGTTGCTCTGTCGCAAAAGAAACTTTCGCCACTCCATGCTTTCAAAATCATATCCATATTAGGTATATTGTTATTGGAATATCGTCCTGTAAAGTTTCCGAGCATACCTGCTTCATCAGAAATCATCAGTAAAGATTTATTCTTTCCCATCAATTGAATCAACGATTCAGGAGTAATATCCTCTACAGTAACTCGTCTTTTGCCTACGTCACCTATTTGTTCTGCCTGTGTTTTCAACCTTGCGATTTGATCAACGTCTTTGCTTCCCTCTTTTTCAAGCTTATCTGCTTCAAAAAGAAGTTTCTTTTTCATCGCCTCAATTTTGTGAAATTCCTCAGCATGTTCTTGATTATATTTCAACTCAAAATCAACAAATGGCTTTTTGATGAACTTTACAACAGGTGATTTTCGCTCTGATGGTTCGGCAACAATGAAACTATAAATCATAGGCGGTTCTGAATGGTCGGCTTTACCCTGCATTCTATACCTGCTTGTAAAGCAATAGCTAATTGCCGATAAAATCGAAGTTGCTGCCATTGCTGGATCTGTGCCTGTGGTTTCAGCGATACCTATTACCATTTCACGAAGAATTGGAGGTAATGCCTTGATTGGAAATTCTCTTTGTGGTGAATCATCACGAAGTGGAATTATGGGGTTAAATTCAGGTGGAAGATTTGGAACATCACCTTTTTCTTTCATTTTTGACTCCTTTCTTTTATTATAAACTTGACTTTGCACTAAAAATATGGTACAATAGACGCATGAAGATAGTGCAGCTTAAAATGTAATTTCAATAAAGTTAAATACTGCCGAACAGTTCTATGTAATGCAACTTTATTGATTTACATCATACATCAAGATAGGACAATTGTCAATAGCTTGCTTATTATTTCTACTTTCTGCACAAACAACAGGGGTGCTATTTATGAATTATAACGCTTTCAAACAAAAATGCAAAGAAAAAGGCTACTCAGCAAGCAGCCTTGTAACCGAACTTGGAATAAGTAAGAGTAACATAACCAACTGGAAAAACGGCGGCAATCCGAGTTATGAGATATTAATAAAAATGGCTCAAACTTTGGAATGTAGCGTGGGTTATTTACTTGGCACAGAAGATGATAACCATGGCGCAGGTGCTACGGTAAGTCAGGCGTTACGGAGCGTAAAGGCAACTCCTGCAAGAACAATCTCACTTAAGAGTAGTAAAAATTTACAAGATAACTATCTGAATGAAATAGCTGCATTTGCAAATAGCAGCATACTATTTCTTTGTGGAAATGAAAAAAAGTTTACTGCAACTGAGCCAGATAGAAAAATTGCCAATATAAGTGAACGTGGCAGAGATAAAATGATTGAGGTATTTGATAATGTCAATAATAATCCTATTATTGCAAATATTCAAATGCAACTTAGCAGAATTATTCTTCATAATCTGGATATCACATCAGCAGAACAGGTTTCTGATGAATTCTTAAGTTCCAAGGCAGATTTTATCCTTAATGATAAAAAACACAAGGACAGTCTTAGAAACTATCCTTTCAATCTTTCTGACTTGCTTACTCTGGGAGATTTATTTGATAAGAGCATTAAATTTATGATTTCGGGTGTGGAGTAAGAAAACCCACAAAAGACACAAAGTCTGAGGACAAACATTTTGAGGTATGGAATGAAAAGTTACAATGCAATAGATTTATTTTGTGGTTGTGGCGGATTATCATGTGGATTTGAAAGGGCAGGAGTAAATATACTTCTTGGCATTGATAATGATAAAATGGCATTAAACGTTTTTGAACACAACCACAAGAAAGCAAAGTCAATATGTGGTGATA
>CABQIF010000027.1 GCA_902464115.1 uncultured Ruminococcus sp. | reverse complement strand
TTCATCGGTGGAATTTTATTTTTTTTGTATAAAATGCATGAATTCTATGGTTCTCGCCATCATAAAACTTTTTATTAACTTTTTACTAAAAATTGCTATTTTGAGCCAGTTCCCACAAGAACTTGGGGTCTGGCTGCTGGGAAAGCAGGCTGATTTGTGTGCTGGTCAGTTTTTGACACGCTCCAATTTGTAAACTGATTGGTAAAAAAAGGTTTCCGATAGCAACTCGCTGCAGCTGCTCCACATGGTTTCCGACTGCCGCCAGCATCCGCCGCACCTGATGATATTTCCCCTCATGCAGGCAAATGACTGCCATTCGGTCTGTATTCAAAACGGGTAAAATTTCCGCCGGCAGGCAGTGCGTTCCATCTGCCAACACTAGTCCCTCTGCAAGCTGCTGGACATAAGATTCTTCATAGGGACGTGCCAGCTGCATCCGATAATATTTCGGAACATGGCGTTTCGGAGCAAGCAGAGCATGGGAAAATGCTCCGTCATTCGTCAGCAGCAGCATACCGCTGGTATCCTTGTCCAGTCTGCCGACTGGGAATAATCCTTTTCGCTGCAATTCTGGCGGAATCAATTCCATCACAGTTTTTTCCGTTGCATCTGTTACCGCACAAACATAGCCCAATGGCTTATTGAGCAGCAGACAGTAGCAAGATTCTGCTGGTTCAACGGGATTTCCCTGTAAACAGATGACATCGGTTTCCTGAACGGGCGTTTCTGGTTTCTTGACAATCGTCTGATTGATTGTTACTTGACCGCTGCGGATGAGTTGTTTCAGTTGGCTGCGAGTATAAGAAGTGGCATCCGAAAGCCATTTATCTAAACGCATATCAAGCATATCTCCTTTGGTTCTTTTTTGAAAGATGGGGGCATAAATTTACAATGAATCTGCGAAGCAAATGATAATCATTTCTTCTAAAACGCTGCATCGAAATAAACAGACATCTTGTAACTGTCCGGGGGAACAGTTGCAACGGGAAACTGTTTCTGAAAATCTTATTCTTGGAAAACCACTTGCATCCGATTCGGCAAGGCTGGGGCACATCCCCAGCTTGCCTTGGGAATCGCAATTGCCCCTGAAACCTTGTCTAACATTACAGTATTTTGACTTTGAAGGCAATTGCGATTCTTTGCGATCTCTCTTAGATTTCCCTTACTTGTTTCTTGTACAGTTTCATTTGTTTCGCAAACGTGGGCTACTCGCCCACACCTCGGCAGCATTTTTGAAAAACTGCTGCACCGAAAAACGTTTATTTGCCTGCGGCTCGTGATTTGCAACCTATATCTTTATATAGAAAGGAACGGTTTCTTGTGCGAAAAATACAATTTCGTGTTCTCTTGCTGGCTCTATTGCTCTGTGGCATCGGTATTGTGCTATTTCTCTGGCTTCACCCAAAACAAAAACCTGCTACCAATTCCCTGCCGATCTTCTATCGGTTACCTGAAGAATCCGACCGCCAAGCATTCCTCACAGAACAACACTACACGCTTCATTCCAGCAATGCTGTCCGCTCCTGTCCCGTTCTGATTCCAGATAAAAATGAAAATAGCTCCGTTTACCAGTCTTATTGGACACTGCAAACGGAGCAAAAATTGCCGCTTTCTGCATTCTGCGGCTGTCAGGGAATCGAATATACCTATTCTCTTCAGACAGACGAATGCATTTCTCTTTTATTGTCAGAGGATGGAATACTGCTGGCAGCGGTTCGCTATGACCCAACAGACCCACAAACCCTATTGCCGGTTATCCAATCAGGTGAAACTTCCCAATCACCGGCAACGTCTTTGCCTTACCCTGTGCAGCCTGCACCATCCCAAACACAATCAACGCAATGATACAAACCGATACTGCCAACTGAACCAAACCGGAAAGAATTCCACCAATAATCGGAATCCATCCCAACAACAATCGTACCATCCAGCTTGCAATCATCAATGCCATATTAAAAATGAACAAGATTAAACCTTGATTCGCATGAAATTTTCCGTAGGCAGAATTGGGCACGCCCACCAATGGCAGAAAAAATGTCACACCAAAATATGCTAAAATCGACCAGATTTTTGCATCCTGTGCATCTTGTGTGTCAAATTCCATGGTATGGTCTTCTGATTCAAAAAAATGATTCTGCTCTTGCATATTTTATTCTCCTTGTTCTTGAGATTCTGTCATTTTTGCAGCAGCCGTTTCTTCATCCAACGCACTAATTGCCGCTACAAAGCTTGCAACGTCTGTAAAATCCTCATAGACCGAGGCAAATCGAATATAGGCAACGGCATCAATTCGCTTTAGATGTTCCATGACCCAGTTTCCAATGTCCACAGACGTTACTGTGCTCCGCATTGCATTTGCACACTGCTGTTCAATGCCTTCGGCAATCGCTGTTACTTGCTCCATACTGACGGGACGCTTCTTGATAGCATTAAAAATGCCGGTAATCAGCTTCTGGCGGTCAAACGGTTCAAAACTGCCATCCCGCTTTTTCACCATCAGCAGCGGACGTTCTACCATTTCATAGGTTGTGAATCGCTTTCCACAAAAAATACACTCTCTTCTTCTCCGGATTCGATGTTCTGCCGGACGAGAATCCAACACCTTCGTATCTCTTGCACCACAAAATGGGCATTGCATGGTTCATTCCTCCTTCTCCTGACAGCTCTGAATCATTCGCTGTAGGATATGATCGTTATGCAGCAAATCCTGCAACGTGCGGAATCCGCTGCGATATAATTCTAATACAATGGTACAGTTTGGGCTAAGCTGTGCAAGTGTCTGTAAAAATGATTTTACGGCAAAGCGTCCTGCACCAATCTGCAAACAGTCGCCATATTCGCCGTGGTCGCTCATATGCACATGGACAACCCCACTGCCGAGTGTTTTCAGCATCTGCATCGGGTCTTCTTTGGAACGCACTGCCTGTTTAATATCCAGCACAAATTTCGCATCGTTCCCCATTTTCTGCTGCATCTCCTGCAAAAAAGAGAGCGAATGGCTGGTGCAGCGGGCAACATTTTCCTGTGCAACCGTGATTCCAAAGGACTTTCCCAAATCTACCAGCTTTTGAAACCGCTCACAATAAAAATCCACATCCATACCGACCAGCTGCTTATTTCCATGTACAATAAAAATACCTGCTCCCAGCTGCTGCATAGCAGTAAAATAATTGCGGCAGTACTCCAGATAATCCTGCAAACGCCGTTCGTATGCGGAAAACAGCATCATAGTTTCAATCTCACTGGTGAATGGATGCAGGGAACAGCACTGCACTTCAAATCGGTGCAAAATATCGGACAATGCAGCAACAAAGCTGCGTTTTAGTTCTGAATGGGTATTGATAAACAATTCCACCATGGTTACCCCACCCAATGCAAGGTCATAGAGGGCTTCCTCTATGGGTTGCGGATAGAGGCAGGCCGTGGAGATTCCTGCTTTTAACATAAAGGTCGCCTCCTTTTCCCTGTTATTGTAGCATATTTTCAGCAGTTTTGCAAGAGGGTTATTTCATGCGAGCCGCAGGCGAAATAAAAAGTTTTTTGATCCAACAATTTTTCAAAAATGTTGGCGAGGTTCAGGGCGAGTAGCCCTGATCGCTGCCCGCAGGCAGCGAAATCTCTGTGCCGTGCTTTTGGCACACGGAGAGGGTGGTGAGAAAAGCGAAAGCTTTTCGAGGCGGGGCGAACAAGACCGCCCCGCCTTGTGAAACCGGAACAGCAAACCAGCATCTTGTAACTGTTCCGGGGGAACAGTTACAATGGGAATGCCTTACAGAAAAACCTGCTCTTAGGAAAAACGGTCTTCAGCATCCGGCAAAAGGGTGGTTCACCCCTGCTTTTGCCTGCCAGCGTGCTGCAATTGCCCCGTTGTCTTACCCGAACTTACAACCTTGATTCTTATAATTTGACTTTGTTTGAATTGGAAAGTTTTAAAAAATGCAATTGCAGCAGGAAAAACAGATTGCAAAATCCAATTTGCTCCGCAAATGTGGGCTACTCGCTCACACCTCAGCAGCATTTTTGAAAAACTGCTGCACCGAAAAACTTTTCAGTTGCCTGCGGCTCGTATCTCTCCACCAAAACAAAAAAGCAGGCGGATATGCTGCTTCGCATATCCTGCCTGCTTCTTTTCTGTTCAAAAATTGGCTTATTCGGTTGCCTTCTTCTTTTTCTTCGGAATTACTTTCAGTGTTTCCACACCACGCCGCTTCTGCCACCAAACCCACAGGCTCGGTACAAAGCAGATGGAATGATAAGTACCAACCAGAATACCAACTGCCATCGGAATGGCAAAGTGCTGAATCGAATCCAATCCCATAATTGCAGATACAACCACAACTGCAACCATTGCGAACAAAGTTGTCAGGGATGTCCGAATCGAACGCCGCAAAGACTGGGAAGAACTGGTGTTTACCAGGTCTTCAATGTACATTCCCGGCATCTTTTCCTGATTTTCACGGATTCTGTCATAAATAACGATGGTGTCGTTGACTGCATAACCCAACAGCGTCAAAATAACTGCCATAAAGTTTGAGTCAATTTCAAAGCCCATCAGTACAACTGAACCATATGTGATGACCAGCGTTGCCAGCAAACCGATGATCGCACAAACACCAGCTGACCAACCACTGATCTGCTTGAACCGGAATGCAATATACAGAATCAAGATGACTGCTGCAAAAATCGCTGCAACGATACATTTTGCAAAGAAGTCACTACCGGAACGTGCACTGACATCGTTCGAGTCCAGCAACTGTACATTTGCATCTGGATAACGGGACTGAATGGCATCCGTTACTTCTGCCTGCCGGTCAACCGTCAGACCTTCGTTGGAAGTAAAGGACAATGTCAGTGTCTTGCTGCCGCCCTCTAAGCTTTCGCCATCCTGTACATTGACACTTGTTCCGATCAAATCACTCAGTTCTGAAGAAATTGCACTCTTATCGACCGCTTCGCCTTCATAGCTATAGGTGATGATCGTACCGCCCTTGAATTCCAGTGCAATGTCCACACCCGTAAAGGAAGAGGCAATTGCAATGACAACGAGAATCAGGGTCAGCAGGAAAAACAGCTTGGACTTGCCGCAGAAATTCCGTACCTTGACATCCACTGGATAGTGTTTAAACTGTTTTTCTTTCTCAGCCATTTAACCCACCTCCATAGAGTTTCTTGTTCTGGAAGCATTTGAACTTGGACAAAGACATGGTCATCAGTCTGGCTGCAAATACGCCCATGATAAAGTTCATAATCAAACCTACTAATAAGGTGTAACCGAAGGAATAGATAACACCTTCTGTGGTTGCACCGAAGAACTGGAACAGCGGATGCAGCAGCTTTGCACACCAGCTGTCCGGTGTTCCGAACGCACCCATCAGGATGATGGAAACGATGATACCAGTCAGGTTTCCGTCAAAGATGGCACTGAATGCACGGCTGTAACCGGACTGCAATGCACCATCCAGCGGCTTGCCTCTCCGGAGTTCTTCTCGAATTCGTTCGCCGGTGATGATATTCGCATCGACACCCATACCAATGGAAAGAATAATACCTGCGATACCCGGAATGGTCAGCGTGTTACTGTCCATAAAGCCGAACCAACCGGAAACGGCTGCCAGCATGCCGGCAATCTGTCCCATCAAGCAGATGGATGCAACCACACCCAACAGCCGATACAGGGAAATCATGTAAATCACAATAAAGGCACAGGTGATCAAACCTGCAATCACCATTGCATTCAAAGCCCCTTCACCCATCGTCGGGGAAATGGTCTTAAAGCTGGTGGTTTCCAATGCAAACGGCAATGCACCAGCATTGATCTTATCTGCCAGTTCCTTTGCAGATTCATATGTAAAGTTTCCGCTGATGGTTGCCTTTCCGTCGGAAATAACCGCATTAACAGACGGTGCAGAAATCATGGTGTTGTCCATCCAGATGGAAATCTGTCCGTTGTCCTGATACAGAGCAGAAGTTGCATTATAAAACTTTTCCTTACCGCTATCGTTCAGATCCAATGTTACCATCCACGTTGCTTCCTTCGTGGTATCATCCTGCGTTGCACCTGTTCCGGCACTCTTCACATCGTCACCCGTCAGTACAATCTCGCCTGCCGGCACGGTTTCGCCGTCATCGTTTGTGGTGGTTTCCGTTCCGTAGCGGAATGTCAGCTCTGCGGTTTCACCAAGTTCTTTTACGGCTTGTTCCGGATCGAAATCCGTTTCCCCTGCCTGCCATGGGAACCGAACAATAATCCGATCGCTTTTGTAGTCAACGTAGGTATCACTGTCGTTAATGCCCTGTGACACCAGTCTGGTCTTGATTTTCTCCAGTGCTGCGTCCATCTGTTCATCCGTTGCATCCACATCGCCTGCTGGCTCAAATGTAACATCTACGCCGCCCTGAATGTCGATCCCAAGACGAATATCTTTTACGCCGTGTACATAGGTCGTTGTAATATCGCCGTTTTGAGTAGACACACCGATCAGCGTTGTAATCGCAAAAATCGCAATCACAGCAAACACAAGGAAGAAAACCGGTTTTTTTACTTTTTTCACGTTTCACCCTCCTACGGTAAATCTGGATACAGCAGCTTGCAGGCAACTGCATCCGTTTTTGTGTCGTCCACGCTGACAAGGTGGTATCGACAATTACTTATCATTGTACTACATCTTTTGCGAATAGTCAATAGGATTTCAAAAAGTTGTACAATTTTCCCGATTCCAGCACACATTTTTCAGTGGGATTCCCAAAAATCAAACGAGCCTTCAAAAAGAAGCCGCTGTCTGTGGAAAATCTGGCAGCGGAAAGATTCTGTCTATTGAATTTCTGAAAAGAGTGTGTTATAATAGGTATCAATTGCAGCCAGTCTGCGAAACAATCCACAGAAAGGATGGTCTTTTTATGGTTCATATCGGAAACGACTGGGACGACCTGCTTCAGGATGCCATTCAATCCGAATCCTATCAGCACTTGCGGCAGTTCCTCATTCAGGAATACCGCACCCATACCATCTATCCCAATATGTACGACATTTTCAATGCGTTTCAATATACGCCATATGCAGATGTAAAAGTAGTCATTCTGGGACAAGACCCCTACCACAACCCCAATCAAGCACATGGTTTGAGTTTTTCCGTGCACAAGGGCGTTACACCGCCGCCGTCCCTCGTCAACATCTTTAAAGAACTGCGGGATGATACCGGCATTGACAACCTCGGCAAACATGGCGACCTCACCGAATGGGCAAAACATGGCGTTTTGCTGCTGAACACCGTCTTAACGGTGCGGGCAGGTGCTGCCAACTCCCATCGGGGAAAAGGCTGGGAACAGCTCACCGATACCGTCATTGACAAGCTGAACGAACGGGAAAAGCCCGTGGTGTTCCTGCTCTGGGGCGGCAATGCCAAGGCAAAACGGCAACGCATCACTGCTCCGCAGCATTTAGTGCTGACGGCTGCCCATCCAAGCCCACTTTCGGCTTATAATGGATTTTTCGGTTGCCGGCACTTCTCCAAGACCAACGCTTTTCTCATCGAACATGGGATAGAACCCGTAGACTGGCGGATTGACCCAGCATAAATTGCTATGATCATCATCGAATCTCAACAGAAAGGAATTTATTGTTCTATGAAAATCGCTCCTCTTTTTTCGGAAAAGACCGTCTTTTCCTTTGAGGTATTTCCACCAAAGAAAACCAGCCCGGTTGAAACGGTTTATCAGACGCTCGAAGAATTACAGGATCTGCATCCGGACTTCATCAGTGTCACACTCGGTGCTGGCGGCAGCGGCAACGGGGAAAATACCATTGCCATCGCCAGACGCTTACAGGAACAGTATGGCATTACATCCATGTCCCACCTGCCCTGCATTCACTGCACAAAAGAAAAAATTGATGCCCTGCTGGAAACATTCCTCGAAAGCGGCATTGAAAACATCCTCGCTCTGCGTGGCGACCGGATTCCAGAATTAGAACCGGAACACGACTTTGCCCACGCCAGCGACCTGATTACCTATATTCGGGAAAAGCACCCGAATTTCGACATTGCCGGGGCTTGCTATCCAGAATGCCACACCGAAGCCACTTCGCTGGAAGAAGATATTGCCAACCTGAAGAAGAAAGTCGATGCCGGTGCAACACACCTCATCTCTCAGCTGTTCTTCGACAATGAAGCATTCTTCCACTTCCAAGCAGAAGCTCGTAAGGCTGGCATTACCGTCCCGATTGAAGCTGGTATCATGCCGGTTACCAATAGCAAGCAGATTACCCGCATGGTTTCCATGTGCGGTGCAAGCCTGCCGAGAAAATTCACCCGTATCATTCAGAAATATGAGGATAACCCTGCAGCATTGCAAGATGCTGGAATTGCTTATGCCATCGCACAGATTATTGAACTGCTGGCAGCTGGGGTTGACGGAATTCACCTTTACACCATGAACAATCCTTATGTTGCACGAAAAATCAGCGAAGCCATCTCTGGCGTACTGCGTGCAACCCAACGATGAGCCCCAGTATTAGTCTGTCACCGCTTGACCGTTCGGAAACCCTCCGGTATTTGGGTATGACCGAAGCGGCGGCAGACGATGCCTTTCTATCTCGGCTGGATGCCTGCGAAGCAAAGCTGCTTCACCACGCAACCCCTCGCTATACCTACTGCATTCTTCCGCTGACTCGCACAGAATCGGTACTGTATGCGGATACCTTATTATTAGAGGGGAAGGATATTCGCCAGCACCTAGAGGGCTGCGACCGTGCGGTTCTCATGGCAGCAACGCTCGGAACATCTATAGATGTCTTAATTGACCGCACCCAAAAACGGGATATGACCAATGCTCTGTTGATGGATGCCCTTGCAAATACTGCCATTGAGCAGGTCTGCGACAAGGCAGAGCAGCAGATTCAGGAAACCATGCCGAACCGATATTTTACTTGGCGATTCAGCCCCGGCTATGGGGATTTTCCCATCTCGGAACAGCCGAACCTGCTCGCCCACCTCAACGCTGCCCGTCAGGTCGGCATTATTACAACTGAAACCTACCTCATGAACCCTCGGAAGTCGGTTTCTGCCATCTTTGGATGTGCCCGGCATCCGCTGCCGAAACGCCGGCAGGGGTGCAGCATTTGCAAGATGCGGGAAACCTGTGCATTCCGGAAGAAAGGAGCTCACTGCGGTGGCACAACATAACCTCTTTCAGAAGAAACCTCGTCTGTATCTGGATGGCGGTATGGGTACGATGCTGCAAAAAAGCGGCATGCCTGCCGGAGAGATCCCAGAAAAATACAACATCGAACATCCAGAACAGATCACTGCCATTCACAAAGCGTTTTTGGCTGCTGGCTCGGATATTGTCTATGCCAACACCTTTGGTGCAAACCGCCTGAAGATGAAAAAAAGCGGCTATTCCGTACAGGAACTGATCTCCGCTGGTATTGCCTGCGGCAAGGCTGCCACTGCCGGAACAGATGCCATGGTTGCCCTGGATATTGGGCCGATCGGACAGCTGCTAGAGCCACTTGGTACACTGAAATTTGAGGAAGCTTATGACATTTTCCGGGAAGAGATCGAAGCCGGAAAAGACGCTGACCTCATTGTCATTGAAACCATGACCGACCTCTATGAAACGAAAGCCGCTGTACTGGCTGCAAAGGAACACAGTGACAAGCCTGTTTTTGTCACGATGACCTTTGAAGAAAACGGCAGAACGTTCACAGGCTGCACCGTTTCTGCAATGGCTCTGACATTGGAGGGGCTGGGTGTGGATGCCCTGGGTGTCAACTGTTCTTTGGGGCCGAAGGAACTGCTGCCCGTGGTCGAAGAGATCTGCCGCTGGACAACCCTGCCTGTCATTGTGAAACCGAATGCTGGCTTGCCTGACCCGGTTACGGGGGCTTTCTCCGTTCTGCCGGATGACTTTGCAGCGGCAATGGCTGCCTTCGCAAAGCTGGGCGTTTCTGTCTTTGGCGGATGCTGCGGTACAACGCCGGAACATCTGGCGGCTGCCTATCAGAAATTAGACAGCATGCCCGTTGTAAAGCGACCAATGCCGGAAATTCCGCCGGCGATCTGCTCGCCGTCTGTGACGATTCCCATCACTGAACCTCGTATCATCGGCGAACGCATCAACCCAACCGGAAAAAAACGCTTTCAGGCTGCATTAAAGGCAAACGACATTGATTATATCTTAGAGCAAGCGGTTCAGCAGATCGATGCCGGTGCAGATATTTTGGATGTCAATGTTGGTTTGCCGGAGATTGACGAAAAAGATATGATGATCCGCACCGTCAAGGCATTGCAGAGCATCGGAGACACCCCATTACAGCTGGACTCCACCATTCCGGAAGTCTTAGAAGCTGCCCTGCGGGTCTATAACGGGAAGCCAATTGTCAATTCTGTCAACGGCGAAGAAGCCTCCTTGCAGGCAATTTTACCGCTTGTCAAAAAATATGGTGCTGCGGTCGTTGGTCTGACACTGGACGAAAACGGCATCCCGAAAAAGGCAGATGACCGCTTTGCCATCGCCAAACGCATTCTCGAACGGGCAATGGCAATGGGCATTCCGAAACAGGATGTCTATATTGACTGTCTGGTACTGACCGTTTCTGCGGAACAGGATGGAGCAGTCGAAACTTTGAAAGCCATGCGGCGAGTACATGAAGAATTGGGGCTGCGGACGGTTCTGGGCGTTTCCAATATCTCTTTTGGTCTGCCGAACCGAGAAGCTGTCAACCGAACATTCCTCACACTGGCAATGGAAAACGGCTTGTTCCTGCCGATTATGAACCCGAATATTGCCTCTATGACCGAAGCCGTTCGGGCTTACAAGGTATTAAAAGGCATCGACCGGAGCTGTATGCAATATATTTCCAGCTATACCGGACAGACTTCTGCACAACCAGCTGCTGCAACCGCTGGAACTGCTGACTCTTCCATGACGCTTGCCTATGCCATGGAACACGGTCTGAAAAAAGAATGCGGTTCCATTACTGCAAAACTGCTTGAAACCACTGAACCGATGGAAATCATCAACAATATGTTAATTCCCGTTCTGGACGAAACCGGAACGAAGTTTGAACAGGGCAAGGTATTCCTGCCACAGTTGATTTTAACGGCAGATGCGGCACAGGCTGCGTTCTCTGTCATCAAGGAAACCATGCAGCAGCGTGACCAAGCCCCTGTCAGCAAGGGAAAAATCGTACTGGCAACCGTCAAGGGCGATATTCACGACATCGGCAAGAACATTGTAAAAGTTCTGCTGGAAAACTACGGCTATACCGTCATCGACCTCGGAAAAGATGTCCCTTGTCAGGCGGTCGTCGATGCTGCCATTGAACATCAAGTGAAACTGGTCGGACTTTCCGCCCTCATGACAACCACGCTCGGTTCAATGGAAGAAACCATTCGCCTGCTGCACGAACAGTATCCATCCTGTCAAACCGTTGTTGGCGGAGCCGTTTTAACACCAGACTATGCAAAACAAATCCACGCAACATTTTATGCAAAAGATGCAAAAGATACGGTGGATGTTGCAAAGCAGGTGGTTGGATAACCATTCCCCTGCCTGTATTCGAAACAAACGATTCTGCCCCACAAGAAAGGAGGCCTTGCGTCTATGCCGAAACGAAAACGCAACAGCATTAACACCCCGTTTGCTCGCACGATTATTTTCAGCGGTGTCATCTTATTGCTGGTTGCATTTCTCCTCATGCGGCTGGAAACCGTTTCCACTTGGATCGGAATGCTTCTCAGCACGCTGCGTCCGGTCATCATTGGTGCAGTCATCACCTTGGTGTTGCATACGCCTGTCCGGCGATTAGAGGGCTTCTTGAAAAATATTACAAAGGGAAAACGGTTTCCCTGCTCCGCAGTCGCCGTCATTCTCTCGTATTTACTTGTGTTGTCCGTTATAAGCGGAATCATCTGCAATATTGTACCGCAGTTTTCACAAAGCTTAGTGGACTTTGCAGACCAGTTCACCATCTATTTTATCAACTTCCAGAAGTTCTTGCAGACATACAGCACCAAGGGGCAACAGCTCTATGATCTGATGCAGCAAGTCGGATTGGACTTTGCACAGTTGAAATCGTGGCTGACCGACCTCTCTGTTACCGTTTCCAGCTATGTTCCAAACCTCATGGAAAAAATCGGAACATGGGCAACCAGTCTGGTTCGGATCGTGGCGGACTGCTTCATTGGTCTGATTTTCTCGCTGTATATGCTCAGCGGCAGGAAACGCCTGAAAGCACAGGCAAAACGCATTCTGCAAAAGGCATTCTCCAAGGAAAATTACCGCAGAATTTCCCATTATGGCAATATCACGTTCGAAATCTTCTCCAACTTTGTCGGTGGTCAGCTGATGGATGCCTGCATTTTGGGCTTGCTCTGTTTCATTGGCATGTCCATTTTCCACTTCCAGTATCCGCTTCTCATCAGTGTTATCATTGGTCTGACCAATATGATTCCAATTGTAGGGCCAATTGTCGGCACCATTCCCGGTGCATTGATCTTATTGCTGGTAGAACCCAAACAAGCCATCTGGTTTGTGGTATTTGTCATTGTCATCCAGCAGATCGACAGCAACTTGATTTATCCTCGTGTTGTCGGTGGTTCTGTCGGACTGCCTGCAATGTGGGTGCTGTTCGCTGTCATTGTTGGCGGTGGATTGTTCGGTGTGCTCGGCATGGTGCTAGGTGTTCCGGTGATGTCACTCATCTATGTCATCTTACGGGAAAAGACCCTGCCAGAGGGCGAAATTCCACCTAGTCCGCTGCAAATGCCAGAAAGAACGACTATGGAACAGCGTGCAAACGAATGGTTCGGAAAGATGCGAGATACCGTTTTTACAACGGTAACAGACACCGTGAAACGAAACTGGCAGCACCATGATGAAGAAGATTCCACAACGGAAGAACCAACAGAAAAAGACATGAGATCCGCAGAATCTACGGTTTCAGAAACGCCGATTTCTGTCATTTTAGAGCAGTCTGACGAAGAAGGCTGCGAAATTCATCCGGCTACTCCTGAATCAGAATCCACCAATTCAGATTCTCCGGAACAACCGCCGGAACAGCATCCATAAAATGAAAAAATCCGGCTTACAGAGCTGCATTCTGTCAGCCGGTTTTTGCCGAAAGGATATATAGATTATTAAACGGAAGGAACGATGTTTCACATGGCAAAACTCAAAAAGCAGCACATGACCATTCACTGGAAAGCGATTGTGCAGGATGACAGCAGCATTCCGGCAACGGAAGCAACGCTCAAGGAAAAGGCGACCTTGGTCGGAAGAGTCGGGCTGATGATGCTTTCTGTCGGAACAGGGGCATGGCGGGTTCGCAATTCGATGAATAAAGTTGCCCGCTGTCTTGGCATCACCTGCACCGCAGACATTGGACTGCTTGCCATCTCTTACACTTGCATTGAAGGGACGGATACCTACACACAATCCATTTCCCTTCCAACAACCGGGGTCAACACACACAAGCTGATGGAACTGGAACTGTTCATGAAAGAACTTCCGGATAAAGTTTCCACTTATTCGGTCAAGCACATTCATGAAGTTCTGGACGAGATTCAAAAGCTCCCTGCCAACTATAAGGCGTGGAATCTGGGGCTTGCCTCTGCACTGGCGTGCGGTGCATTTACCTTTTTGCTGGGCGGTGGGCCTGTAGAAATGTGCTGTGCCTTTTTGGGTGCAGGTGTCGGCAACTTTGTCCGCAAAAAAATGCTGGGACACAGTATTTCCCTGCTGGCGAATGTTGCGGTCAGTGTTGCTGCTTCCTGTCTGGTCTATGTCCTTACCATCCTGCTGGCACAAAGTCTGCTGTCTGTATCAGCCGTGCATCAGGCTGGTTACATCTGTGCGATGCTGTTTGTCATTCCGGGATTTCCGCTGATCACGGGCGGTATCGACCTTGCAAAACTAGACTTGCGGTCAGGGCTAGAGCGAATCTCTTATGCCCTCCTCATCATCCTAACGGCAACCATGACTGGCTGGGCAACGGCTGCCATCTGTCAATTCCAACCGGCAGACTTTGAACCATTGCAGCTGCAAAAATGGACGCTGCTTTGTTTCCGGTTGATTGCAAGTTTCTGTGGGGTCTACGGATTCTCTCTGATGTTCAACAGCCCTAGAAAAATGGCATTTACAGCGGCTCTCATCGGAATGTTCACCAATACCCTGCGGTTGGAACTGGTTGACCTTGCCCATATGCCGATCGGTGCAGCTGCCTTTATCGGAGCATTCTGCACGGGATGTATTGCCTCTGTTGTGAAGAAAAAAATCGGTTTCCCGAGAATTTCCCTGACGGTTCCGGCAATCGTCATCATGGTTCCGGGCTTGTATATGTACCGTGGTATTTATTACATTGCCTTGAATGATGTCGGCTCTGGTGCATTGTGGCTGACCAAGGCAGCGTTGATTGTCATTGCCTTGCCGATGGGTCTGGTGGCTGCGAGAATCTGCACAGACAAGAATTTCCGGCATTGTACCTGATGCCCTGCATTTTCATCCAGCATTTCCACAAAAAATCCGTTCCTGTGTTTTCACAAGGACGGATTTTTTCATAGCTGTTTCCACTGATTTTCCACCAGCTTGCTATAAAATCGGGTGCTTTCTAGCCAGACAAGGCGAGGATTTCCTTGCGAAGGGGACTGATTCCTGCAAAAATTGGTATCAGCAAGCATTTTTTGCAGGAAATCGGATGCTTGGAACGATTGCAACACCAAAAAAATCCGCCCCTGTGTTTTCCACAAGGACGGATTTTTTCACAGCTGTTTCCACTTATTCTTCCACATAAGTTGGAGCAGCTTTCGGGCTTTTCATTTTGAGAACATTGTGATAATATGCATATGTCATCGGCTGCTGGGCAGTAGTACGGTCACAGTCCAAAACTTTTGCCAGAAATACCGTATGTGTTCCGGCGTTCATCTGCTGAATCACTTCCAAAGTGAACCATGCACAGCATTGTTTCAGAACGGGCAAGCCGTCTTTCTGGTCATACGCAATTTCTGCGAACTTTTCCACTTCCCGGCTGGACTGAAACCCAAATGTTCCGATGACGCTAAGGTCTGTCTGTTCCGGCAGTACACAAAGTGCCAGCTTGCCAGTTTTCTGAATGATGTCGTGGGTGTAGTTCTGCTGGTTGATGCTGATGGCAAGTGTTGGCGGCTGCGAAGTGATCTGCATGGCACTGTTGGCAATGCAGCCAACGGGACGTTCGACATCCATAGCGGTCACAGCATAAACCCCATAGGATAAGGTATGAAATGCGTTTTTCTGCATAAAATCATCTCCGTTTCTAAAAAGTATTTTTGAAATTGTAGTTCTGTGAAAAGTAAAAAACTGATTTGCTCTTAGGGAAACTAATTACGAGTGGTTCGGCAAAATCGCTCCGCTCTTTGCCTTTGTGCTGTTCGCCGGTGGTTGTGTTGTCTGAATGATTTTTCCATCTTTCTTAGATTTCCGTTTATCAGAAGTTTTTCTGTTTTCAAGATGGCGAACAGCATTTACCGACTTTTCTTAGATTTCAATGTCATCTAATCAATACCTTTGTTAAGGGGGACAGCTTGTCCCCCTTAACAATCTCCCTCCGCCAAGCTGAGCCAGCTTGACCGCAGTTCGCCTGCGGCGAGGAAATTTGCAGCGTTTCTTCTATTATTGTGCGTTTCCGAGGAATGCTGCACCGATGATTCCAGCATCATTGCCCAGCTTTGCAATCACGATCTCTGCATTCTTCTTAGAATTTCTGGTGTAGTTTTCCCGTGCTACGATTTCCTTCATCGGCAGCAACAGCGGATCACCTTCATTGCAGACACCGCCGCCAATGCAAAGTACATCCGGCTGGAAAATGTTCAATGTGTTGGTGATACCAGCAGCCAGATACTTGATATACTTATCAACAACTTCCTTTGCAGCTGCATCGCCTTTCCGCATATAATTGAATGCTGTCCGACCACTGATGTGTTCTTCTTCCTTCATCATGCTGTCCGGATGTTCTGCCAGTGCTTCCTTGGTCATCCGAATCAGACCGGTTGCAGAAGAATACACTTCAAAGCAGCCCTTTCTGCCGCAAGTGCACTGTGGGCCATCTACAGAAATTACAGTGTGACCGATTTCAGCACCGCCAAAGTTCGAGCCACTGTAAATCTTGCCATCAATGACGATACCACCGCCAACACCAGTGCCCAGGGTAATGCAGACTGCATTCTTTGCACCCTTTGCAGCACCTGCAACATATTCGCCGTAAGCAGCTGCATTTGCATCGTTTTCAATGAATGCCTTCTTGCCGAGAGCATCTTCCATATACTTTACCATCGGGGTGTTGACAAAGCCCAGATTGTTGGAATATTCGATGATACCCGTTTCGCTGTTTGCAATACCCGGTGTACCAATACCGACCCATTCAATCTGATCCATGGTCAGACCTGCTTTTTCGGTTGCTTCCTTTGCAACCTTTGCCATATCTGCTGCAATTTCCTGTTCCGGACGTGGCAGGTTGGTCTTTACGCTTGCCTTTGCAAGAATTTCATATGCTTCGTTTACCACGCCTGCTACGATATTCGTACCGCCTAAATCAATGCCAATATAATACTTCATGGGATAAATCCTCCTGCTTGATATTTTTCCGCTTTCAATGAGAAAACGGTTTCTAACATTCTTATTTGGTCAATTGCTGATTTCCTGTAGGGAAAACTGCTTCAAAAACTGCTTTCGGCTGCCATTATAGACATTCAAATCCACTGGAATGTGTTCCTGTGCAAAGCCCTGCAAATCGCCCTCAAAGCTATACTGCCAGAACGTCCAATCTACAATCGGCTCGCAATAGGGATTGCTCATCCAAACGGCATACCCCCAACGGTGCCCCATCAAATAATCCATATAGGTGCTGGGATTCGTGTAGAGAATCGGCTTGACCCCATAATATGCTTCCAAAGCGTCCGCCATCTCTTGAATCTCGGTTCGGGCGGTTTTCGCATCGGGAACGGTTTCCCCATCATAGATTTCAATATCAATGACGGGCGGAAGCGTGTTCTCCAACTTGGGAACGGTTGCAATAAAATTATCTGCCTGTTCTTTTCCATCCGATTCAAACCGAAAAAAATGATACGCCCCGACAAATACGCCTGCCGCTTCGGCTGCCTCCCAGTTCTGAGTGAATAAGTCGTCCTGATAGGTGCTGCCCTCCGTCGCCTTGATAAAGGCAAACTGCACATGGTCTTCCTTGGAAAGCACGTCCCAGTCAATATCCCCCTGATACCGGGAAATGTCGATGCCTTTGACCGGAAACTTGGATAAATCCGGACTTTCCGCCGGAATTTCCCCGTTGATCGCACGGTAGAAATGCCGCAGCCGCAAACCACAGATGCTGCCAAAAACCAACATCACCAAAATCAACAGGGTAATGCTCCACCGCAGAATATATTTTCCATAATGTTTTTTTCTTATTTTCTGCTGCACATGTTCACTCCTATCTATCAGCAGGTTTTTTATACACAATCTTCCTCTTATATCATAGCCGAAAATTTGAAAATAGTCAACTGGTTTTTGCATTTTTCTATGGAAATCTGGTTACAAATTTTTTGCAGGAACAGGAAATACAAATTTAATGCCATGTAATCAATTGCTTCTTGGAAAACCAGCTCGACCGCAATTCGCCTGCGGCATACATCATTTTTTCGTTTTATCGTGCTACTGCAAAAAACATGGTTTATTTTTGTCGCTTACTCTTGCTTTTTTGAGAAAGAACTGTTATAATAAGAGAATGTGATACAGCATCGGTGCTGTATAAAATCTAAAGAAATGGAAAGAGGAAACAATATGCCTGCAAATATCATTGTTGGTTCTCAGTGGGGCGACGAAGGAAAAGGAAAGATCATCGACATCATGGCTTCTCGTGCGGAAGTTGTCGTTCGTGCAACTGGCGGGAATAACGCTGGTCACACCGTTGTCAATCACGGTGAGGTTTATAAGCTGCACCTGATTCCGTCTGGTATCCTGTATCCGGACACCCTTTGCCTGATCGGTGCTGGTGTGGTATTAGACCCGAAAGACTTTATTTCTGAACTGGACAATCTCGAAAGCCGTGGCATCTCCACTGCAAACCTGAAGATCGACCCTCGTGCACACGTTGTTATGCCGTGGCACATCGAATTAGACGGTCTGTCTGAAAAGTTCCGTGGAAATTCTGACATCGGTACGACAAAGCGTGGAATTGGCCCAACTTACATGGACAAGTACGAACGCTGCGGTCTGCGGATGTATGACTTGGTACATCCGGAAATCTTCGCTCAGAAGGCAAGAACCACTGGCGAACTGAAAAACAAGATTATCACTGCTGTTTACGGCGGCACTGCATTTGATTTGGATGCTGTGATTGCAGAATATATCGAATACGGCAAGCGGCTGGCTCCGTACATTGCAGACGTTTCCGTTCTGACTTATGAAGCAGACAAGGCTGGAAAGACCATCATGTTTGAAGGTGCACAGGCAACCTTGCTGGATATTGACTTCGGTACATATCCATATGTCACCTCTTCTCACCCGATTTCTGCTGGTGCTTGCATCGGTAGCGGTGTTGGCCCGAAGATGATCACCAACATCATTGGTGTTGCAAAGGCTTATACCACCAGAGTTGGGAAAGGCCCGTTCCCGACTGAACTGGATGACGAAACCGGCGACCTCATCCGCAACAAGGGCGGCGAATTCGGTACAACAACTGGCAGACCGAGAAGAACCGGCTGGTTCGATGCGGTTATTGTTCGGCATTCTGTCCGGACAAATGGTCTGGATGGTCTGGCAATCAACAAACTGGATACCCTCAGCGGTCTGAAAACTCTGAAAATGTGCGTTGGATACGAAAAGCCAGATGGCACAATCCTGAAGGACTTCCCGCCGGCACTGGAAGAACTGGCAGACTGCAAGCCGGTTTATGAAGAATTTGAAGGCTTTGATGAAGACATCAGCTCTTGCAAGACCTTTGACGAACTGCCGGAAGCTTGCAAGAAGTACATCGCAAGACTGGAAGAAGTTTGTGGCTGTAAGGTCGTTATGGTCGGCAATGGCCCGGATCGTTCTCAGATTCTGGAACGGTAAGACTTGCCACCATCTTGCATCTTGATGAAAAAACAAAGACAAAAGCACCCGTAAAACGGTGCTTTTGTGCTATTCTATGCCCATTTTGAAAGGAAGTGTCCCCTCGTCATGCAAGCAGCCATTCTATTTCTATTGTTGGTGGTCATCTGTCTGCAAATCTTTATCGTTCTTGTCATCAAGCAATCCTCTGGCAACGCCTCCGAGGACAGCGGCAACGCTGCTGCCCCTACGCAGGAACAGCAAAAAGAACTCCTCTTTCACATCCAACAAAACTTGTCTGCCCTCTCGCAATCGCTCAAGGAGAGCCAGCAGCAAGCTGCCACCTATCAGAATCAGAGCATTGCCACGCTCAACCAGAACCTTGCTGCCCAGATGCAGCAGATGGAACAGCGTCTGCGTACCATTGAACTGACGAACGGGCAGGGCATGGAACAAGTTCGCCAGACGATTCAAACCAGCTTGAACCGTATGCAACAGGTACAGGCGGATAACCTCGCTGAAATTCAAGGCGTGGTAGAACAGAAACTCACGCAGACGCTTGAACAAAAGGTACAGAGTGCCTTCCAGATGGTCAATGAACGATTGGAAATGGTCTATCGGGGACTCGGCGAAATGCAGACACTCGCCGCTGGTGTTGGGGATTTGAAAAAGGTATTGTCGAACGTAAAAACACGTGGTATCTTAGGTGAAGTACAGCTTGGCAGCATTCTACAAGAGATTCTTGCACCGGAACAATATGCTTATGATGTTACCGTCAACCCCAACCGCCGAGAACACGTTGAATATGCAGTCAAGTTACCGGGGACAACAAACGGGCAACCAGTCTGGCTGCCGATTGACTCGAAATTTCCCGGAGATACCTATACTGCCCTGCGGAACGCTCTGGATAGCGGAAACCAGCAGCAAATCAAGTCTGCTCAACAGACGCTGACACAAGTCATCCGAAAATGTGCGAAAGATATTCATGACAAATATATCTGCCCACCCTATACCACAAACTTTGCGATTTTGTTCTTGCCGTTTGAGGGACTGTATGCCGAGGTCATCAATCTGGGCATGGTTGAAACCCTCCAGCAGAACTTTCAAGTCAACATCGCTGGGCCTTCCACCATGGCAGCGATGCTGAACGCCTTACAGATGGGCTTTCAAACGCTTGCCATCCAGAAACGCAGTACAGAAGTCTGGCAGGTGCTACAACAGGTACAGACGGAATTTGACCGCTTTGCCGATGTCCTGCAAAAAACACAGAATGCCTTACATAGTGCAGATTCTCAGCTGGAACGCCTTGTTGGCACTCGTACTCGTGCCATTCAGCGACAGCTGGGAGCAATTCAGACACAAAACAATCTGCACACAGGAAAATAACTGCAATCATGACAACAGCCGCCAAACTGCAATCTGGCGGCTGTATTTTTTTCAAGATAAACAAAAGGAACTGCATAAAGCAGTTCCTTTTGTTGTATTCTCGAATTTTCTATTTTTGTTTGTACCATTCTATTATCTATTTTTCTATCATAGAATGCCATCCCTTTCGGAACTAATGGTAGTATATCACATTTGCTTTTGATTGTCAAGTACTTTTTATAAAAAAACCA
>CABQIF010000026.1 GCA_902464115.1 uncultured Ruminococcus sp. | reverse complement strand
GTGTTGTTGATTGCAACCACTTGCAGCGACCCTTATCTCATCAGCAATACGATTCATGGATTTCACGAACAGGCAACGAGTAACACTTGCGGTTTACAGGCAGGCGATACAATTGTTTCGCTGAATGGTTCTCACATTTTCACCATTACCGATTTGCAGTATAAACTAAGCAATGAATCCGGTGAACCGTTCACAGTTGTTGTAGAACGGGATGGAAAAAAAGTAAAATTGCAGGATGTTACATTTCGGGATCAGGAAAACAACGATTGGTTGGACTTTTCTTTAGAGCCGCAGCAGAAAACCGTCTTTCATGTACTTTCCTATGCGGCAAAGGATACTGTTGCAACAGGAAAACTCATTTGGATGTCGCTGATAGAACTGGTAACCGGAAAATATGGCATTCAGGATCTGTCTGGGCCAGTTGGAACAGTAGAAGTCATTAGTGATGCGGCAACCGCAGGGGCAACTGCTGCGGAACGGATTTCTTCTGTCCTGCATTTGACGATTTTTATTACCATCAATGTTGGTATTTTTAATCTGTTGCCGATTCCGGGCTTGGATGGAAGCCGATTTTGGTTCTTGTTCCTGGAAGCCATTCGCCGGAAACCTGTGAAAAAAGAACATGAAGCACTTGTGCATCTGGTTGGGATGGCAGCGTTGTTTTTATTGATGATTGTGGTGACAGTACAGGATGTCACACGGATTTTTCATTAACATAGAAAGGAGTGTTGAATATGCAGAAAAAGGCAGTACGAGTAGGCAATTGTGTATTGGATGGCAAGCACATCTATATTCAATCCATGCTGAATACCCGTTCAGACGACATTGCAGGCAGTGTTGCACAGGCAAAAGCATTGGAGCAGGCAGGCTGTGAAATTTTACGGGCTGCCATTCCAGACAAAGAAGCATTGAAGCTGATTCCAGCGATTAAAGAAGCGGTAAAGATTCCACTGGTTGCTGATATTCATTTTGATTATCGGTTGGCATTGGAGGCAGTTGCAGCCGGGATTGATAAGATTCGCATCAATCCCGGTAACATTGGCGGAATGGATCGGGTGCGGCAGGTCGTTGCCGCCTGTCAGTCGAAGCAAATCCCAATTCGTATCGGGGTCAATTCTGGCTCACTGGAAAAGGATTTGCTTGCAAAGTATGGTGCACCAACAGCAGAAGCTCTGGTTGAAAGTGCTATGCGGCACGTCAAAATGCTGGAAGATTGCGATTTTACCGACATTGTGATTTCCATGAAATCTTCTACTGTTTCCACCATGATTGATGCGTATCGACTGGCAGCACAGCAGTGTGCATATCCGCTGCATCTTGGCGTAACAGAAGCCGGAACAGCACATATGGGGCTGATTAAATCGGCAATCGGCATTGGTGCGTTGCTGCATGATGGCATTGGTGCAACGATTCGGGTATCCCTGACGGATGACCCGATACAGGAAATTGCCGCTGCAAAGGATATTTTAAAGTGTATGGGTTTGCGTGGCGGCCCTGAATTGGTTGCTTGTCCGACTTGCGGCAGAACGAGAATTGATTTGGTTCAGACTGCAAAAGAGGTCGAAGCAGCATTGGCAAATGTGGACAAGGATATTAAAGTTGCTGTTATGGGCTGCGTTGTAAACGGCCCTGGCGAAGCAAGAGAAGCAGATATAGGAATTGCTGGCGGGGATGGCTGTGCAGTACTCTTTAAAAAGGGAGAAGTTCTGCGGAAGATTCCAGAATCAGAGATTGTAACAGAACTGATGAAGGAAATAGAGAAATTTTAATGAAAGGCGTGCATCCCATGGAAACCTTACGATTTTCTGATTTTTTAGACTCCTATATCCAAACAATGCCGGATTCCATGCAGGATGGTATGCTATACCGGCTGACCTATGCAGAAAACCTCACACGATTGACTTTTTATGTGACATTTCCGCAGCTTGTTCCGGCAAACGACCTCTTTTCTCTGGAAAAAACCTTGCAGCAAGCACTGGAAATTGAAACTGTTCGGATTGCTCCCAACTATGCAGCAACGCTCTGCCAAACAGCATATTTTCCAGAACTGTTGCAACTTTTAAAGCGAGAACAGCCCGTTGTAAACGGATTTTTTGATCATGCACAGATCCAGCAGGACGGGCAAAGCTGGACGATTACCTTGAAAAATGGCGGTTATGAGATTGTGCAGCGGTATCATGTAGCAGAACAGATGCAAAACTTGCTGCAACGGTTGTTTTCAGTGCCTATCAAAGTTGAAATTCTTGGAGAAGCTGCCGTTTCTACAGAATCTTATCAGCAGATGCAGGAAACTGCAGAAAAGACCGTTTCCAAACATACAGAACAACTGCAAGCCACTGCTTCAGCCAAATCATCCGACAAGGCAGAGCCGGCAAAATCAAAGCCCGTTGCCTTGTCAGTAGAATTGGAAAACGTTGTGCCGGGCAGTGCAACTTTGATAAAAGGCAGAACGATTCGGGACAATCCCATTTCCATTACTGAGGCTCTGGGTCGAGAGGGCCAGCGTTCTGTTATTTTAGCAGATGTATTTGCGATGGAAGTGCGAGAAGTACGAGGCGAACGAACAGTTGCAACATATCAAGTCACAGACTATGAAAATTCCGTTCTGGTCAAGCTGTTTGATACCACAGAAAACTTGAAAAAAATTCCACTGGGTGAAATCAAGAAAGGCAGTACCTTGTTGCTGTTGGGTCGGATTGATTACGATAATTTTGCACATGAAATGGTATTGAAACCGGATTCCATCATGATGGTGCAGCGTAAGAAAAAAGAAGACCATGCAGAGAAAAAGCGGGTAGAATTGCACTGCCATACAGCAATGTCGCAGATGGATGCAATTACAGAAGCTGGAAAGTTGGTCAATCGGGCACATGAATGGGGACATCCGGCAATTGCCATCACCGACCACGGAATTGCACAGGCGTTTCCGGATGCAATGAATGCTTGGAATGCGATAAAAGACCCGAACTTTAAAATTATCTATGGTTGCGAAGCGTATGTAGTCAACGACTTGCAAAAGAAAACGATTATTGATGAACCAGATCCACGCAGTTTGCAAGATGAAATCATTATTTTCGACGTAGAAACAACAGGTTTGAGTTATACGAAAGACCGCTTGACGGAAATCGGTGCCGTAAAATTGCGAAATCTGCAAATTGTAGATACGTTTTCCATCATGGTGAATCCGGGAAAGCCGATTCCGCCGAAAATCGTAGAGTTGACCGGAATCACAGATCAAATGGTTGCGAATGCTCCAAGCGAACGAGAAGCCATTCAACAGTTCATGGAATTTTGCGGCTCAGAGAAACCCGTTTTGGCGGCACACAATGCCCGATTTGATACGTCTTTTATTCGGAATGCCTGTGAACGGCAGAATATTTCGTTCTCTTTTGTAACACTGGACACCTTGATTTTAAGTCAAGTCATGTTGCCGAACATTGCAAGACATAAACTGGATTCCGTTGCAAAAGCATTGAAACTCGGAAAGTTTGACCATCATCGTGCCTGCAATGATGCACAGATGTTGGCAAAAATTTATGTCAAGTTGGTGTCGCAGCTGATTCAGGAAAAGGGCTTGCAAACGCTGGCAGAGCTGAACACGAAAACGGAAGAAATTGATGTCAAGAAACTGAAATCTTACCATCAAATTATTCTGGTACGAAATCAGGCAGGCTTGAAAAACTTGTACAAGTTGATTTCGTACGGGCATTTGAAATACTTCTATCGAAAGCCACTGCTGCCGAAATCTGTTTTACAGGAGCACCGGGAAGGTTTGATTTTCGGCAGTGCCTGCGAAGCAGGCGAATTGTTCCGTGCATTGGTGGAAAACCGTCCGCATGAAGAAATCGTGGAACTGGCAAAATTTTATGATTATCTGGAAATTCAGCCGGATTTGAACAACGCCTTTATGATGCGAAATGGAACGGCTTCCAATCGAGAAGAACTGCGAAATTATAATTGTGCCATTGTCAAGCTGGGCGAAGAATTAAATATGCCAGTTTGTGCAACCTGTGACGTGCATTTTATGGATCCGGGTGATGCAAAATTTCGAGAGATTTTGCAAGCTGGACAAGGTTATGACGATGCAAAATTCCAACCGCCATTGTATTTCCGGACAACAGATGAAATGCTGGAAGAGTTTTCTTATCTGGGAAAAGAAAAGGCATATGAAGTGGTTGTGGAGAATACAAATCGCATTGCGGATTGTATCGAACACATTCGACCAATTCCAAAGGGGACTTTTACGCCAAACATTGACGGAGCAGAAGAGGACTTGACACGAATCACCAACGAAAAAGCGAAGGAAATCTATGGTGACCCGTTGCCAGAACTGGTTGAAAAGCGATTGAATCGAGAATTGGGTTCGATTATCAAACACGGGTTTGCTGTGCTGTATATCATTGCACAGAAACTGGTTTGGGATAGTGTTGCACATGGCTATGAAGTCGGTTCGAGAGGTTCTGTTGGTTCTTCTTTCGTTGCATCTATGGCAGGTATTTCAGAAGTCAATCCGCTTGCACCGCATTATGTCTGCCCAAAATGCAAGCACAGTGAATTTATTACAGATGGCAGCGTTGGTTCTGGGTTCGATCTGCCAGCGAAGAAATGCCCGAAGTGCGGAACAGAAATGAACCGAGATGGGCATGATATTCCATTTGAAACATTTTTGGGCTTTGATGGCGATAAAGCACCGGATATTGACTTGAATTTCTCCAGTGAATATCAATCCTCTGCCCATCGTTACACAGAAGAACTATTCGGGCGAGATAATGTGTTTAAAGCCGGAACGATTGCCGCTGTGGCAGATAAAACCGCATATGGTTATGTGAAAAAATATCTGGACGAACGGAACATTACTTGCAGTCCGACAGAAATCAACCGACTTTCCATCGGTTGTACAGGCATCAAGCGGACAACCGGACAGCATCCGGGCGGTATGGTCGTTGTGCCGAATGATTATGATGTATATGACTTTACCCCTGTGCAGCATCCTGCTGATTCAGCGGATTCGGATGTCATTACAACGCATTTCGACTTCCATTCTCTGCACGATACGATTTTGAAACTGGATGAATTGGGGCACGTTGTTCCAACAATGTATCGACACTTGGAAAACATCACAGGGTTGGATATTCGGGAAGTTCCCACGACAGACCCTCGTGTCATTCGGATGTGTACCCATGCAGAAGAACTGGGTGTATCGGGAAAAGATATCTATTGCAAGACGGGCAGTCTGGGCATTCCGGAAATGGGCACTGGTTTTACCATTCAAATGCTGCTGGATTCTAATCCAACGAAGTTCAGCGACTTTTTGCAGGTTTCTGGCTTGTCCCACGGCACAGACGTATGGCTTGGAAATGCAAAAGATTTGATTGACAACGGAACGTGTACCATTTCGGATGTAATCGGAACGAGAGATAGTATTATGACGTATCTGCTGCATAAGGGTGTAGAGCCAAAGCAAGCCTTTCAGATTATGGAAGACACCCGAAAGGGCAAAGCTCCAAAAACCTTTACGCCAGAGCGGATTCAAATGCTGAAAGACCACAATGTTCCGGATTGGTACATTGACAGCTGTTTGAAGATCAAGTACATGTTTCCGAAAGCCCATGCGGCTGCTTATGTAACCGCTGCCATTAAATTGGGATGGTTTAAATTATATCGTCCATTGGCATATTATGCAGTCTATTTCAGCACCCGTGGAGATGACTTTGATGTGGAACTGGTTATGCAGGGAAAAGAAGCCGTTCATAACCGCATTGAAGAACTGCGGGAAAAGGGCAACGAACGCACAAAGAAAGAATCTGACCAGTTGGATTTGCTCTATATTATCAATGAAATGCTGTGTCGGGGATTGGGTTTCCTGCCGATTGATTTGTATCGTTCCCACGCATCGCAGTATCTGGTAGAGGATGAAAAAATCCGGATCCCATTTTCTGCGATCAGCGGAATTGGGTTGTCAGCTGCCAATGCACTGTATGAAGCAGCTCAGAAACGAGATTTTATCTCTATCGAAGAATTCCAGAACCGCAGCGGAGCGTCGAAAACAGTCATAGAAACATTGGAAAAGTTGAATGCATTCGGCAATTTGCCGAAATCCAGTCAAATGACCCTCTTTTAACTTGACAAAATTATGATAGCATGGTATTATGTTACCATAGTAGCATAGTAAAGTACTTTTAGGAGGAACACATGAGAAATTATAATCGAATTACGCCGGAAGGGACAAAAGATTTATTATTAGAAGAATGCCTCGTGCGGCGAGAAACAGAAGAAAAAATTCGTTCTGTTTTCCAGAGTCAGGGATACGATGAATTGGTAACACCAGGATTGGAATTTTTTGATGTTTTTCAGTCGGAAGCTGTTCAGTATCCGCAGGAACAGCTGTATAAATTGACCGACAGCAAGGGACGGCTGATTGTGCTGCGTCCGGAATCCACTGCTCCGATCGCAAGAGTTGTTGCAACCCGTCTGCGGGAAGCCATGCTGCCACAGCGGCTGTGCTACATGCAGACTGCTTACCGCTTTGAACCAGCACTGAAAGGTAGAAGCGATGAATTTATGCAGGCAGGTGCGGAACTGATCGGTTCAGATTCCTATATGGCAGATTTGGAAATGGCAAGCATGGCAATTGATGTGCTGAAACGCTGCAACGAAACCAGTTATTATCTGGAATTGGGCGATGCCGGTATTTTCAAGGAATTGATGCGGGAATTGAACGCTGCACCAGCAACCAAAGAAGAAATCCGGTATTTGATTGAAACAAAAAACTATTCTGCATTGAATGACTTACTGGATACACTGGGCGATAATCAGTTGATTCACGCTTTGAAGAAACTGCCGTCTTTGTTTGGCGGAGAAGAAGTGTTCGATAAGATGGAACAGCTCTATTGCACACCACAGATTCAGGAAATGTTGCAATATCTGCGGAAACTGTATCGGGAAATTGCAGCACTAATCGGAACAGAACGGCTGAGCGTGGATCTCGGCATTGTCAACAAGGCAGATTATTACACAGGCATGATTCTCAAGGGCTATTTGGAAGGCTATGGCGATGAAGTGCTGTCTGGCGGTCGGTATAATAAGCTGCTGGCAAGCTTTGGCTATGATGTTCCGGCAGTTGGCTTTGCTGTCAATGTAGATGCCGTTGCAAAAGTTGCCATGAAAAAGAATCCACGGACAAAGAAAGCAACAGATGTTGCCATTTATGCAGCACCGGGCTATGAAGCAGCTGCCATTGCACTGGCAGAAACCAAACGGGAAGCAGGATTGACCGTAGAATTTGCACTGGTATCCTCCGCAGAAGCAGCATTGGACTATGCAAAGAATCGGAAGATTTCCACCTTATATCAAGTAGAAAAAGAAGTTACGGAGGTCACAGTATTATGACAAAACCGCTGAGAATTGCGTTGACAAAAGGACGTTTGGAAAGGGATACCGTTGGCTTGCTGGAAAAGTTAGGTTATGATTGCGAAGCGGTACATAATAAGGGCAGACGATTGATTTTGCCGATTCCGGATGGAAATATGGAAGTTGTACTCTCCAAGGCTGCCGATGTAATCACCTATGTGGAGCATGGCGTTTGTGATTTGGGTGTTGTCGGAAAAGATACCATTCTGGAAATGTCCGGCAAGTTCTTTGAACTGGCAGATCTGGGCTTTGGAAAGTGTCGGTTTGCACTGGCAACCAAAAAGGGAACGGATTTTTACAGCGGATATGGTGTCAAGTGCATTGCAACCAAGTATCCAAACATTGCACGCCGATTCTTTGAAAGCAAAGGCATGGATGTTGACATTGTAAAAATCGAGGGTTCTGTGGAGTTAGCACCGCTGCTGGAATTGTCAGATGGAATCGTAGATATTGTAGAAACAGGGGTGACCCTGAAAGAAAATGGACTGGAAGTTGTCGAAGAGATCGTTCCGATTTCTGCAAGACTGATTGCAAATGTTGTCAGCCTGAAAATGCGGCAGCAGGAAATTGAATCGTTGATTCAAAAAATCGAGGAGGTATTATAAGCATGATTACCATGAAGCAAATCAATGCAAGCGTTGCAGAAGAACGGGAAGCATTTTTTCAGTTGTTGGATGAAAGAACGGGAGAAACCAATCAGCGTGTCACAGAAACCGTGCAGGAAATTCTGAAAACGGTAAAAGCTGGCGGTGATGATGCTGTTAAAAATTATACCTTAAAATTTGATGGCAGCTTGCCGGAATATTACGAAGTGCCGAGAGAGGTTATCAACGATGCGTTGACCGATGCTGACCAAGCATTTGTAGATGCTATGTTAAACGCCATCGAAAATGTGCGGGATTTCCACCAGCGTCAGGTTGAACAGGGCTTCATTCACCCGATGGCAAATGGTGTCATTTTAGGACAGCGTGTAAGAGGTCTGGAACGTGTTGGCTTGTATGTGCCGGGCGGTACAGCTGCTTATCCGTCCAGTGTCATCATGAATGCTGTTCCTGCAAAGATTGCTGGCGTAAAAGAAATTATCATGGTAACACCGCCGAGAAAAGATGGTACACCAAATCCGGATATTCTGATTGCAGCCGCTTTGTGTGGTGTTGACCGAATCTTCCTGTCTGGCGGTGCACAGGCAATTGCTGCTTTGGCATACGGAACAAAGGAAATTCCAAAGGTTGATAAAATCGTTGGGCCTGGAAATATCTATGTTGCAACCGCAAAGAAGCTGCTGTATGGAATTGTGGATATTGACATGATTGCTGGCCCGAGCGAAGTACTGGTTATGGCAGATGAAACCGCCAATCCAGCCTTTGCAGCAGCAGATTTGATGTCACAGGCGGAACACGATGTCATGGCATCTTCCATTCTGGTTACCACCAGTGAAAAGCTGGCAGAACAGGTACAGGCAGAAATCAATCGGCAGGTTCAGACACTGGAGCGAAAAGAAATCATCGAAAAATCCATGAATACTTACGGGGCAATTCTGCTCTGCAACAGTCGGGAAGAAGCAACGGCTCTGGCAAATCGGGTTGCACCGGAACACTTGGAAGTGCTGATGGAAAATCCAATGGAACTGCTGGGTGCACTGGACAATG
Source organism: uncultured Ruminococcus sp. (assembly GCA_902464115.1). Taxonomy (GTDB): domain Bacteria; phylum Bacillota; class Clostridia; order Oscillospirales; family Ruminococcaceae; genus Ruminococcus_C. The sequence goes on along the minus strand of CABQIF010000026.1, from coordinate 11,826 downwards.
CTGGTTCTGTATTCCTCGGACAGTATGCATCTGAACCGCTTGGCGACTACTATGCTGGCCCGAATCACGTTCTTCCGACCAGTGGAACTGCTCGGTTCTTCTCTCCGTTGGGCGTTGCAAGCTTTACAAAGCGTTCCAGCTATACTTATTATACCAAGGATGCCCTGCGTGCAGCAAAGGATGATATTGTATTGATTGCAAATCGGGAAGGCTTGACCGCACACGCCAATGCCATTACCGTTCGGTTTGAAGACGAAAAGTAATAGAGAGGTGTCATCATGAGAGAAGCCGTAATCGAACGCAACACCAAAGAAACACAGATTCAAGTGAAAGTGGTTTTGGATGGAAAAGGTGTTGCAGATATTCATACCGGCATTGGTTTTTTTGACCACATGCTGACCGCCTTAGCCGTACACAGCGGCATCAGTATGCACATTCAAGTTGCTGGAGATTTGCATGTAGATGGACATCACACCGTAGAAGACACCGGCATTGTACTGGGAAAAGCCATCGGGGAAGCACTGGGCGACAAGTCCGGTATTACCCGTTATGGTAGTGCGTTTATTCCCATGGATGAATCCCTTGCATTTTGCAGCTTGGACATCAGCAACCGTCCATTTCTGGTATTTCAGGGAACATTCACCAATGCGATGATTGGACAATATGATACTTGCTTGACAGAAGAATTTTTCCGTGCGTTTGCTTTTCAGGCAGGCATTACCCTGCACATCAATATGATGTATGGTACAAATGACCATCACAAATGCGAAGCTGCTTTTAAGGCGGTTGCTCACGCTTTGCAGGTTGCCATTACACCGACGAAGAGCGGACAAACACTTTCTACGAAAGGGGTTTTATAAAATGATTGCCATTGTCGATTACGGTGCTGGAAATATCTTCAGTGTGAAAAATGCACTGGATTTTTTGGGACTGGAAAGCCAGTTGACCGATGACGCTGCTGCCATTCAGGCAGCAGATGCCATCATCCTGCCGGGTGTTGGAGCATTTCCGAGTGCGATGCAGATGTTGAAAGAACGGAATTTGGTATCTGTTTTACAGACAGAATCCAAGAAGAAACCATTTTTAGGGATTTGCCTTGGCATGCAGCTGATTTTTGAAAAAGGCTATGAATTTGAAGCGTGTGACGGATTGGGACTGATTCCGGGAACGGTAGAAAAAATTCCAGCAAACGGCTTGATTATTCCGCACATGGGTTGGAACAAGCTGGAGTATCAGATTGATTGCCCATTGCTGCACAATTTGGGTGAAGAAGCATATGTTTACTTTGTGCACTCCTATCAGGCAGTGGTTGCACCGGAATATTTGGCAGCGTATGTAACCTACGGCGGGCAGATTCCGGCAATGGTTTATGATGGAAAGACCGTATTCGGGGCACAATTCCATCCGGAAAAGAGTGGGGAAACCGGCTTGCAGATTTTAAGAAACTTTGGAGGATTGCTGAAATGATCATTTTACCTGCAATTGATATTCAAGATGGAACGTGTGTCCGTCTGGTAAAGGGTGACTTTGCAACTTCTCACAAAGTTGCGGAAGATTACCGAAAAACAGCTGCCAGATTTGTAGCAGCTGGAGCATCTTGGATTCACATGGTGGATTTGGATGGAGCAAGAGCCGGAGAACCAAAGAATGCAGAATTGTTTTTAGATGTTGCGAAAAACACACCCTTAAAAGTAGAACTGGGCGGCGGCATTCGCAGCTTAGATACGGTAGAAGCTTACTTAAAGGGCGGTATTTCCCGTGTCATTCTCGGCTCAATTGCATTGAAAAATCCGCAGATCGTAAAAGATGCAGTCAAGGAATACGGGGAACAAATCGCTGTTGGCATTGATGCAAAAAATGGCATGGTTGCAGTAGAAGGCTGGCTGGACAGTTCTTCTGTAGATTATCTGTCTTTGGCAAAAGAAATGGCTGCTGTTGGGGTACAGTATATCATTTATACTGATATTTCCAGAGATGGCACGCTGTCCGGTGTCAATACCGAACAGTTGCAGCAGATTCATCAGGCAGTGGGAGCAGGCTGTAACATCATTGCAAGTGGCGGCGTGCATACGATCGCAGATATTCAGGCTTGCAAGCAGATGGGCTTGTATGGAACGATTTGTGGAAAGTCCCTGTATCAGGGCACACTGCAACTGGAAGATGCCATTGCTTGTGCTGGTGCACAGGCATAAGAAAGGAGGCTGTCAATTATGCTGGCAAAGAGAATTATTCCTTGTTTGGATGTGCGAGATGGAAAAGTAGTAAAGGGTGTCAAATTCGAGGGCGTTCGAGATGTTGGCGATCCAGTTGCTTTGGCACAGGCTTACAATGAACAGGGTGCAGATGAAATTGTATTTTATGACATTACAGCCTCCTATGAAAAAAGAGGGGTTATTTTAGACGTTGTACGGGAAGCTGCTAAGAAGATTTTTGTACCGCTGACCGTTGGCGGTGGTATCAAGAGCATTGATGATTTCCGGGAAACACTGCGTGCAGGAGCTGACAAGGTTTCCATCAATTCTCAGGCGGTGCAGAATCCTTCTTTGATTCGGGAAGCAGCAGATATTTTCGGTTGTCAGTGCGTCTGCGTGGGCATTGATGCAAAGAAAATCGGAGAAAACAAGTGGACAGTTTTCATCAATGGTGCAAGAGTGGATATGCATTTGGATTTGATTGACTGGGTGAAACAGTGCGAACAACTGGGTGCGGGTGAAATCTGCTTGAATTCCATTGATGCAGACGGCACAAAAGAAGGCTTTGACTTGCCTATGCTGAAAGCGGTTTGCGATGCGGTTTCCATTCCGGTCATTGCCAGCGGTGGAGCAGGCAAGCTGGAAGACTTTGCAGAGGCATTCCAAGAAACAGGCTGTTCCGCAGCACTGGCAGCGTCCTTGTTCCACTTTGGAGAACTGACCGTGCAGGATGTAAAGGCAGACTGCCGGAAAAAAGGCATCTTAATGCGATGAAATTAGTTGATATTGTTTTTACGGTACTCATTCCATTGGTTTTGTTATTTGCAGGCTGGATGATGCAATCTCATCCGCCCAAAAAACAAAATGCATGGATTGGGTATCGAACCACCCGTTCTATGAAAAATGCAGAAACTTGGCGATTTGCAAATACGTACTGCGGAAAATGCTGGTGCATCAGTGGTGGAATTTTGCTGTTGATTGCAGGTGGCTGTTCTATTGGATATTTTTTCATGTCCATGCAGGTACAGACGATTTTTGTGCTTGGAAATATCGTTTTGCAAATGGCGGTTTTGATTTGCACGCTTTTTCAGACGGAACGAGCAATCCGGACACAATTTGATGAAACAGGAAAAAGAAAGGATACAACGCATGATTAAAATTGATTGTAATCATTTGGATGCCTATTTTGAAAAAGGCGACCTGATTCCAGCAATTGTCTATGAAGTCAACACCAAAACCGTGTTGATGCTGGCATATATGAACCGAGAAAGCCTGAAAAAGACACTGGAAACCGGATACACTTGGTTCTGGAGTCGTTCTCGGCAGGAACTTTGGAATAAAGGTGCAACTTCCGGACATCTGCAAAAAGTCATCAGTATGTACAGTGATTGCGACAATGATACTTTGCTGGTCAATGTAGAACAAACTGGTGTTGCTTGCCATACAGGTTCTTATAGCTGCTTCTTTCGTGAGATGTACGAAGCAGAAGAAAAATAAAAAAGCTGTCACAAAAACGCCTCCCACTGAATAGACTGTAGAGAAACAGCGTGAAACTGTTTCTATGTTTTTCATGGGAGGCGTTTCTATGAGTAAATTTCATCCAATGCCGGATACTTGTCCGGATGCAGTTCCCATTAAAGTTGACCGGGTGTTTGACAGTTGCAGTGACCGGGATTGTCTGTCCAACGTTCAAATCTTGATGGATGGCGGCGAACTTCCCCCAAACGTCACACTGGTAAAAAGCCGATGTGTAAAGGTATCGGACATCTGTATGAATATTGAGCCAGTACCGTTTAACAGAGGCTTTTTTTCTATTGATTTGACGTATACATTTCGGGTAGAATTGATGGCATATGAACGTGCCTGCGGCAGCCCAACGCTGCTGACGGGAACGGCGTATGCTGGAAAGAACGTGATTCTCTACGGTGGAGAAAGCAGTAGCAAGACGTTTTTCAGCAATGGGAAACCCTGCTCTTCCGGAGAAGAATGCAGCGAGAGCGTAAACTTGCCAACGGCTGCCGTTCAAGTGGTAGAACCAATCGCATTGGAAACGAGAGTGGGAATGGTTTGTCCGCCTGCTCCAGAGGGCAGCAGTGCCGTTCCGATTCGGACAGTGATTATGACGTTGGGACTATTTTCTGTAGTAGAATTGTTCCGCCCCGTCACGATTTTAGTGCCAACATACGAATATACCATTCCAACGAAAGAATGCCGAGCAGATACAGAATCCCCGTGTGCGGTATTTGATAAGATTCGATTTCCGGCAGAAGAATTTTCTCCCGGCTCTGTCAATGGCATGGGGGACTTTTCCCCAGACTGCGGATGCGGAGCAACAACAGATAGCATAGAATCCGAAGAAAAGTCGCTGTAAAGCAAATCGAATTTGAGTGAAAAGGGGCGGCGAGTGAAAGCCGCCCCTTTTTGAATAAGGAGCAGCAGTTTTGAGAAGACGAAATACAGCACTGCAAAGAAAACAACTGACATGGCTGTGTTGCAGCATTTTTATTATCGTAGGATTGTTATTTGGTGTTGTGCAATTGGATCGCTGGATTCGCCCCGATGTGCTGGCAGTCTGTGCACAGGAATGTCAATCTGCTGCTTCTGTTCAGATTGGAGAGAGCATTCATAAAGTTTTGCAGGAAACAGATAGTCAGTATACAGATTTTGCGGTGTTGCTATATGATACAGACGGGGCAGTGACAGCAGTAGAAACAAAAACCACACAAATCAACCACATACAAGCACAACTGCTCACACAAATCAATCAAGATTTACAAGCAGCTCGGGCAGAAACATTTCCAGTTTCTCTGGGAACAGCAACTGGCATTTGGTTGTTTGCCGGAAAAGGCCCAACGCTTTCCATGAAAATGCTGCCCATTGGAACTGCAAAGGTACAGCTCATCAGTCAGCTGGAATCTGTTGGCATCAATCAAACTTGTCATACCATTCGTGCAGAAGTCACCATTACATTGCAGGCAGCTGCACCCTTTTATCGAACCACAACAACCGCACAGTTTTCTTATCTCTTGACAGAAACAATTTTAGTGGGAAAAGTACCGGAATCCTATGTGGTATTTGGCACATAAAAAAACCGCACACATTCTTGTATGTATCAGAATGTGTGCGGTTTTCATGTTATTTGGAGAGATAGAATTCATACATGGCAATCGCCTGATGAATCGCGAATGTGGTATGTTCGGAATAATCTGCTAAATCGGTCTGTATGATTGCAAGGGCATCTTTCACACAACCTGGATTTTCCTGCTCTTCTTCATAGAAACTGACAGAATCGCCTTCTTTGCTCTGGTCAACCTGTACTGCAATTTCTAAGTTACAGTCGTTCTTCTTGGCGTAATATAGCACAGGATGTTCTGCACTCGTTTGCACCTCTGCCACTAACCGTTCCACGGCATTGGCACTATCTCGATATGTCATTAAAATAGTATCGTTTGCAATCTGTGTAATAGAATCATAGACATTTTTTGTCGTGCCATCTTCGTCCGTGTAATCATATCGCACAATCCAGAATGGCAAACAATGAATGACGGACAGGTTCTTTTCATCTGCATACTGCTGTGCCGCTTCGACAAACTTTACTTGCTGTGCTCGAGCATCGGCGTTATTCTTCCAGTTGTAGTCGGAGTTTGTCCAAACTTCTACATCATAGGAAACGCCTGCTAATCTTGCATCATAATCCACCATGCTATTATATTCTGCTACCTTATCGAAAACACGGTAAATGGCGGTCTGGTACGTATCTTCATACAGCCACGTTTTTTCACCTGTTAGCAAGTAGACTTTCATGTTTCTTTGATAGGCATTCTTTACAAATTTTTCTACCGTGTCCTTTTTGTTTACTAGATTATTTGCACCACTGGAATAGTAAACTTCTGTAATTCCATACCATTCCAGAGCATCTAGAAATTCATTTTGCTTTTCTTCATCGTCATCAATGCCATATACAGCAGCTTTTGAACCTTTCCAATACCAAGTGGCACAATTTCGTTTGGTTTCTTCTGTGATCGGGTAAACATCCATGGTACTTGCATTGTAAAGATATTTTGTGCTGTTGTCCAGTCCCAATGTTTCATTGTTAACCAGATAGAAGCGGTCGATGGAATAATCCAATGGTCGTTTCATTTTTTCTTCAATCGTACTTTTTAAATTGCCTGCAATTTGATACCCATACTCAGATTTAGAAATATAGGCGTTTGCAACAGCCGTTTGATAGTCCATTCCGGTTAAAACATCCAATGGATTTTGAACGGGTATGGTTGTATACTGCCGTTTCATTTGACAAAGGTCGGTAATATTTACCGTTCCATCTGCATTCCAATCCCATGTTTGTCCATCTGTCGGCGTGGATTCTGATTCTCCTAAAATCCATTTCTGTAACGATACAATATCAGTCAGAGCAGGTGTTTCAGCGGCTGTAACCGATATTTTTGGGATAGAAGTTATCAGCAATGCACTTGTAGCAAGGATTGCAATTCTTTTTTTCATTGTGCAAAGGCGCTCCTTCTTATGATAATAATTCTATTGTATCACAGATTTGTTTGTATTGCAATGGGATAGAAAGAGATTTTATAAGTTATCTCTATAATTCTTTATAATTACCTTCAGTGACGTACGTACCAACACAGAAAGACAGTGAATTCGTTTCTCATCTTGTTCATGAGATGCATTTTTAGATTTCAATAACTCTACCAGTTCGCCTGCAATTCCCTCTGTGTAAAAATTGCAGATAATATTTCTATAATCTACTTCTACATGAACATGTTCTTGTTGCTCAATTTGTTCTATTAGTGATAGCACAATACTTGAAAAATCATGATTTAAAGAACGTTTTAATTCATCTCTTCCAATCGCATCATATGCGCAGTTGATCATATGACAATTTTCTCGGATATAGTGTACAGCAAATCGTAAAGCCTCTTCCAATTCATTCAACAAATCGAATCCTTTTACAACATTGACGGCTTCCTGTTCCAGTGTCCATTTTAAAAGGGCTGGAACATCTTGAAAATGATAGTAGAACGTCTTTCGGTTCAGGCCACACGCATTCACAATATCCGTAACTGTAATTTTGGACAAAGGCTTCTTTTCCATCCATTTTTTTAATGACGTGGAAAGTGTTTTCTTGGTATTTAATGTTGTCACTTCGTGTTTCATAGCATTACCTACATTTTTATTATACAACTGTCCGCCAAAAAAATCAATGAAAATACTCAGACATTTGCCCATCAAATGATACACATTTGTCCCATTTTTACACAGATGCCCCATATTGACCGTTGTAATTTATGGGATAGAAATAGTAAAGCAACCCACTACAGCACTTGTATAAAGGATGCAGGCAGATGCTGAATAATGTGTGTAATATGCGTTGTATGGGATGTTATTCTTACAAAAGGAGTGGTAAAAATGGCTTATATTGAAATGGTTGATAGCTGCAAAACGTATCAAATGGGCAGCAGTACGATTTACGCAAACCGTGATGTTTCTTTTTCTGTAGAAAAAGGCGAACTTGCCATTATTCTGGGTTCTTCTGGTGCAGGAAAATCCACGGTACTGAATATTCTCGGTGGGATGGATACCAATGACAGCGGAAAAGTAATCATTGACGGCAAAGACATTTCCCGATATACCAGAAATCAGCTGACAGCATACCGCCGAACAGATGTTGGATTTGTCTTTCAGTTCTATAATCTGGTACAGAATTTAACGGCGAAGGAAAATGTAGAACTTGTCTCTGAAATCGTGGAACACGCATTAGACCCCGTAGCGGTTCTAAATGATGTGGGACTTTCCGATCGCATCGACAATTTTCCGGCACAACTTTCTGGTGGGGAACAACAGCGAGTGGCAATTGCAAGGGCGATTGCCAAGAATCCAAAGATTTTGCTCTGCGATGAACCAACCGGAGCATTAGACTACAACACGGGAAAACAGGTTCTGCAAATTTTGCAGGATATGAGTCGAAAAAAAGGAGCAACGGTTGTAATTGTCACCCATAATGCTGCCATTGCCCCGATCGCAGACAGATTGATTCATATGCACGATGCACGAGTCAGCAAAATTGAAGAAAATTCAAACCCGAAGAAAATTGCAGAGATAGAATGGTAGGTGCAGGAACATGAAAAAGAAAGCACTGAACAAAGATATCCGCAAAAGCTTTTCCAATTCCAAAGGAAGATTTGTTTCTATTGCTTATTTAATTGCTCTTGGTTCTTTTGTTCTTGTTGGTTTACAGGTAACTGGTCCGGATATGCGAAAAACCAGCAGTGACTACTTTCAGCAATATCATACCGCAGATTTATCTGTGATTGGCAGCATGGGGATAGATTCTGACAATGCTGCTGCCATCAACAAATTGCAAGGCGTAGAAACAATTGAATACGGTTATTTAAAAGATGTTGTGTTAAAAGGAACATCCAAAAGCTGTCGAATTTTTTCACTGGGGAAAAAACTTTCACAATATGAAGTGGTGAGCGGCAGATTGCCGGAACAATCAAATGAAATTGCAATTTCAGATGCTTCTAAAGAGAACTATGAAATAGGAGATACGATTGCCTTTGAAGAAAAAGAAGATACTTCTGGAAAAACGGTTCTGAAAAATCAAACATTTACTATTGTTGGTTTTGTTCATTCTTCTGAAATTATCTCCAACATCAATCAAGGGCAATCTACTGCAGGTTCTGGAGAATTAAACAGTTATGGCGTGGTGACAGAAAATGAATTTGACTGCGATTGTTTTATAATTGCAAGAATATCCTTTGAAGATACTGCAGGGTTTGACCCATATTCAGATGCCTATACAGATTGTATTCAAAATCATAAATCCCAACTGGAAGAACTTTTGAAAGACCAGCCAGAAAAAAGGTTGGAATCTATCAAAGCAGAATATCAGGAGCAAATTGATGATGGAAGGCAAAAAATTCCTGATGCAAAATCAGAACTTACGGATGCAGAAACAAAACTGGATGATGCGAATACACAGATAAAAGAAGCCGAACAGAAGATTCAAGACAGTCAGAAAGAATTAGACAGCAAGGTTCATGCGGCACAACAGCAAATTGATGAAAATCAGAAAAAATTAGAATATTCCGAAAAGCAAATTCAAGACGGAAATGCACAGTTTGCCACAGCAAAAACACAATTAGAGCAGGCACAGGCACAAATTACCGCATCGGAACGTCAAATTGCTGCTGCAAAACAAACCCTTGCAGCAAAGCAGTCGGAATACCAGACACAAAAAGCGACTTTTACAGCAAAGCAAACCGAATATCAGAAAAATGCCGCTGCTCTTGCCGCTGCACAACAGGACTTGAATACCAGTAAAACACAGTTAGAAACGGCAAAATCTGACTATGAATCCGGTATCATACAGTTGCAGAATGGTATTGACCAGCTGGAACAGGCATTGCAAAACCCTCAACTTTCCGTTGAAGAAATCGAACAGTATACGGCACAGCGAGCAGCGATGCAGGAGAAATTGAAAGAAACACAAGATAACTATACAGCATTTATTCAGGCTCAATATGATCCTGGTATGGCAAAGATTCAGGAATCCCAGCAAGAGCTAACTCAAAAACAAACAGAACTTGCTGCTGCAAAAAAGCAATTAGATAATGCAGAAGCACAGTTAAATTATGCACAGACACAGCTGATGGCATCACAAAATCAAATTTCACAGGCAGAATCACAAATCAGCAGTGCCAAAACACAATTGGCGGCAAAGCAAACAGAATACGATACCAAAGCAGCAGAACTGCAAAGTGGAGAAGAACAGCTAACAGACGGAAAAGCACAATTGGAATCAGCAAAAGCTGATCTGAAAACCCAGCGTTCTGATGGCGAAACAAAGATTACAGAAGCAGAAGAAACGCTTGCAGAAAAGAAACAAGAATATACCAATAAACTGGAAGAATACAACGATAAAAAAGCAAATGCAGACGTTGAAATTGCAGACCATACAGAAGAATTGGACAATGCACAAAAAGAAGTTGACCAACTTTCTGTTCCAACATTTTCTGTTTACTCCAGGCGAGAAATTCCGGGAGCAGAGGGGTATAAGACGTACAGCAGTGTATCAGAGATTGTAGATGCACTAGCAGATGTGTTCTCCATTTTCATGTATTTTGTTGCCGCACTTGTTACATTGACGACCATGACTCTATTTGTAGATGAAGAACGGATTAATTCCGGAACCTTGAAAGCTCTTGGTTATGAAGAACAGGATATCATGAAAAAGTTCACACTCTATGGTCTATTTTCTGGTTTGATTGGTGCGGCAGTCGGAATTGCAGCAGGATTGTATTTACTTCCAAGAATTGCAAATAATGCCTATGCACACGGATTTACTATACCAAGTATTCAAACACCGTTCAACTGGAAATGAACTATCATTGCAATTATACTTGCTCTGTTCAGTACAGTGCTTCCAGCAGCAGTTGTTGCAAAAAAAGAATTACAGGAAAAACCGTCTGCATTGTTGCAACCAAAACCACCAGCAAACGGTTCTAAAATTTTGTTGGAACGGATTCCATTCATTTGGAATAAAATGAGCTTTACGCATAAGGTAACTGCAAGAAATATTTTCCGTTATAAAAAACGGATGCTGATGACGATTTTTGGCGTATGCGGTTCAGTTACGATTTTGTTTGCAGGGTTGAGCGTGCAGCATTCCATTTCAGGAATCAATGACCGACAATTTGGAACGATTATTCAATATGACTTAATTGCTGCGGAAAATGACCATTTGGATGCAGAAGAACAACAGAAAATTGATGAAAAATTGTCAGATGAAACAATCATAAAGCAATATGCTCCGATTTACTATGAAGAATATTCTGTTATAGCTGGAAAATCAAAAGACAGTCAAACAATCAAACTGATTTGTCCAGAAAACACAGATACATTTTCTGATTATATTGCATTAGATGACCGCAAAACAAAAGAACTGATTTCATTATCCGATGATGGTGTTGTCATCAGTAAACGTCTTGGAAAATTGTTAGATGTTTCGGTTGGAGATACCATGATATTGAAGGATTCTTCTGGACAATCCAGAGAAATGAAAATTGCAGCCATTGCAGAAATGTATACAGGACATTTTGTATTTATTAGTCCAAGTTACTATGAAACTATTTCTTCGCAGAAATTTTCCACAAACGCAGATTTGATTCAGCTTTGTGACCGTTCGTCTGATAATGCCAATGAAATTGCTTCTGAATTTATGAGGTTGGATGGCATTGCAGGTATTGTACAGAATACGACCATGATTCATCAAATTAATATTATTGTAGAATCATTGAATAAAATCATGTGAGTTTTGATTGCGGTAGCAGTTCTTCTTGGCGTTGTCATCTTATATAATCTTACCAACATCAATGTATCCGAACGCATTCGGGAACTTTCTACTATCAATGTGCTTGGATTCTTTGACAAAGAGGTAACCCTCTATATTTATCGAGGAACAATTATTCTGACTCTCATTGGAATCTTAGTTGGATTTCTCACAGGTGATTGGCTCTATCAATACATCATTACAGTTGTTCCGCCGGACGAAGTAATGTTTATACCAACCTCTACATCAAATCAAGCACGTATTACTGTCTAAACACTGAAAATT
>CABQIF010000025.1 GCA_902464115.1 uncultured Ruminococcus sp. | reverse complement strand
TACAACCACTACTACAACAACTGGAACAACTACAACCACTACTACAACTACTACCACCACTGTTACTTACAATGGTGACTCCTTCGAATGGGTACTTGGTAAGTATAAGGCAGATGGTTCTTATGAACCGAGAACCTTTGTAAAGGCTGGTCAGAAGTCCGCTTCTGCTGTTGCTCCGAAGGTTTATGGCGACCCTGGCATCAACTCTGCAAACATTCGTCTGGAAGGCGATGCTGCAAAGGCTCTCTTGGCAGCTGGTAACTATGTAGGGCTGAACAAGAACGCTGACTATGATACACAGCTGGCTGGCGAAGGCGGTACCACTTGGTTGGATAACGCTCCGCAGCTCCGGTTTGCATTTGCTTCCAACGATGTAAACAACACCAACAACGCAAAGACTGCTGATGGCTCTGCAATCGGCGAACTCGTTTACGATATTCCGGATGCAGCAACTGTTAAGAGCATCGCTGATCAGTATGGCATTAGCCTGGTAACTGGTACAGATGATGAAGGCAACGAAGTAAGCTACTATGAATTCCCGCTGACTTGGAGCGAAGCTGTTGGCGAACACGGCGAAACTGCAACCCAGTGCGGTTCTTATGTGGATGGTGCATTGATTGAAATTCCGTACGATCAGTATGTAAGACGGGATGGCAGCATCTGTGTAGTTGTTCCGAGCGAAACAACCACAACTGCAGCTACAACCACAACCGCAGCAGTAACTACTACAACAGAAGCAGCTACAACAACTGCAGCAGTAACTACTACAACAGAAGCAGCTACAACTACAACAGAAGCAGCTACAACTACAACAGAAGCAGCTACAACCACAACGGAAGCAGCTACAACCACAACAGAAGCAGCTACAACCACAACAGAAGCAGCTACAACTACAACTGAATCTACCACCACAACAACTACTACAACAACCACCACAACAACTACTACAACAACTACTACAACAACTACAACTACAACTACAACTACAACCACCACTACTACACAGCCGCTGCCGAACGTAACAACCATTATCTTCGAACTGAAGGATCCGAACTTCTACTTCTCTGTAGATGAAAGAGAATTCAAGGCAACTGACCTGTTCAATTCTGTATCCCTGATTGAAACAGACAGCGAAGGCAACATTGTTTCTAACGTAGATATCATGGACAAGGTAAACTTCAACGGTGCAACTCCGAAGAGCACCTATGGCCAGACTCCGAACTACTTTGTAGGCAAAGTTCAGGCATATTACAACAACGGTACAGAAAATGTTCTGATTCCGGATGCTACTCCGACCGTTTATATCGGTGTTAAGGGTGACGCTGACCTGGATGGTCTGGTAAATGTACCGGATGCTGTTACAATCCTGACTTACTATGCAAAGGTTGCTGCTGGTCAGGAAGGCATCGTATTCAATGATGATCCGCTGCTGAACAAGCTGGCATTCTTCCTGGCAGATATTGATACAGAATCTAAGGCTGGCGAGAATACAGAGGGCAAGTTGATGGAAGTAACTGACGCAGTTTATGATCTGACTTACTATGCTAAGAAGGCAGCTGGTCAGGAACCGACATGGCCGGATGTTGTTCCGTCCCTGAAGTCTCTGGAAGGCTCTATGTGGTACGAAGGCTAATTGCCCGAAACCATGTGATTTTAGACAACATGTTGTGACAGATGTGACATGACAGAAAAAGAATTCCCCCGGTGCAAGCAATTGCATCGGGGGATTCTATTTCATCTTGACAATACATAAGATGTCTATTGACAAGAAAAATGGATTGTGTTATACTAAAAATGGTAAATTAGAACCTTGTAAGAGATTGCAAGGTTCTGATTTCATGAAACGGAGTGTTTTTATTTGGGAATCGGTGAAATTTGTTTGCTTGGAGTCGGTCTTTCGATGGATGCCTTTGCAGTTTCAATTTGTAAAGGGCTGCAAATGCGGAAGTTTAACTGGAAACAAGCCCTCTGGATGGGTATTTTCTTTGGCGGCTTTCAGGCACTCATGCCGTTGACTGGCTGGCTGTTGGGTGCGTTGTTTGCAAAACATATCATGCGATACAGCCACTGGATTGCATTTATTTTGTTGGCGTTTATCGGAGGAAAAATGCTGCTGGAATCCATCCGGCAGAAGAAAGAAGACTCTTCTGAAGAAACCGCAGTCTGTCCCAACAAGGTGGATTTCCGGGAACTGTTTTTGTTGGCAGTTGCCACTTCCATCGATGCCTTGGCGGTTGGTGTCACCTTTTCCATGATGCTGGATGTCAATATTTTTCTGTCTATTTTGTTGATTGGCAGTATTACATTTTTATTTGCTCTGGCGGGCGTAAAAATTGGAAACCTGTTCGGCGACCGATTTGAAAAGCAAGCCGGCATATTAGGCGGCTGTATTTTGCTGGCGATTGGTGTGAAGATTCTGCTGGAAGGGCTGGGAATCATCGGCTAAACCAAAGCAAAATCTACAGCAGCAATAAGGGGAGGATGTGAAAGCGTGCGAGGAAAGAAAATCGTACTGGACTTGGAATTTATTCCGTATAGGCGGAAGCAGGAACCCTATTGCGTACATGAGATTATTGAAATCGGAGCGGTTGCTCTGGATGCAGACAATGAAATCTATGACGAATTTCAGATGTATGTAAAGCCACAGTATGGAACAGTTCCGCCGTTCGTCACGGCGATTACAGGCATTACCAATGAAATGCTGGTGGGGCAGGTTTCCTTTTCAGAGGCAATGCAGGCGTTTGAAGCTTGGCTACCACAGAAAGAACCTTACCGTTTTTATACTTGGAGCGGCAGTGACCAGCATGTTTTTCAGGCAGAAGCCGAATGGAAAGAACGTCCGTTGCTGGGGAACTTCTATGGCTGGTGGGTGGATTTACAGCGGCTGCACCAGCGAATCTATGGCTTTTCCAAACCGATGAAATTGGTGACGGCACTGGGTTCGATGCAGATTTATTTTGAAGGAACGGAACATGGTGCGTTGGCAGATGCTCGGAACACCGCAAAGATTTTGCAGGAACTTTCTGATGTTCGCTGTGTCAAAAACAATTTCTCAACTTCTCATGTTACCTATAATATTGGTAATCATACAAGCAGCGGTTTTACAATTGGACAATTACCCATTCGGAAAACAGCACATAGTGGGAAAAAATAAGAAAATCCCGTTGGACAAGAAATGACTTGCCCAGCGGGATTTTTTTGTCTGTTTAATCTTGTTCTTGCAAACAAGGGTGATACTGCTGCATGATGGTTTTATAGATGAACCGGTGACCCTTCCGGTTTGGATGAATGCCGTCTTCACAGAGCAATGCCTGATAGCCGTGCTGTGCGAGAAATGCACTCCGGATGTCAACCACCGGAACATGCAGCTTTTGTGCCAGCAGGAGCACTTTCATGTTATACATTTCCTGCCAGCGGTAGATTGTATCCACACCACCCAGCCAGTGTAGAATGTTGTCTGGATGCAGGTTGCGGGAAATCCATTGAAAATACCGTTTTGGTTCAAGCGGCGGCAGCGTTAGAAGAATCGGATTACCTTTTTTCTCCTGAATCAGCTGAATGGCTTTTGTATAGAGGGCTTCAAACTGTTTCAGTGGGGTATGCGGTTCATGGTGTGCCTGTGGTCGTTCTGAAACGGCACTCCAGTCAAAATCGCAATCGTTTCCACCAAATTCCAGAAAGACATTCTGATAACTTGCAAGTTGGTCGGTGTGACGTGTGATAATGGATAAGCCCTTTTGAATGGTGCTGCCCATAACAGAGAAGTTATGCAGGGCAGTGGAAGGGGAGATCCATTCGGTGATTTCTTTTTTCAGGCTGCTGTAACGGTGGGTTTCCGCATCTAAGACAATGCCTTTGCTAATCGAATCGCCGAAAATGCCGATTTGAAGTGTCTGTTCCATAAGAAAACCTCCTGATTAACGGCTTGCGATGGGTCGTAGACCGATTTTTTATGATAGATTCCAGCAGCGATTGGCTGCCGGAAAGCATGCTCGATGAAAAAACGGACGCTCCGAAGAACGTCCGCTGTTGGTGTGACCGAACCTATAAGCCGAGTTCTGTCGAGTATGGTAATTTATCTCGACTGTACGTCGCCGCACAGCTCTAGCCGTCATTACGCCATCCCCACCGGGTCAGTGTTAGAATGCCGCACCAATAGACGTTGCATCGGATAAGGTTTACATAGCAGCATAGTCACCTATGCTCTGGTGTGCTCTTACCACGCCTTTCCACCCTTACTTTCCAAAGAAAGCGGTATCTCTCTGTTGCACTTGCTCTAGGGTCGCCCCCGGTTGCCGTTAGCAACTATCCCACCCTGCGATGCTCGGACTTTCCTCATGGATGTACCGGAGACCGGCACCCACGCTACCATACAGTTCACTCACTCTTTTATTATACAGGAAAAGCAGGGAATTGTCAAGTATCATTTTCATAGAATCTGAGAACTTTTTGTGCGAAAAAGTCGGATTCTTTAGCAGTTCCAAGCGTCTAATGTTTCCAGAATTTCAGCGTATACAACTGCCTTGTTGCGTTCGTTGAGAATTTCGTGCCGCATCCGAGGGAACAGCGTGCTATTTACATTCTGGTAGCCCAGTTCTGCCATGCGGTCAACAGCCTGTTGGAAACGGGTATCATTGCCCCGACAGGGGTCATCGCCGCCGGAGAAGAACCAAATCGGCAGCTCTGGCTGTGTAACTGTCCAGCTTTTGGTGTTGTAGGTGGTATTTAACAGAGCGAGCAGGGTAGCATAGCCGTTTAATGTGAAGTGAAATTGACAGAGTGGGTCGGCGTTGTAAGCGTCCACAACCGCTTCATCGCTGCAAATCCATGTGTTAGAACGGGACTCCGAGCGGAACGGACGCTGAAACGTATTGTATAGAATACGGTCAATGCGTTTGCTGTGGCTGGTATCGCCCCGATGCACAATGACTCGATTTAAAATAGACTGCATACGGGTCATCGCCGGCAGCGGAGAGGGTGAACCGCTGAGAATCAAGCCGTCCAGAATGTCCGGATACTGCCGCAGATAGCAGCGAGCAATGAGCGAACCCATGCTGTGCCCCAGCAGATAGAGTGGCAGCCCTGCATATTGCGTTTGAATCCATTCTGTCATCTGGTGCAGGTCGGCAACGAGTGCTTCTGCACCGCCTTCCCCAAAATAGCCCAGCGGAATGGTGTCGCTGATGCTCTCCCCATGTCCCCGATGGTCATGAATCAAGCAGATGTAACCCTGTTTGGTGCAGTGGCGGAGAAAATCCAGATAGCGTTCTTTGTGTTCACACATGCCGTGGGAAACCTGAAGAATCCCACAAGGTGTGGTTTCCTCCTGCGGCAGGAGTAGCAAGCCCGACAGCGGTAAGCCGTCTTGGTCAGAGAGCAGAGTAAATGGCTGAATGGTTGTTGGCAGCATAAGCAGAAGTCCTCTCTTTCTAAAGTCAGTCACAGTGGAAACAGGGGTGTTTCCGTTTTGTTGGAATTAGTATATCAGAAAAAATCGGGTTTGTCCAGCACACTTTTTCTGTTTTTGTTGTTGCTTCCCGAATCCCTGTTTCCAAATTGCAGAATTTGCAGAAAAAATAAAATTTTTTTGCAAAAACACTTGAAATTCTGTTTGCTGTGTGGTATAATAAAAATTGTCACGGCGGAGTGTGTGCAGCTGCACAAAGGCTCTGCTGTCGGATCCATTCCGGAATATCGGTGTGCGGGTCCTGTGCAACAAAGCACCGTGAACCATGTCAGGCGGGGGACCGAGCAGCATTAAGCGGATCGTTTTGTGTGCCGCAGTCAACCTGCACACCCATGTTCCGGAATTTTTTTGTATTTTGGAAAACGACAGAAAAAGGAGGCGGATTCCATGTACAAAGCATTATATCGGACATGGCGTCCGATGTCGTTTGACGATGTGATTTCTCAACCGCATATCACAGAAACCTTACAAAATCAAGTGCGTACCGGAAAGACGGCACACGCTTATTTGTTTACAGGTTCTCGTGGAACGGGGAAAACCACTTGTGCCCGCATTCTGGCGAAAGCTGTGAATTGTCCGCACGCTGTCAACGGCAATCCTTGTTTGGAATGTGACATCTGCAAAGACGCTGACCGTGGAATTTTGTCCGATGTGATTGAAATTGATGCGGCATCGAATAACAGCGTAGAAGATATTCGGGATTTGCGGGAAGGTACGGTTTACCGTCCGGAACGCTGTGCCTATAAGATTTATATTATTGACGAAGTGCATATGCTTTCCGGAAGTGCATGGGGAGCATTGCTGAAAGTGATGGAAGAGCCGCCAGCATATGTGAAATTCATTCTGGCGACCACAGAGATGCACAAAGTTCCAGCCACGATTTTATCTCGGTGTCAGCGGTTTGCATTCCATCGGATTCGGTTGGAGGATATCGCTGCCCGACTGCGATACATTGCAGAAAAAGAACAAATTCCGCTGGCAGAAGGGGCAGATCTTCAGATTGCCCGCTGTGCAGATGGCGGAATGCGAGATGCGATTTCCCTGTTAGACCAGTGTGCAGCAGTTTCCGAGGGAGCGATTACGCCGGAAGCCGTTGCGGAGGCAGCTGGTGTATCGGGTCGAGCACCGCTGTTTCGGATTCTGGAAGATGTCCTTCAAAATCGGCTGGGCGATGCATTGAAAGAAGTCGATGCCTTGTATCAAGGCTCGAAAGATATGGCAAGACTCTGCGAGGAGTTGACAGAACAGCTGCGGAATATGATGCTGCTGAAAGCCGGCAATGTTCCGGAAGAATTGCTGAGTTGTCTGCCGGAGGAACTCCCACATCTGTGGGAACTGACCAGTCCGGTGACGATGGAACAAATCTTGCGTGCAATTTCTGTTTTGCAGGATTGCCGAGAACGGATGCAGCGAAATCCTGGCAAACGAACAGAATTGGAATTGGCGTTGATTCGGCTGATGCTGCCGGCAACGGTACAAACACCGCTTGCAGCGATGCCAGCAGCAGCCCCAGCACCAAGACCGATGCAGCCAAGACCGGTTGTAGCAGCTGTCCAGCAGGCAGAAGTATCAATGCAATCGCCTGCACCGCAGCCAACGCCCACCCCAACACAGACTATACAGGAACAGATTCAACCTGTTTCCCAGTGGGCAGATATTTTGGAGGCATACCGGAGTGTGAATCCGGCAGTTTCCGGCAGCCTTGCGGAATCGGATGCGTATATTCGGGGCGGAACGCTCTTGATCGTTGCAAAGAATCCGTTTTTCCTGACCCTGCTGAAAAATCATGAAAATGCCCGTTCGCTTGGCGATACGGTGCGGCAGATTTTAGGGCAGGAATATAAAATTCTTGCAAAGTGCAGTAATCCGGCACAGACGGAAGTTTCTCCGGTGCAGACACTGTTGCAAAAAGCCAAAGACAGCAATCTTGAAACTGCTGTGGAATAAAAAATTTTTGATTTAAATTCATTCTTTAAGGAGATCTCAATCATGAAAGCAAGATTACCAAAGCAGAATATGGGCGGTGCCCAGAATATGAATGCAATGATTCGTCAGGCACAGAAGATGCAGGATGAAATCACCACCTTACAGGAAGACATCGAAAACAGAGAATTTTCCGCAACCTCTGGCGGCGGTGCAGTTTCCGTTGTTGTAACTGGTAAGAAGACCATCAAGTCCCTGACCATCAACAAGGAAGTCGTTGATCCGGAAGATGTAGAAATGTTGCAGGATCTGGTCATCAGTGCCATCAACGAAGCTGTAAACCAGGTAGAAAGCACAACAGAAACCGAAATGAGCAAGATTACAGGCGGCGTATCCCTGCCGGGTCTGTTTTAATCAATGGCAGACAGCAATGCACTGCCCATGGTGCTGTTGGCAGAACAGTTTGCAAAATTGCCGGGAATCGGCATGAAATCTGCCCAGCGTCTGGCGTATTATCTGATTTCCAGACCAGAAGAAGAAGTACAGGCATTTGCAGATGCAATGATGCACGCCAAAAAAGCGATTCACTATTGCAGCTGCTGCCAAAACCTCACTGACCAAGCAGTCTGTCCGATTTGTAGCGATGATACCAGAGACCATGGAATCATCTGTGTGGTAGAAGCACCGAAAGACGTTGCCGCTTTCGAGCGTACCAACGAATATCATGGCGTTTACCACGTTTTGCACGGGCTGATTTCTCCGCTGACCGGTGTCATGCCGGAACAGCTGAAGATTCGGAAACTGTTGGCACGATTACAGAGCGGAACGGTTCGAGAAGTCATTATGGCAACCAATCCCACTGTGGAGGGCGATGCCACAGCGATGTATCTCGCACAGCTGCTCAAGCCAATGCAGATCAAAGTTTCCCGTTTGGCATTTGGATTGCCAGTCGGTGGCGTGGTGGAATATGCCGATGAAGTCACGCTTTATAAGGCACTGGAAAACAGAAGCGAAATGTAACAAAAAACATCCCTGTCAAGCGGCAGGGGTGTTTTCTTTTGGAAAAGGAGGATGCTGTCTATGAATTCCTGCGAACAGATTCGCACTGCAATGATGGCATATGATTGGATTGGATTTGATTTATTTGATACCCTGTTGCTGCGTCCGTTTTTGCAGCCGGATGACCTGTTTTGTCAGATGGAACAGGAATTGCAAGTACCAGACTTTGCAGCACTGCGGAGTCAGACGGAAAACCAGCTGCGGCAGGGTAGAAAACGAGAACTGACCTTTCTCGAAATTTATCAGGCGATCCAGCAGAAAACGGGTATTTCTGATGCCGTGATACAGCAGTGGATGGATTTGGAACTGGAACTGGAATGGCGGTACTGCTATCCGAGAGAGAGCGGACTTTCCCTGTACTGTGCGGCGAAAGAAGCCGGAAAACACATCGCCATTGTGACAGATATGTACCTGCCGACCGAACAGATTGTGCGGATGCTGCAAAAAGTGGGAGCAGGCGACTATGATTTGTTGTTGCTGTCCTCTGAATTGGGGTATAGCAAGGCGAATGGCGGAATTTATCGACAGTTGAAACGCATGGAAATCCCACCAAAGCAATTTTTGCAAATTGGGGATAACCGCATTGCAGACGTGGAAAATCCTCGTTGTCTGGGCTTGCAGGGAATGTGGCTGCCAGCAGCCAGAGCTGTGTTCCAGCATTACGGGCGATTGTATCCGGCGATTCAAGCAGAACAGCCTTCTCTTGCAGAGCGTTGCAGTGTTGCTCTGGCAGTGAATACCTATTTTGACGACCCATTTCGGATGATGCGGCGAGAATGCGACTGGAACGCAGACCCCTATTTCATGGGCTTACTATTGCCAAATGCGGAACATCTGCCGGAAGTTGTCACGCAGGATTTCATGTTTCAGCGGGGGCAGGAACGTGCCATGCAGCTGGCAACACACTTTTTCGAACATCCGCTTCCAGCGGCACAGGGAGCAATCGAAATGCTCTGTCATCATGCAGCAGAGGCAGACCGGGCAGCATTTCCGAAAGATGATGCATGGACGGCAGTTTGTACCCCTTGTGGATTTTCCACCCTGCCAGAGCCGAAAAAACCGGCGAAGTGGAAAACCCATCTGCGATTGCTGCGACAGTTTTTGTCGATTTGCAGAGCATAAAAAAATCCGCACGAGTTGTGGAAACTGTGCGGATTGTGATTTGTTGGTTTATTGTTTAGAGGAGCGTTGTTGCTTGCCTTCAACAACATTTTTTTGCAAAACAGAATTAAAAATGCAGCCGAAGAAGGATTTGCAGTCCATCCAAAAGGAAAGTTTTTCTGCATATTCGCCATCATAAGCAGCTTTTTCTGGTTCAAGAAGACGATCTCGTCCATTTTTCTGTGCCCAGCCGAATAATCCGGGTTTCAGCTGGTCAGAACCATTTTCATGACGCAGTTCCAGCAGTCTGGTTTGATTCGGCAGTGCTGGACGTGGGCCTACAAAAGACATATCCCCCCGCAGAATATCAAAAATCTGCGGCAGTTCATCCAGACTGGATTTCCGCAGAAATTTTCCGAGTGGTGTAATATACTGGTCAGCATGTTCAAATTGGTCTGTTGGAATGTCATGAGGGGTATTCATTTTCATGGTGCGGAACTTATGCATCCGGAATGTGGTCGGGTTGCCGTTGGCATCTCGTTTTCCAGCACGCTCCTGTACAAAGAAAATTGTTCCTCGGTCAAAGAAAAACATCGCAATGATGACAATCAGCATGACTGGACAGGCTGGAATGCAGCCAAGAATACCAAGGATGATATCCAGCAGCCGTTTGATATAACGGCGATAAAAATTGTGCAAAGAAGAACGCTCCTTTCCTTATTTTGCAGTGGATGAATGGGCATCTTCATGGTGAAAGTCCGGCACTAACGCTTTGAGTAACTGTAAGGTTTCTTCCCGGTCATTTCGCAGGGCAGCCTGCTCAATTTCATAAAGACGTGAAACAAAGTTGGTATCATCGAATGCAATTTGTTTGCCGATAAAGATTTGACTGTTTTCGGTTTCCTGCAAGGTTTTTTGCTGTTGATTTTCCTGTTCGGTCATCAGTTCTTCTTCCATTTTTTCGCCTGGTCGCAACCCAATAAATCGAATTTTTACATCAATATAAGGGCGTTTTCCATAGGCAGCAATCAAGTTTTCTGCCAGCGTTAAAATGCGAACAGGTGCACCCATATCCAGCACGAAAATTTCACCGCCATGTGCCATTGCACTGGCATGCAGCACCAAAGACACTGCCTCTGGAATGGTCATGAAATACCGAATCATTTTCGGATGGGTAACAGTCAGCGGCTTTCCGCTTTCCAGCTGTTTCCGAAATAGCGGAATGACAGAGCCATTTGAGCCAAGCACATTCCCGAATCGAGTCGTGATAAATTCTGTATTGGTGGAATGCTGGGACATATACTGAATAATCATTTCACAGCAGCGTTTTGTTGCTCCCATAACATTGGCAGGGTGCACTGCTTTATCTGTGGAAATCATGATGAATTTTTCACATTGGAATGTAGTCGCCAGCGTTGCGAGATAAAATGTACCAACAATGTTGTTCTTTACTGCTTCTTCCGGACAATTTTCCATCAATGGAACGTGTTTGTGGGCTGCTGCATGAAAGACAATCTGCGGATGATATTTTTCAAACAGTGTAATCAGTTTTGCATGATCCCGAACAGAGGCAATTTCCACAAACAATGGAATCTTTGAACCATAGGTGAGAAACAATTCCTGCTGAATATCGTAGGCATTGTTTTCATAGATATCTACAATAATCACTTTTTTGGGGTGATAGGTCATAATCTGCCGGACAATTTCCGAACCAATTGAACCGCCACCGCCTGTAATCATGCAGACTTTATCCTTTAGAAAATTAGCAACTTTTTCTCGGTCAAACTTTGCTGGCTCTCTGCCCAGCAGGTCTTCAATCCGAACATCTTGAATCTGTGGAATGATGTCTTTCTGAAACAAAATTTGGCTCAGATGCGGCATGATTTTCACTGGTCGTCCAGCATGCGAACAGAGGTCAAGAATGCGTCTGCGGTTTTCTTCATCGCAAGACGGAATCGCAAACAGAATCATATCAATTTTTAGCTTGTCACAGAGCGGTTTAATATCCTCTGTCGTTCCGGCAACCCGAACACCCATTACCGTTGCGTTGCGTTTCAACGGGTCATCATCGACAATACAGATAGGGTCGTAGGGAATCGGCGGCGTTTTTTCTGGGTCTGCACAGGAACGCTGAATTTCTTTCAAAATCAATTCGCATCCGCTGCCTGCACCGACAATTAACAGCCGCTTTCGAGATTCCACCCGTCCGGCATCGGTTAAAATTAAAAACGTATGGCGAAAAACCAGACGAAATGCCACAATTCCGCCAAGGGCAAGGGTTGTATTCAAAACCAAAAATCCAAATGGAATATGCCATCGTAACAGCAGCACTACAAGACTGCTGAGTACCTGCCCAATAATTACGCCAAGCGAACAGGTGATATAGTCCCGCATATTAAAGTATCGCCAAAAGACATCATATGCACCGCTGACCGTCAAGGTCAGAAAGGATAACAGAATGTTGATGGCAAAATACGGAAGCAAGTGGTTCATCTGCATCACTGGTTGTTCCAGCAGGAAGAACACAAATACCGTTAAGACTATGCACAAAAAAAGAATCCCGACATCGGCAGCCATTAAGATATATTTTCGTACAGAGTTTTTTTTTCGGGTTGCGTATCGTTTCAACAGCAATCATCTCTCAATCTCAAATTTTTTTGCAATCCAATCCCCCGGATTTTGATTTATTGTACCATATTTTTTTCACAATGTCAAGAAAATAGACAAGAAACCCCGAAAAAGAAGAATGGAACGTAACATATTTGTTAAAAATAGGAAATTAAATTTTATGGTTTGATTTTGAAAGAACCAATTGCTTTTTGTGGGTGATTATGGTATAATAGATGGGATATTGGGCAGGAATGCTCAGATTTTTATATGGAAAACGAGGAAACGGAGGATATAAACATGGATTCACAAACCACACTTTGGTATCGCAGTCCAGCGACAGATTTTGATCATGCACTGCCAGTCGGGAACGGCAGAATCGGGGGCATGCTGTTCGGCGATCCAGAACACGAAGTCATCAAACTGAACGAAGATTCCGTCTGGTCAGGCGGAAAACGGGAACGTAACAACCCAGATGCCTATGAAGGACTTTTGGAAATCCGCAAACTCCTCGCAGAAGAACACATTCAGGCAGCAGAAAAGATTGCCTTTGAAAAAATGCAGGGTGTAACGCCCAACGCACGGCACTATATGCCACTGGGTAACTTGGAAATTCATCAGAAAATACAGGGCAAAGCTCGTCAATATTGCCGCAGCTTGGATTTGGAACAAGCATTGGCAGCCGTACAATTCAACGTGAATGAGGTCAATTATATCCGGGAACTGTTTGTTTCCTATCCAGACCAGATTATGGTATTGCACATTGCTGCCGACCAAAAGGGCTGCATTTCGCTGTCCGTTGGAATTGATGGCAGAGAGGACGATTATGACGATTGTCGCCCATGTGCACCAAATACCATTCTCTATACTGGCGGTACAGGCGGAAAGAACGGCATTGGCTTTGCAGCAGCCCTGACGGGCAGGCAGACTGGCGGCACGATGCGAACACTGGGCGGTCAGCTGGTCATTGAAAACGCAGATGAAGTTACCCTGCTGCTCTCTGTGGCAACCAGTTTCTATCACGGGGATGACTACGAAGAAGCTGCCCGCATGGACGTTGCCTATGCACAGGACTGCACCTATGAAGAACTGCTCTATCGCCATTTGAGCGACTATCAGAAATTATTCCGGCGGGTACGCTTGAACCTGCCGGACAACAGCGAAGGCAACAGCACCCTGCCGACAGACGAACGCTTACAGCGGTTACGGGGCGATGAGGGCGACCACAAGGAATGCAAGCTGCAAATCCATGACGGACATCTTGCCGTGCTCTATTTCAACTATGGCAGATACCTGATGATTGCTGGAAGCCGTCCGGGCTCACAGCCGATGAATATGCAGGGCATTTGGAACGAAGATATGCACCCAGCATGGGGCAGCCGTTACACGGTCAATGTCAACACGCAAATGAATTACTGGCCGGCAGAAGTCTGCAACTTGTCAGAATGCCATTTGCCATTGTTTGATTTGATCGCACGGATGCAAGACCCAGGACGGAAAACCGCAAAGGAAATGTACCACTGCCGTGGCTTTGTCTGCCATCACAGTACCGATATTTGGGGGGACACCGCTCCGCAGGATTTGTGCAAGCCAGCAACGATTTGGCCAACTGGTGCAGCGTGGCTCTGCCTGCATATTTTTGAACACTATCTCTTTACGCAAGACCGGGATTTCTTGTCCGCTCACTATGATTTGATGCGAGAAGCAGCCCTGTTCTTCGTGGATTATCTCATGGAAAACGAAAAGGGCGAGCTGGTAACCTGCCCATCTGTTTCACCGGAAAACACCTATCGGACAAAATCTGGAGAAACTGGCAGTCTCTGCATGGGGGCAGCTATGGACTCTGAAATCATCACGGTACTGTTTCAAGATGTCATCGAAAGCAGCCGGATTTTACAGCGAGATGAAGCCTTTGCACAGGAATTGTCAGACCTGCTGAAGAAGCTACCGAAGATTAAAATCGGAAAGTATGGACAAATTCAGGAATGGTCGGAGGACTATGCAGAAGTTGACATTGGACACCGCCACATTTCACAGTTGTTTGCCCTGTATCCGGCACATTTGATTGACCCACACCAGACCCCACAACTCAGCAAGGCTGCACGGGCAACTTTGATTCGTCGCCTGATTCACGGAAACCGGAATCACACTGGCTGGAGTCGTGCATGGATTATCAATATGTGGGCACGATTGCTCGATGGCAGAATGGCATATGAAAACTTACAGCAGCTGTTGACTTGGTCAACCAACCCGAATTTGTTGGATTCTCACCCACCGTTCCAGATTGACGGAAACTTCGGCGGATTGGCTGCAATTGCAGAATGCTTGCTGCAAAGCCATGCCGATGAACTGAACCTGCTCCCAGCACTGCCGCCAGAATGGACAACGGGCAGCGTTAGCGGACTGCGTGCAAGAGGTGGCTTTGAAGTGAGTATGCAGTGGGAAAATGGCAAGCTGACCACTGCTGCGATTCTCTCGCTGAACGGAAATCCATGCCGGCTGCGGTGCAATGCGGTTGCCAGTGTCACTTGTGAACAGAAACCAGTAGAAGCCCTGCAAGATGGGGAAACGATTCAGTTTGAAACCGTTGCCGGACACACTTACACCGTACGGGTATAAATTGCAATTTCAGAAAGGAGGAGTTGCATGAAACGAATCGGCAGCATCATTCTGTCGATGCTCTGCTTTTTTGTCATGACGGGCTGTCAGACGGTACAACAATATCCCCGTGTACCGCAGTCTGTTCCTCTTTCTACTACAGAAACAACAGAACCGCCAACCGAATCCGTTCCGGAAACGATGACAACCACGACAATTCGAGGTCCATCTTATCCGCAGGAAACCGTTTCCGCACCTGCCAGCATGGAAATGCCGGCAGAAGTACGGGTACAGGCAGAGGATTGCAAATTATCCACGCTGTTCACTGTGGAGAACGAACGCAGCGGATACACTGGCAGCGGCTATGTTGCCGGACTTTCCGGTGATTTACAAAACACATTATTATTTCAGGTTTCCGTTCCGTCCTCACAGCACTATGATATTTCCGTTGTAATGGCGGCGGATGCCGATGCAACTTGTCTGATGACGGTAGAGGGAACGCCGTATAATCTCCTCACAATTCCCGGAACGGGAAAATTTGTACAGGCAACGGTGCAGGGTGTTTATCTGGAGGCTGGAACTCGCACCATTACCATTCAGCAGAAAAGTGGCGATGCACTCATTGACTGCATTCTGCTGAAAAATGCAGAGAAACAGGATAGCGTTTCGATTTCGTCTGAACTCTGTGACCCGAATGCAACCGAAGAAACGAAAAACCTGATGCAATTTCTCGTGGGGCAATACGGAAAGACGATGATTTCCGGACAATATGTTTCCAGTGCAGAAAATACCGAACTGACCCAGATTTACCAGATTACCGGACAACTCCCGTTGATTCGCTTCGCAGACCTATACGGGTATTCTGGCAACGGCGGTTCTCCGGAAGAGGCAGATGCCATTGATTCCAGCTTGGAATGGGCAGAACGTGGCGGTGTCGTTGGTTTAATGTGGCATTGGAATGCTCCTATCGGAACAGCATCTGTTTACAAGGATGAAACAGACTTCTCCCTTGCAAACGCTGTGACAGATGCAGACATTGTCCATTTGAACCGCTATGAACTGCAACAACTTCGCAAAGATGGCACGATCTCAGCGGAATGCATTGCCCTGATTGAAGATATTGATGCTGCTGCAGAAGCGTTGAAGGAATTGCAGGAAGCTGGCGTTCCCGTCCTTTGGCGACCATTACAGGAAGCAAGCAATGGTTGGTTCTGGTGGGGTGCATCTGGCAGTGAAGCCTATCAATGGCTGTGGCATCTGATGTATACTCGCATGGTAGACTATCACCAGTTGCATAATCTAATTTGGATTTGGAACGGACAGAGTGCAGAATATCTCGTCCCCGACACAGAATATGATATTGCCGCTGCGGATATTTATGTGGATGCTGATGAAGCATATGGCAGCCGTTACGAACAATTTTTTGCTTTACAGAAGATTGCAAAAAATAAGATGGTTGCCCTCAGCGAATGCAGCACGATTCCAGACTTGACCGCCATTCGGCGAGATCAGGCAGTCTGGTCATTCTTTGGGCTGTGGTATGGCGAATATCTAATGGATGATGCTGCCGGTTATACCACAAAACAACAGATGATTGATGCTTATAATTCCGATTTGGTCTTGACCCTTTCGGAGTATCAAGCTTGGTATGCTCCAAAGCAGACCACTACAGGGGAATCTACAACGCAAATAGAAACGACTACCACAACAGTTCCATAAAATCAAATAGCGGACACGTTCCATGAATGAGGAGCGTGTCCGCTATTTTTGTGTGAGATTATCTGGACAGCTGCGGAAACACTTCCACCAAAGGCAGGTGATATTGTTCTGCTAACTTTTTGCAGGCTTGTTGAGAATCCGTATCCAATAGGGCACTTGGATGGTGTGCATCGCAGCCAATAATCGCAGTGTTGCCAACAGATTCCGCAATCTTTAGAAAGGCAGGGTTTGGGTACTGCCGATGGTCTACAAGTCCCAGCTGATTGATTTCAATCGGGATTTGCTTTTCTTTCAGATACACACAGAGCCGCCGAAATTCCTGTTCATAAAGAGCAGGGTCGCCGATGAAGTGAAATAAATCCGGATGGGCAAGATAGAGATAATTTCCGGTTTCCATGCCAACGATGACTTGGTCAACGTAGTGTTTCAATTCTGCTGCATTGTCTGTCGGTTTTCCGGTATAAATACCACGCTGTTCCGGATAGAGAAAATGTTCGCCGAGAATTTGGTAGTCAATCGGATAATCCTGTAAAAACTTCTGCTGTTCCGGCAGCATTTCCGGAACATATTCAGATTCCAGACCGATATAAATCGTAATATCTGCGGCATATTCTTTTTTCAGTGCAGTCAAGGAAGTCACATAGCCGTCCAATTCATCGGGAGTCATGCGGATGGGAGAAACATAGCCGTCTGAAAAAATCCACGGGCAGTGGTCGGAAAAGCCCAAAACCTGAAAGCCGTTTTGAATGGCAGCTTCTACATAGGCTTTGTCCTCGCCAGTTGCGTGGTGACAGCGTGCAGTGTGGGTGTGATAATTGGCAAACATAAAAAAGACCTCCTGTTTGTTGCGATGGGTTTGTAGTTGCTTATTCGCTTTCCCGTTCCTGAATTGCCTGTTGGTATAAGTCTTGCTTGCGGTATCCAGTTTCCGCTGCAACTGCCTTGCAGGCATCTGTTAGCCGTTCACCTTGTGCAACTCGTTCTTGTACCTGTTGCAGAGCATCTTCCATGGAAAGTGTCGTTTCCTCCGTTGATTCTGGCATGCCTGCAACAATCAAAACAAATTCCCCTTTGGGTGGCTGCTGTTCATAGCGATGCAGAGCCTCTGCGAGGGTCGTTTTCCAGACTTCTTCGTGCAGTTTCGTCAGTTCCCGACAGATGGAAACGGGACGTTCTCCGCCAAAACAAGCGACCAAATCCGTCAGTGTTCGTAATAATTTGTGTGGAGCTTCGTAGAAAATCATGGTGCGGCGTTCGGTTTGCAGGGATTGCAAGTGTTCCATTCGCTGTTTTTTGGTGACGGACAAGAAGCCCTCGAAAGTAAATCGTCCGGTTTCCTGTCCGGAAATTGCCAGAGCTGTAATTGCTGCACTGGGTCCTGGAACGGCAGTGACTGGGATACCCTGTTCTTTGCAGCATCGTACTAAAATTTCGCCTGGGTCAGAAATGCAGGGCATTCCGGCATCGGTGACAATGCCACAGGTTTCTCCGGCAGCAATTCGCTGTAATAGCTGTTGGGTGACAAGTTGCCCGCTGTGGTCATGATAGCTGACCATCGGGGTGTGAATATCATAATGACTGAGCAGTTTTCGAGTGACACGGGTGTCCTCTGCTGCAATGAAGTCGACTTCCTGCAACATTCGCAGCTGTCGCAAGGTCATGTCTTCAAGATTTCCGATGGGTGTTCCAATGACATATAATGTGCCGCTCATGGCTGCACCTCCTGTTCTTCTGGTAAGCGGTAGAGATTCCGGACAGCTTCCGAATCTGTTTCCCCGTCCCGAATATAAAATTGCGGAAGGACGTTTAAGAATGGCTTTCCGCCTTTTCTGCCCTCCAGCAGAAACAGCCACGGGGCAGTATCTGGATTTTTGGAAACAAACTGTAATCGTTTTGGTTCGATGTGAAATTGCTGCATTGCAGCAATGCAATCCGCCAGCCGTTCCGAGCGGTTGCAGATACAGAGCCGTCCGCCGAATTTTAGTAACCGACTGGCAGCCTGACAGACATCTGCAATGTTGCAGAGAATTTCGTGTCGTGCAATTTTTTGTGCCGTCAACTGGCTTTCCATGCCGGCTTGATAAGCTTTGTAAGGCGGATTGCAGGTGACTAAATCGCAGCGTTCTAAGGGAGCATCCTGCCAGAGTTGTTTGAGGTCGGCACAGACAGGGGTCACACGGTCTTGCACGCCGCATTCTGTAATTGCCTGTGAGAATTGGTCAATGGCATCGGCTTGAATATCCACCCCCCAAGTGTGTTTCGGGGGATTTTTTCGTTGTAGAATCATGGGGATAATTCCGCAGCCTGTACCGAGGTCACAGACAAGGTCTTTTTTTCGCCAGTTGGAGAAGTTGGCAAGTAAAAAGGCATCTGTTCCGAAGCGGTGATTTTCGCTGACATAGACGTGCATTTGTCCGGTCAGTGGTTCTTTGCGGTAGCTGGGCATGGTCTGCTCCTTTCTGGTGAGGGGATAAGTTTTTCAGTGCTATCTGTAAACGAGCCGCAGGCAAACAAAAAGTTTTTCGGTGCAGCAGTTTTTCAAAAATGCTGCCGAGGTGTGGGCGAGTAGCCCACATTTGCGGAGCAAATCAAATTTTGCAATTTGTTTTTCCTGCTGCAATTGCACTTTTGAAACTTTCCAATTCGCAATTTGATTGTCTTTGTGAAACAAGTTACAAATTCAGACAAGGCAACGGGGCAATTGCAGCACGCTGGTAGGCAAAAGCAGGGGTGGAACCCCCTTTTGCCGGATGTTGCAGATTGTTTTCCCTAAGATGCAAATTGTCCCCTTAAAATTATAGCGGAATCCGTCCGCTCTGAATCTCTGCCAACAATTCCTGTAAATTCTTTACAGAAACGGTTGCCCGTGCTTGCATCGTGTTCCAATCCATTTCCGATAGCGTCGGCTCATAAACGCCAACTGTAAAAAATCCATCTGCCGTAGCGGTTTCTGTGGCATGTACGGCATCTTCTACTACAACTGTCTGTCGTTTTCCGCAGCTCATGCGGCTGGCAGCTTGCCGGTAAATCGTTGGCTGTGATTTTCCAACGCCAACTTCCTGTTCTGTAATCAAAAACGAAATCCGCTCCCAGACTTGCAGCCGCTTTAAAGCAGCTTCTGCTAAATCTGGATAGGTTGCCGTTGCGACACAATAGGGAATGTTTCGGGCATCCAGCCAGTCCAGCAATGGAAAAACGCCCGGTTTTAGTTGCAGTGTGTTCCGGTAAGCATTCGCTGCCATGGATTGTACCAGTGCAATAAATTCTTCCGGCTGGCAGGGCAGTTGAAAGCGGTCAATGAAATATTGAGCAGATTGTTGAATGGTCATCTTTTTCACTTGTTCAGTTAAATCATCCGGTGCAATTTTGCCGTAGTGGTTCAGTAAGTTGCGGTCAATCTGTGACCAGACATTCATAGAATCCAGCAGTGTGCCGTCCAAGTCAAAAATCACACAGCCGAGGGTGTGGTGTTCCATGGGAAGAATGCTCCTTTCTGATTCTGATACAAAAAACCGCACGTTTTTTGTGCGTGCGGCGGTTTGCGGGTGTTAGTGAATCCCAACACGTTTATCCTGAAAATCTGCCAGCCGTGCATGATAGGCAGCAATGGTTTCTTTTTCAAATGCAAGCGGTACGGATTCCCCTGTGATCTGCTGTAACAGCTGTTTGGTGAAGTAGGGATTTAAAATCAGCAGTGGCCCTAATAAATACGTGCCATAGAAGTGATTTTTCTGAATACCATCAATTCGTGCAGTTTCACACATCGGTGTGCCTTTGGTCACCTGAATAAAAGGCATTTCTGTTGCCCCGAGTGTGGAACGGGTGAACTGTGCCCGAAATCCCACCATTTGCAGTTCATTGTAAGTGCCAAGCACCAGACTGTAAAAACGGTGCATCATGTCCCGTGTGGTGGTCAGGTCGAGCAGCCCAAGCCCCGTTGTAATCCCCGATTGAGCATCGGTGATTTGCTTTCCGAAGACCTCCATGGCATTTCCCGTTGCTAGGAATGTCACACCGTTTGCAATGCATTCAGCAATGCGTTCCCGATAGGGGGCAAGTTTGGAGATTACAGTGCATTGTGTATGCTCAGACATCGGCCCTAGGTAAATCATAGAAACAGGATGGTGAACGAAGTAGGGTTCATCATTCAGAGCAGTTTCAATAAACGTTGCCTGTGGCAGGCATAATTTTAAGTATCGCAAGTTTCCGGTATCGCCGAACAAATTGCAGACTTCCGGATATAACGCTTCAATTACACAGGTATTCATATGGCAGCATCCTCCTGAAGTTGTTTTTTAATCTGGGAGAGGGATTCTGTGTTGTACAGGTCGTATAGAATCATCAGTTTGTCGAATTTGTCCCACTGAAGATGCTGAACGGTTTCTGTTTCGCTGGCACAGCAGACAATCCGACTGCGGTCGACGCCAGCGATCAACAGGCGTACCAGATAATCCGTCGCTCGTTTTCCGCCAACAATGATTTGGACAATGTCATCCTGCTTTAAAAATTCGAAGTCGGTTTCATAAATCCAAGCGATGTTTTCAGAGGTGCGGCGGCGGTCATAGAAGTCTTCCAGAATGAGAATGACTGCTTTTTTGCCAGGTTCTTTCCGGACAAAGTCACACGCTGCGGAGCAGGCAATGGGGTTTTGTCCTTTGGCAAGCGTAATATAAACGGGTTTTCCGTGAGAAGTTAAGGTATCATAACGGGATTTTACGATCTCGCTGCCTTTCAGGCAATCTGCAACTTGTTGCTGTGAAATGCCATAGGTTCGCAAAAAGGCAATGACCGCAGCGGAGTTGTAAATATCGGTGATCCGGTCGTTTGGAATCGGATAGATTTCTGTTGTATTGTGATGCTGAATGGTGGCAGTGCAGTTTTCGACTTTTGCCACCTGAAAATCTGCTTTTGCGTTGCAGAAGCCACAGTTCGGGCAAGTTGCCTGTCCGATGTGATTATAGTGCCGGAAAGAAAATTGCAGCCGTGTTCCGCAGTTTGGACAGTTGACAATATCGCTGACCAAACTGTCATTGGTTGGGACTTCTCCGTCCAGCAGGGCAACACCGAAGTAAATATGCTTGTTTTCTGGAACGAGTTGACTGCTGACCAAATCATCTGCGTTGGAAATGACCACCGTTTTTTCCGGAATGTTGCGGTTCAGGAAGTCGAAGATAAATTCCACGTGTGCATTCCGCTTCATGGAATCTCGCTGCAAGTTGGTGCACACCAGATAATCTGGCTTTACATACGGCAAGATTCGCTGAGCACTGCGTTCATCCATTTCAAGCAGCAGCGTGTCAGCGGTGAGTGTGCCGTTTAGCTTGGAATTTGCCAGCAGCAAGGATGCAATCCCCGTATCGACATTTCCGCCGAAAGCATTGGTAATGATGGCATTGCCGCACTTTTTCAGCACATTGCCAATCAGATTGGTTACAGTTGTTTTGCCGTTCGTCCCTGTGACGACAATGACATGCTTGGGCATCTGAAAATTTGCCAGCAACGAGGGGCAAAGCTGCAAGGCAACTTCACCGGGAAGGTTGGTTGCGTTGCGTTTCATC
>CABQIF010000024.1 GCA_902464115.1 uncultured Ruminococcus sp. | reverse complement strand
TTTTTCAAAAATGCTGCCGAGGTGTGGGCGAGCAGCCCACATTTGCGAAGCAAACGAAATTTGCAATCTGTTTTCCCTGCTGCAATTGCATTTTTTGAAGCTGTCAAATTCAAACAAAGTTGAATCATGAGAATCAAGGCTGTAAGTTCAGGTAAGGCAACGGGGCAATTGCAGCACGCTGGCAGGCAAAAGCAGGGGTGGAACCCCCTTTTGCCGGATGCTAAAGAATTGTTTTCTCTAAGAGAAGTTGTTCTTAGGGAAACCAACTGCATCCGGTTTGGCAGATACGACTCGCTGTCTGCCTGTGTGCTGTTCGCCGGTGGTTGCGTTGTCCGAATTGCCTATGAATCTTTCTTAAACGTTCGTTTTTCTGAAATTTTTATGTTTCTTGAATGGCGAACAGCGTGTGCTTATTTTTCTTAGATTTCAATATCGTCTAATCAATACCTCTATTAGGGAGGACAGCTTGTCCTCCCTAACAACCCTCCTCCGCCGAGCTGAGCCAGCTCGACCGCTTTTGCCTGCGGCTCGTATTTTAGTAACCCATCTTATTAATTACCACAAATCATAGCCGTCATACTGGCAAGCATAGTCAACCTGCTCCATAGCATCCATACAATACCACTTTGAGCCACTCTTGAACAGTGTCAGCGTTAAGCTATCTGTTGCATTTTGATTGCTGCCGCTGGTGACAATCCGCACATTTTCCAGTACAACCTTGTCAATCTCCACCGTTACCGAGTAGGTATCTGCAATTTTCTGTTCATATTCTGAGCAGGTTTCCTCGTCTGTATAAGTGGTTGCCTCATCTCGTTCATAACCAAATTCAATGTTAGAGCCGAGGTCATCTGCCATTTGTTCTTTCGCATAGTTAAAATAGCCGTCTAGACAGTCCCGAATCTCCTTGCGGTTCATGCTGTACTTGCTGGACATTTTCGAGAGGAATGCGTCTGGAACAATTTCACAATATCGTGTCCCACTCATAGAATCTCTGCCCTTTACATAGCGGCGAATCGTTGCCCGATAGCCGCAGAAAAACAGGAAATATCCGCTGACCAATAAAATCAGTACCAATAAAATGGCACAGAGTGCAATCCAACGATTGCGGCGGCTGGTGCGTTCGAGCCGTTCATAGCGGACTTCCAGTGGTTCGATGTCGGCAATGGGTTCAGCATCTTTCATCTGTTCCGGTGTACGATAGGTGGTCATCGCTGCACCAATGGGTGGACTTTCTTTCTGATTAGAGCGGACAGGAATGCCGCAGTTCGGGCACTTTTCCGCTCCCTCCGGGAGCTCTTGTTCACAGAATTTGCATTTCATGCTGGTTCATCCTTTCTTTTGCGGTGTAATTTTGAGGTTTTGTAAGTTCCCCGATGCACCAATATCCCTGTTATCCGAAAACAAAAAACGCTGCCCTTCCACCCACACGGTTCGAGCGTAGGGGAGAAGGACAGCGTGTGTGTCAAATAGAATCGTCATACAGGCTCTATTATAACAAAAAATCTGGTAAATTGTCAAT
This sequence comes from uncultured Ruminococcus sp., assembly GCA_902464115.1. Lineage (GTDB taxonomy): Bacteria > Bacillota > Clostridia > Oscillospirales > Ruminococcaceae > Ruminococcus_C. Next base: position 20,518 of record CABQIF010000024.1, on the reverse strand, counting down.
GCAGATTTGCAGGTTGGCTGAAAAATTTTCAAAAAAGTTACTGCTCCCGATTAAGAAAGTGGGTCTTGCAGTCCCAGCAATGCAGGCTCTAATGTATACCAATTATTTCCGTAACGGTAAATATAGCAGAAACGATGTTCCGCTTCTTTTCCATTTTTACCGGAAATAGAACGGGTGTAATCCACAGCATAAGTCTTGCTGACGTCCTTTTCCAGTGAGAGATTTTGAAACCAGATGTTGAACTGTTCTAATTGTTCGGAATCCAGTTCTTCGACATCATCAAACTGAATGGAAATATGATAGTTGTCGCCGTAACGGGCAGCATGCTCTTGAAAAGTAGAAAGATAGGTTTCTATCGTCTGTTCCGTCAGGTCGAGTTGTGAGGCAGCTTCAGATGGAAACATATTTGCAGCTGCACCATTGGCATCCTGCCGTTCGATTCCATACCACATTTCCTTGACTGCTGAGCGATAACCGTTGTTGGAAAACAAATAGCAGAGAATTCCAATGATAATCAAACAGCCAACGCCAATACTGAGAAAGCCGAAAATCATATTTCTTTTCGACGATTTTACAGGAACAGCCGGTTGTGCAATGGTTGCTTGCAATGGATTTTCTGGAATCGGTGGAACAGCAGTTGTTGACGTTGTAGCATCAGCAGTACTTGTTGTGGTTGTAGTCGTTGTTGGTGTGGGTGTTTCCACTGGAGTGGATGTGACAGTTGAAGATGGTGTAGGGGATGGAATGGGTGGAGCAACTGGCGTAGGAGTTGGTGCTTCCGCTGGAACTGCTGTTGGGGTGGATGCTGGCGGTTCTACCGCTGCACCGCAAGCATAACAGAACCGGTCGTTTGGTTGCAGCAACGTACCGCATTTTTTACAGATCATAATGAGAAACCTCCTATGGGGACATTAAGACATTTTTTCCCCACAGATGGGGCAAAATTTTGCATCAGGAGAAAGTGAATGACCACACTTTGGGCAGGCTGTTGGAACTGGTTCTTTTTGTGGTGGAATTTCCGTTGCATCTTCAAATTTTGCACCGCAGGATGCACAGAATAAAGCATCGGATGCAAGCGGATTACCGCATTTTGGGCAAATACGGGAGGGTGCTTCTACTGGTGTTGGGGGTGGCAGTTCTACTTTTGCCCCACAAGTTGTACAGAATTTTGCATCTGATGGAAGTGGTGCACCGCATGATGGGCAGCAATTGTTAGCAGGTTGCTGCATGGTTGGCTGAGCGACTGCTGCCTTTTTGATTTGAATTTGTTCCTGATAAGAAGCAATGCGTTCTAAAGAAGCACGAAGCTGACTCATCAGGGGTTCAAAGGCAGGGTCATAGTTGGTTTCGTACAGCTGGGCATATCGCTGACCGATTTGCTGATAGAGGTCTTTGCAGAGGCGTTGTTCTTCCCGAATTTGGTTATTCAGGCGGAGTGTTTCTGTGGAACACTTTGTTTTTTCAACTGCATTCTGACTCATGTTGGAAATTTTCTTTCCGATATCTTCAAAAAATGGCATAATTATGACTCCTGTTCTATGTATTTGGGGTAGCAAGATAGTGGCTGTCGGGAGGGGCAGCATATCTGCGTCATGGATTAGTATTATTATACCAAAAAGCGTGTCAAAAAGCAAGCATTCGGGCTAGATTTTCACACAATTTCCTTTTTCGGGGAGAGTTGCAGAGTACGAGCTGTAATCCGATTAAGTTAGAAGTATAGTTTTTAATCATGAGCCGCAGGCAACCGAAAAACTTTTCGGTTGCCTGCGGCTCGTATTTTGCAACCACGCTCGAAAAATCTTATTTTTGCTTCTGCCCTTTTAATTTTAGCAAATATTGGCTCAAAAACTGAAAGAAATCTACTGCTTCCGCATGTCCCATGGCATGCCGATGCAGATGGACAACCAAATCTCGTTGACAAGTCGGTTCAGAAATCGGAAGCAAGACAATTTGTTCCATGTTCTCTTGTCCCCATGTATAATGCGGCCAGAATCCGACCCCCAGCCCGCCAGCGATTAAATTTTTCACGGTATCCGGACTGTCGCTTTCAAAAATAATGTTTGGTGTAAATCCGGCATGCTGACAGTATCGGTCACAGATAGAACGAATGCTGCGAGAACCGGACAGGCTAATGAAATTCTGATGGGCAAAGTCTTTCAGCCGAACACTTTCACAGCGTGCATAGGGCGAATCCTGCGGAACAGCCATAAAAATTCGTTCAGTAAAAATCTGATACCGCCCCCGACCATCTGCCGGCTGCTGGAAAAAGGAACGGGTAAAAATCGTAATATCTGCATCTTCACACTGGGAATTTTGAATCAGTCGGAAATTCAAGCCGCTATGGGATTTCTGATAGGAAATCAGGGCATGTGTGACCAGTGTCGAGGCAGCCAACACATTCACTCGAATGGTACGCTTCCGAACATTTGCCATTTCCTGTAATACTTCCGGCAATTCGTGCAGATTCTCTAAAATGGGCTTTAAGGCATCTCGTAAATAGACCCCATATTCGGTCAGGGCAATATTTCTGCCGCTGCGGTGAAACAGCGGCACGCCGAGTTCTTTTTCCAGCCGGTGAATGCTCTGCGTGAGAGCAGGCTGTGCAATATGTAACTGTTCTGCGGTGTGGGTGACGTGCTGCGTCTTGGCGACCGCATAAAAATATTCTAATTGTAATAATTCCATAGATAACTCCTCATCATTCCCAATTTTGATTCCAATTTTCTTAATTTTCAGGCGTTCCAGATTCTTTGCACATTCTGAAAAAAATCCTGTCAGTGTCGAATTATTTTTGTGCAGATAGAAACGATTCATAAATTGTACCTTATGAATCACAGGGGAATGTGTGATAAACCCCGCACAAAACCCCCGAAATAGATAACGCTGATAGAATGGATGCGTTCTTATTATATATTGGACGTTTGGAATTGTCAATGCTATAATAAGAACCGTCAAAAGACAAAGACCAGACAAAGCGGTGTATGCATGGGACACATACGCCGCAAAAGGAGGCAAATTTTCATGTTACAAACAATTGACCGGATTTCTGCATATCAAACTTTGAATCAAGTGGCAGAGGCAGCCGGTGTAGTATTATTTGGTTCAACCACCGCAGCCAACTTGCCATTAAATGAATTATTACAGGATTTTGGTGTCAGCTGTACCGTTTATAATCGTAGTGTAGAAGGCTTGACGATTGAACAGGCAGAATCTTACATTCAGCCCTGCATTGCACCGCTCATGCCGAAGATGATTTTGCTGCATTTTGGAGAAGAAGAACTGAATGCCGGCACGCAGTCGGTTGATAGTATCATAGAAGCCTATCGTTGGCTGTTATATCAGCTGCATACCGCAATGCCGGATAGCCGATTGGTTCTGATTTCTGTAAATAAGCAGCTGCCGCAGGCAACCGTCTATAATCGGGCGTTGCAGGAACTGGCAAAAGAATACGGCTGCCAGTACGCAGAAGCACCGACCGGAGAAATGAATGAAGTATATGAATTGCAATTTTTCCAGACACTTCGGGGATTTTTCTACGACTATACCATGAATCTAAGCGACATTTTCCGCTATTGCGGTTGATGGCAGTGTTAGAATCTCTTCATTTTATCCTTCCTTGATACAAGAACCGCTCCTCAGAGGATTCCTTTGAGCAGCGGTTCTTGTTTTGTTATTTGGTTGTTGTTTCTGTAGACTCTGTCGATTCCGAGGAATCCGATATGGTGGTATGGGTTTCGGTGGTTTCGCCCATGAGGTCATCTTTGACATCCTCAGCAGCGTCGCCGATATCCGTTAATACATCTTTTCCGGCATCGCCAATATCGTCAGCGACATCGCTTAATTTTGTCACAATGCTGTCGCCGGGAGAATTGGTGATGGTGGTTGTGGTAGCCGGTTGAGAACTGTCGTTGGTCTTTCCGCCGCAGCCGGTTAAACAGGCAACTGCCAGCAGAGCAGGCAGCCATTTTCGAGCGTGCATCCAGTTTTCACCTCCCTATTTTTCTGCGTGTTGGTAGTATGAACGGAAGGAATCGAAATTATGCAGTGGCAGTAGAGAAAAAAGATTTCAACAGTGTTTTCCACAACCGGTTGAAAAATCGGGAAACGCCGATATCTGGGGACATTTTCGGTGTCTGAATGGTTGAAAACTGTGGAAAACTCAAAAAAGAGCGTATCTGCTCGCATTTTCTTTCCACAGATTGTTGAAAACGAAGTTGAAAGTCTGGATTTTCGGCAGAAAACCAGAAAAACGGACAGAAATTTTATGAAAAATGGGAATGATTTTTAGAAAAATGTGGAAAAATCGAGTCACTTTTCCACAGAAGATGGTGAAATCGTTGGGGAAACGGTTTAAAATTTGCAGAACACTTTTCTTTCTGCATGTGGAAATGTCTGTTTTTTTCAATACAAAAGCAAAAGGCTGTGTTATACTAACGACAGTAAGAAACATTCTTACTAATCCAAAAAATGAGAGATAGAAAGGTGTCGTGTAACATGGAATTTCAGAGAGTGAATATCAGCGGTGGTTCGAGTTTTGAAGAGGTTGCCGGTTATTCGAGAATTGTAAAAGCAGATCCGTTTGTATTTGTTTCCGGAACAACTGCGGTTACACCGGAAGGAACGGTTTATGGCGAGGGTGATCCGTATGCACAGGCAAAGTATATCTTTACAAAACTGGTGAAGCTGCTGGAAGAAAACGGCGTTTCTAAGGAAGAAGTGGTGAAGGTGAATATCTGGGCAACCAGTTCTTCTTATAATATGGAAATCACAAAAGCCTATTCGGAATTTTTCAAGGAAAGCCGTCCGTGCTGTACTTGGATTGGTATTAAGGAATTGAACCGTCCAACACAGCTGGTTGAAATTGAAATGCAAGCATTGATGGGTGCGAAGCTATAAGCAGTTATTTTGCTGAATGAGATGAGATTGTATCGAAAGTTTTTTCTGCCATAGAGATTTTGGGCGATATACTGGGAAAATACGCCTCCGTTGGGAATATCGTCCGAAATGTCCATTCCCTGTGCTTCTGGTGGAGCACAAACATCCGCAACAGAAGATAGCCGATTCTGAGATAGGGTCGGCTGTCTTCTTTTTTGTGGTTTGGATTGGTTGTAAGAATCGAGCCGCAGGCAAAATAAAAGTTTTTTGATCCAGCAATTTTTCAAAAATGCTGCACCGAAAAACTTTTTAGTCGCCTGCGGCTCATATTTTGCATCCCATTACTAAAAACTTGCAATTCATTCCCGCTCCCCTTTGACACAAAACACCCCTCCCATGAATAAACTGTAACAGGCGGGGCATACTGCGAACAGTACCAATTTTTTATTTTGTTTCATAGGAGTGGATCAGACCCATGATGGTAAAAAGGGGAGAAATTTATTATGCGGATTTAAGCCCGGTGGTCGGCTCAGAACAGGGCGGACTGCGTCCGGTTCTGATCGTTCAGAATGACGTGGGAAACCGGCATAGTCCAACGGTCATTGCAGCTGCCATCACCAGCCAGAAAGACAAGGCACACTTACCAACCCATATCGCCGTGCAGGCGGATCGCTGTGGACTGACACGGGACAGCATTGTCCTGTTGGAACAAATCCGTACCATTGACAAACGCCGTCTGAAAGACCGGATGGGCTCACTCGACCGCCCGTCCATGCATCAGGTGGATGAAGCACTGCAAATCAGTTTTGGACTGCATTGAACTGCTTCTCAACAAGGATACAAAGAATCGGCAGAACAGAAGCTTTCTCGTTGTAAGAATTGCATCTGTCCTGCCGATTTTTTATGGATGAAAAAATAGTAGCTGTTATGGCGTTTCCGGTAGAAAGAGCCGCTGAAACATGGGTGCATCGAAAAATTCCGGGAGAGAGATGGAAAACGCTCTGCAAATCGTGCAGAGCTGTTCTAAAGTCCAATCAGCGGTTTCCCGTTTCATCAGGGATTCCAGTTCTGCCAACGGAATTCCGCACTGTTCGGAAAGCTGTTTCATTGTCCAATCCATTTGGATTAAAAGACGATAAATTCGCTGTACCACGCAATCCTGCAGAGTCATGACACCGGTTCCTCCTGTTGGATTTCACGAAGATCAATGGCACCATGTTCCTGTTCAAAATGAACAATATGCTGTTGGATCAGGTGTTGAATCTCTTTGTTTTTGGTTCTGCCTTCATATTCTGCAATATATCCGAGCTTATTCAGTAAGGCTTCATCTAGCCGTAGGGTAAATTGTCGTTTTGCTTTCATGCCACTCACCTCTTTTTAGATTTCTGAAAATGACGATTGTTTTTATTATAGCATTTCCCATTTGAAATTTCCAGAAATTGATGTCATTTTGACTGCATAAGAAGTGGGATTCCAGTAAAAAATACCAAATATAGGTAGCTCACTTTCTTTTTTTAGAGTGTGTGGGAGAAAATCTTTTCTTTTGAAAGTGGGGAAAACCGGTGGATTTCAGCAAATTTTTTTGTATATTTTTGCTGCCGATGCAGATAATAGCGATACAATCTGAAAAAATGGAGGAAAAGAAACCATGAAAGCAACAGGAATTGTTCGCCGGATTGATGATTTAGGACGAGTTGTAATTCCGAAAGAGATTCGCCGCACTATGCGGATTCGGGAAGGTGACCCGCTTGAAATTTATACCAGCAATGACGGCGAAGTGATTTTTAAGAAATATTCTCCGATTGGAGAGATGAGCGAACACGCTGCACAGGTTGCGGATATTATGCACCGCTTGGCAGGCTGTCCGGTTGCAATTTTTGACCGGGATCACGTTGTTTCTGTATCGGGTGCAGCAAAGAAAGAATGGAATGCCAGACGGGTTTCTCCGGAGCTGGAGGACTTGATGGAACAGCGAAAGATGTACTATGCGGAAAATGGAGCATCGGGCATGATTCCAGCGGAGGGCGTTGAAAAGCATGCTGTGGCGTGTCTGCCGATTATTTCCGCCGGCGATGTCACCGGAGCAGTTGCCTTTTTGGATGATGGCAGCGGTGCGGCGGTGAATCACTGTCAAAAGACGCTGATTCAGGCAGCCTCTCAATTTTTAGGAAAACAATTGGAATCCTGATTTTGCAGGAACGAACGAATCCGCCGAAGCGATCGGGCTGTTGTACAACAAGACCATTCGGCGGATTTTATTGGGTAAAAAATAAGAATGGGAGGGAATGAAAGTTGTCAATCCGAACAGATCTTGCCGTAGAATCACTGACGGAAGCGGCTGCCATTGAGCCAAAGCAGCGAGGAACCTATTTTCAGATTACAGAGGTGACGATTTCCAATGCGGAGCAGGCTGCTGCGGTTGGAAAACCAGAGGGACATTATTTAACCTTGGAAACGGCAGCTTTTCACCGCCATAATCCGCAGTTTCCGCAGCTAGCGGAGGAACTTGGTAGGGAGTTACGAGCATTTTTGCCGGAAAGTGGTCTGGTGTTGGTGGCTGGGCTGGGCAACCGGAGTATTACACCGGATGCTTTAGGTGTATTGGTAGCAGAGCGGATGTTTGTGACTCGTCATTTACAGCATGCTCTTTCAGAGACTGATTTTGAAGTGTTTGCGAATCTGCGTCCCGTGAGTGCCTTGACTACGGGCGTAATGGGGCAGACGGGCATGGAGTCGGCAGAATTGTTGGCAGCGGTCTGTGAAAAGACAAAACCAGCCTGTGTCGTGGTAATTGATGCCCTTGCATGTGCAGCATTGGAGCGACTAGGGTGTACCATACAGATTTGTAATAGCGGCATTGCTCCGGGAAGTGGGGTCGAGAATTGCCGGAAGGAGATTTCCGAACGAACGATGCAAGTTCCCGTGGTAGCGATTGGCGTTCCAACGGTGGTAGACTTGCATACCGCAGCAGAGGGGATGCTACAGAAGGAGTTACCGCCGATGCAGCAGGAAAATTGGATGGTAACGCCGAGGGAGATTGACGAATTGGTGCAGCATGCAGCAGATTTGATTCTGTGTGGATTGGAGTTGGCATTGTATCCGGAACTTTCTTTTGAAGAGGTTTCAGCATTGCTGTAAAAACGATATTGGTTGCAAGAAACGAGCCGCAGGCAAATAAAAGTTTTTTGATCCAACAATTTTTCAAAAATGTTGGCGAGGTGTGGGCGAGTAGCCCACATTTGCGAAGCAAATGAAACTGTACAATGAAATGCAACAAAAATCTAAGAGAGAATGGAAAGAATCGCAATTGCCTTTAAAAACAGAAGACTGTAATGAGAGACAAGGTTTCAGGGGCAATTGCGATTCCCAAGGCAAGCTGGGGATGTGCCCCAGCCTTGCCGAACCGGATTCGTGTGGTTTTTCTAGGAGAACTTCTCTTAGGGAAAACGGTCTTTCGCATCCGGCAAAAGGGGGTTCCACCCCTGCTTTTGCCTGCCAGCATGCTGCAATTGCCCCGTTGCCTTGTCTGAATTTACAACCTTGATACTCATTATTTCACTTTGTTTGAATTGGACAGTTTTAAAATATGCAATTGCAGCAGGGAAAACAGGTTGCAAAATTCGATTTGCTCCGCAAATGTGGGCTGCTCGCCCACACCTCGGCAGCATTTTTAAAAAACTGCTGCACCGAAAAATTTTTTAGTTGCCTACGGCTCGTATTTTGCACCCTTAGACAAAAAGCGTCCGGTGAGAATCTCCCACCAGACGCTTTTTCAATTGATTGCGATTTTCTAAAAGTAACTGCTTACTTTGCCTTGGTATCGACTTCTTCCTTCAGCTTTACCAACAGGTCATCCAGCTGCATGCTGCCCAAATCGCCATTCTTTCTGGAACGAACTGCAACCGTTTTCTGTTCCACTTCGTTATCGCCGATGGTAATCATATACGGCACTTTTTCCAGTACTGCCTGACGAATCTTATAGCCAACCTTTTCCGCACGGCTGTCTACTTCGCACCGCAGACCAGCAGCCTGTAACTGATGCAGAACTTCATAGGTATAATCAAGATGACGGTCTGCGATCGGAATCAAGCGAACCTGTTCCGGAGCGATCCACAACGGCATTGCACCAGCAAAGTGTTCGATCATATATGCCAGAGTCCGTTCATAGCAGCCCAAAGAGGTTCTGTGAATGATGTACGGCAGCTTCTTTTGTCCGTCTGTATCGGTGTAATACATACCAAACCGATGAGCCAGCAGCATATCAATTTGAATGGTAACAAGGGTGTCTTCCTTGCCATAAACATTCTTATACTGAATATCCAGCTTCGGGCCATAGAAAGCAGCTTCGTCAATGCCGATGGTGTAATCCAAACCAAGGTGGTCAAGGATGTTGCCCATCACACGCTGTGCTTCTTCCCACTGTTCCTTTGTACCTTCGTACTTGTTGTTCGGGTTTGCCGGATCCCACTGAGAGAATCGGAAAGTGCAGTCATCCAGCAAGCCAACGGTACCGAGGAAATACTTTGCGAGTTCCAGACAGCCCTTGAATTCTTCTTCCAGCTGATCCGGACGGAGAATATAGTGACCTTCGGAGATGGTGAACTGCCGAACCCGAATCAAGCCGTGCATTTCGCCGCTGTCTTCGTTCCGGAACAGGGTAGAAGTTTCAACCAGCCGCATCGGCAAGTCCCGATAGGAACGAGCACGATTCAAATAAACCTGATACTGGAACGGGCAGGTCATCGGACGCAGAGCGAAACATTCCTTCGTTTCATCGTATGGGTCGCCCAGAATAAACATGCCATCCAGATAGTGATCCCAGTGACCGGAGATCTTGTAGAATTCCCGTTTTGCCATCAGCGGTGTTTTGGTCAGCAGGCAGCCCTTGGACTGTTCTACATCTTCGACCCAACGCTGTAACAGCTGTACAACTCTTGCACCCTTTGGCAGCAGAACCGGAAGACCCTGACCAACTACATCAACCGTTGTGAAGTATTCGAGTTCTCTGCCCAACTTGTTGTGATCTCTCATTTTTGCTTCTTCGAGCTGCTTCAGGTGTTCGTCCAGCATGGAAGCTTTCGGGAAAGCAATTGCATAAACACGAGAGAGCATCTTGTTCTTTTCTGAGCCTCTCCAGTAAGCACCCGTGCAGGAGAGCAGCTTGAATGCCTTGATGACACCGGTTTTCATCAGGTGCGGGCCAGCACAGAGGTCGGTAAATTCACCCTGCCGATAGAACGAGATCGGTTCGCCTTTGCCAGCATGTTCTTCACAGAGTTCTACCTTGTATGGTTCATCCTGTTCTTTCAGGAAAGAAATGGCTTCGTCCGGGGAGAGTGTGAACTGTTCCAGTTCTGCATTTTCCTTGACGATCTTCTTCATTTCTGCTTCGATTTTCCGCAGCTCATCCGCAGAAAACGGCTTTTCTACATCGAAATCATAGTAAAAACCGCTGTCGATTGCCGGGCCAATCGCAAGCTTTGCGTTTGGATACAGCCGCTTGACAGCCTGAGCGAGGACATGAGAGGCAGTGTGCCAGAAAGTTTTCTTGCCGTCTGGGTCATCGAAGGTGCAGACTTCAAAGGTGCAGTCTTCAGTAACAGGGGTACGCAGGTCACAGACTTCGCCGTTAATCTTGACGCAGCAAGCAGCCTTATACAGTCCCATGCCGATTCCTTTTACAATTTCTGCGGCAGACTGACCGGGCGTAAATTCCCGGAAACTGCCGTCTTTCAGTTGCAGTTGACTCATGATTGAAAAACTCCTTTATGATAAAATTTGAATGGATGTGTAAGATTTGCGGATGGTTGGCAATCCGAACGATTGGAGAAAACAGGGCGAAAAAAATGCCCCTTATCCGTGGGATTCCCACAGGATAAGGGGCGATCGCAAATAAGCTGCCGCTGTTCCACCCTTCTTCACGCAAATGGCAGGACGAATCTTTCGCATCGCTCCTGCTGATTTTGTTACAGGAGGGACGTTCTGAACGCCGCCGAAGTCACGCCGTCTTTTCTTGTATGAGAAGCACGGCTGCGTCTTTCGGATGCTCGATAACGGGAGCAAGCCGCTGCGGATTGGGCAGACTCGGAGACGGTGTGCCGTCAATTCCAGTTCTGCACTGCTTGCAGCCGATGGCAAGTGCTCTCTGTTAGAACGTGTAAACGAACTGCGGCCTTTCTCTTCCATGTTTTGTGATATGTTCATTGCAGGCAATTTCCGAGCCGCTGCAATGTATTTCAAAAATCGGGTCATTCGGGTTGTGCCAAAAACGGTGCGATTGTACACCGAACACCGTATGGCTTCATTCTAACACATCTTGTCGAGCCTGTCAACAAGAAATCCAATGGTTTTTCCGTTTTGCACAAAACGGTGGAAATTATTTTGGACAGATTGCTGTTGGAAAGTGGAAAGCACTGTGGAAAACGAAAAAAAGAAACCGCATGGTTCCAGCTTGTCCGCTGGATGCCATACGGTTTCACGGTCTATCGAAAGATAACCCAACGAGTGTCGGGATTCGTTTTGTACGTATTTTTTCAAATACGAACGGGGAGTGAGGTTATAAGGTTTTTATGCGAATGGGTACTTTTTTGCAAAAAAGAAATGATTTCACGAACAGTTTAATCTTACTTGTTCTTGATTGCAGCCTGAGCAGCAGCCAGTCTTGCAATCGGAACACGGAACGGAGAGCAGGAAACATAGTCCAGACCGATTTCGTGGCAGAATTCAACGGAGGTCGGGTCGCCACCGTGTTCGCCACAGATACCGCAGTGGAGCTTGCTGTTTGCCGGCTTGCCCAGTTCGATAGCCATCTTCATCAGCTTGCCAACGCCAGTCTGATCCAGCTTAGCGAACGGATCGTTCTCGAAGATCTTAGCGTCATAGTAAGCACCGAGGAACTTACCAGCATCGTCACGAGAGAAGCCGTAAGTCATCTGAGTCAGGTCGTTTGTACCGAAGCAGAAGAAATCAGCTTCCTTAGCGATTTCGTCAGCAGTCAGAGCAGCTCTCGGGATTTCGATCATGGTACCAACTTCATAAGTCAGGTCAGAACCAGCAGCAGCGATTTCAGCGTCAGCAGTTTCAACAACAACCTTCTTTACGAACTTCAGTTCCTTGACATCGCCAACCAGCGGGATCATGATTTCCGGCTTTACAGTCCAATCCGGGTGCTTAGCCTTTACGTTGATGGCAGCCTTGATGATTGCCTTGGTCTGCATCTTAGCGATTTCCGGATAAGTAACAGCCAGACGGCAGCCACGGTGACCCATCATCGGGTTGAATTCGTGCAGAGAAGCAATGATCGCCTTGATCTGATCAACAGTCTTGCCCTGTGCATCAGCCAGCTTCTTGATGTCTTCTTCTTCAGTCGGTACGAATTCGTGGAGCGGCGGATCCAGGAACCGGATGGTAACCGGGTTGCCTTCCAGAGCTTCATACAGAGCTTCAAAGTCGCCCTGCTGCATCGGTTCGATCTTAGCCAGAGCAGCTTCTCTTTCTTCTACTGTATCAGAGCAGATCATTTCACGGAATGCTGCGATTCTGTCAGCTTCGAAGAACATGTGTTCGGTACGGCACAGACCGATACCCTCAGCGCCCAGCTCACGAGCCTTCTTGGCATCTGCGGGGGTGTCTGCGTTGGTGCGTACTTTCAGTACACGGAACTTATCAGCCCAGCCCATGATACGACCGAAGTCGCCGGAAATGGTTGCATCCTGGGTCGCAATAATGCCGTCATAAATATTACCGGTAGAACCGTCAATGGAGATGTAGTCGCCCTCATGATAGGTCTTGCCTGCCAGAGTGAACTGCTTGTTGGCCTCGTCCATTACAATGTCGCCGCAGCCGGATACGCAGCAAGTACCCATACCACGAGCAACAACGGCAGCGTGAGAAGTCATACCGCCACGAACGGTCAGGATACCCTGAGAAGCCTTCATACCGGTGATGTCTTCCGGAGAAGTTTCCAGACGAACCAGAACGACCTTTTCGCCCTTTGCGTTCCAAGCTTCTGCATCGTCAGCAGTAAATACAACCTTACCGCAAGCAGCCCCCGGAGAAGCACCCAGACCCTTGCCGATCGGTGTAGCAGCCTTCAGAGCCTTTGCATCGAACTGCGGGTGGAGCAGGGTGTCGAGGTTTCTCGGATCGATCATCAGAACAGCTTCTTCTTCGGTCTTGTGCTTTTCATCTACGAGGTCGCAAGCGATCTGGAGAGCAGCCTGAGCGGTTCTCTTACCATTCCGGCACTGCAGCATGTACAGCTTCTTGTTTTCTACTGTGAATTCCATATCCTGCATATCATGATAGTGGTCTTCCAGTGTCTTGCAAACCTGAATGAATTCAGCGTATGCTTCCGGGAATTCCTGTTCCATCTGTGCGATCGGCATCGGAGTCCGAACACCAGCAACAACGTCTTCGCCCTGTGCGTTGATCAGGAATTCACCCATCAGCTTCTTTTCACCAGTTGCTGGGTCACGGGTAAATGCAACACCAGTACCGGATTCGTTATTCAGGTTACCGAATACCATCGGCATTACGTTAACAGCAGTACCCCAAGAATACGGAATATCGTTGTCACGACGGTAAACATTTGCTCTCGGGTTGTCCCAGCTACGGAATACAGCTTCGATTGCAAGCTTCAGCTGTTCAACCGGATCAGACGGGAAGTCTGTGCCCAGCTGCTTCTTGTATTCAGCCTTGAACTGTTCAGCCAGCGTCTTCAGATCAGCAGCAGTCAGTTCTACGTCGAACTGAACGCCCTTTTCTTCCTTCATCTTGTCGATCAGCTGTTCGAAGTACTTCTTACCAACTTCCATAACAACGTCGGAGAACATCTGGATGAATCTTCTGTAAGAGTCATATACGAACCGTTCAAAAGCCGGATCCGGGTTGCCTTCGATCATTGCAGCAACAACGTCGTCATTCAGACCGAGGTTCAGGATGGTGTCCATCATACCCGGCATGGAAGCACGAGCACCAGAACGAACGGAAACCAGCAGCGGGTTCTTCTTATCGCCGAACTTCTTGCCGTTGATTTCTTCCATCTTCTTAACGCCGTCCATAACCTGTGTCATGATTTCGTCGTTGATCTTGCGGCCATCTTCATAGTACTGGGTACAAGCTTCTGTGGTGATGGTGAAGCCCTGCGGTACTGGAAGACCGATTGTGGTCATTTCAGCCAGGTTTGCACCCTTGCCTCCGAGCAAGTTCCGCATGGTCATGTTGCCTTCGCTGAACATATAAACCCATTTGTTTGCCATTGGTAACTACCTCCAAATTTGATTCAAATATTTTTGTGGGTACGGCGTTTGTGAAGCGGCAAACGGCAGGAGAGAAATGGCAGTTTCTTCCTGTCAACCGACCCTCAACTCTATTATAACATATCTCACAGGAAAATACCATACATATTTTCAAAAAAATACACCCCGATTTTTATGGCAACTTATACAAAAATAACAAGACAAATTTTTTTTTGGCAAAAAGGCTTGCATTTTTTTCAAAATTTTGTCATACTATAAGTAGTACGCATTTTTATCGAAAAATGGTAAAATGCGGCAACATGAAGTTTTGCAGGAGGAACAAAGAATCATGGATCAAGTTGTAATCTTAGCCGGCGGTCATGGCAGCCGGATGAAGGCAGCCATTCCGAAGCCAATGCTGGAAGTATTGGGCGTGCCAATGCTGGGCTGGGTCGTACAGGCTTGTGAAGCAGCAGACCTGAGAAATATCTGTGTCGTAACGGGTTATAAATCGCAGTTTATCGAACACTACTTAAACAATAAATACAAGACCGTTTTGCAGGCAGAGCGGCTCGGAACGGGACACGCTGTGATGCAGGCAGTGCCGGTTCTGGAGGAAAATCCGGACGGCAATACCTTAGTATTGTGTGGGGATGCTCCGTTTATGGACAGCGAAACCATCCAGCAGGCATATCAGCTGCACACTGCACAGGGCAATGCGGTTACGGTCATCACCGCAAAGCTGGACAACCCGTTTGGCTATGGCAGAATCCTGAGAAGTGAAACGGGCATTGCTGCCATCGTAGAAGAAAAGGATGCCACCGATGCACAGCGGCAGATTCAGGAAGTCAATTCCGGTGCGTATTGGTTTCGAACAGCAGACCTGCTGACACTGCTGAAAGGCTTGTCCCAGTCGAATGTACAGGGTGAATATTACCTGACAGATACCATTGGTCTGGCTCTGGAGCAGGGCAAGAAAGCCGGGGCATATCTCACAGACAATACGGATGTAGTACTGGGAGCAAATACTCGGAAAGACTTGCTGCATCTGAACGAAGTTGCACGCTGGAAGGTGCTGGAAAAGCACATGGAGAACGGTGTCAACTTCATCAATACAGACGGCATCATCATTGGAAAAGATGTTGAAATCGGAGCAGAAACCACGATTTTGCCGGGCACACAGCTCAAGGGCAGAACGAAAATCGGTGCAAGAAGTACGATTGGCCCGAACTGCGTGATTGAAAATTGCGTTGTAGGCGAATATGTCATTCTGAACTATGTACAAGCGTATGAATCTGTGATTGAAGATTCCGTTAAGATTGGACCATTTGTTCATATCCGTCCGAATTCGCACATTCGCAGCGGCGTTAAGATTGGCGACTTTGTAGAAGTCAAGAATTCTGTGGTTGGTGAAAGCACTGCAATTGCGCACCTGACTTATGTCGGCGACAGCGATGTCGGAAAGAAGGTCAACTTCGGCTGCGGAACAGTAACCGTCAACTATGATGGCATTAAAAAGAATCGTTGCGTGATTGGTGATAACTGCTTTATCGGCTGTAATACGAACCTGATTGCACCAGTGAAACTGGGTAAGGGTGCTTATACAGCAGCTGGTTCAACCGTTACAAAGGATGTTCCGGATTACGCATTGGCAGTAGAGCGTGCAGACTTGAAGGTAAAGGAAGGCTACAGCCTGAAGAAACTGAAGAGCAAGCTGTTCCCGGAAGATAAGAATAAGAACTAATGGGAAACCGTCCCATTACAGAAACAATAAAATCCACCGCACTTGCGGCATTTGCCTCGGCAGATGCCGCTTCTGTGGGTTATGGAGAGAAATGAGGAACTATGGGTATTTTTGATTTATTCAAGCAGATTGAGGGCGAATCGCACAAAATGGGGAAACCGACTTGGCTGGTAGTCGGGCTGGGAAACCCCGGTTTAGAATATGCAGAAACCCGGCACAATGCCGGATTTTTAGCCATTACACAGCTGGCAAAACAGCATGAAATTTCTCTGTCTACGATGAAATTTCGGTCAGACTGCGGAGATGGAACGCTGGGAGAAACACGCTGCTTTTTTATGAAGCCAGCAACATACATGAACAACAGTGGTGAAGCAGTTGCTGCCGCAGCGGAGTTCTATAAGATTCCGCCGGAACGGGTGCTGGTGCTGTATGATGATATTTCCTTGCCGCCGGGGAAGATTCGGATTCGCCGAAAGGGCAGTTCTGGCGGACATAATGGGATTAAGAGCATCATTGCTTTGTTGGGTTCGGAAGAATTTCCAAGAGTAAAAATCGGGGTTGGCGAGAAGCCACGGAAAGATTATAATTTAGCAGATTGGGTTTTAGGGAAGTTTCCGGAGAGCGATCAAGAAGCCATGCAGCAGGCGTTTGAGCAGGCAGGAAAAGCAGCAGAATTGATTGTAAACGGAAAGATTGAGGAAGCAATGTCGCAGTATAGTCATTAAAAGAAGAGCAGGGGGATAAATCAAGCCGCTAATATTTCATTCACCAATCCAAGGCAAATCACGTTTGCCGCACCCATCCCTTTGAAAGGAGATTCCAATGCCATTTTTTGAAACAACCATGCAACAGATGCAGGCGTTCCGACAGCTGCAACGGGCAAAACAAGAAGGTTGTTCTCCCATTGCCCTGACTGGCTGTGCAATGGTGCAGAAAGCACAGCTTGCCCTGACGCTCTCCAGTCCGGAACATCCTGTTTTGATTCTGACCGGAGAAGAAGCAGAGGCACGCCGCCTTTGTGCGGATATCAACACAATGACCAACGACCCACAGACGGCATTGCTGTTTCCTTCCAAGGAATTGGTCTT
The DNA here is from genome assembly GCA_902464115.1 of uncultured Ruminococcus sp. GTDB lineage: Bacteria > Bacillota > Clostridia > Oscillospirales > Ruminococcaceae > Ruminococcus_C. Next base: position 3,572 of record CABQIF010000024.1, on the reverse strand, counting down.
TGCCCCAGCAGAGGGCATTTCCACTGCCTATGTACATGCCCGTCTGGGCGTGCTGTCTGCCTTGCAGCAGAAAACCTGCTCGGTCGTCGCTGCCAGTATCGAAGCCCTGATGCAGCCTGTCATTCCGCCGGAACAGCTCCAGCAGGAAAGCCTGACTTTGAAAAACGGTGATACTATCCCAATGGATACGCTCCGGAAAAAGTTGATCTCCATGGGCTATCAGCACTGCGAAGCGGTAGAAGGTGCAGGGCAATTCTCCATTCGGGGGGCAATTGTTGACATTTTTTCCGCACAAGCACCGCAGCCGTATCGAATGGAATTTTGGGATGAAGAAGTGGATACGATTTCCTTTTTCGACCCACAGACCCAACGCCGAACAGAGTCCGTTTCTGAAATGATGCTGATTCCAGCGAAAGAAACGCTCTGCCCACCGGAAGGACTGGCAGAATGCATCCGCAGCCATGCAAAAACACTACGTGGAAAATATGCAGCTGTTGCAAAAGAGCATCTTTTACAAGAGGCTCAGCAGCTGGAAGATGGACTGGATTTGGTACAGATCGATAAATATTACCCCTTGATTCATGCAACACCGGCACTGCTGACCGATTACGGCTTTTCGACAGTCTTGCTCAGTGAATACAGCTCCATTGCAGAAACTGCACGGGCATTGCTTTCCCACCATCGGGAGGACTGTAAAGTGCTGTTGGAAGATGGTGTACTCTGCCGAGGACTGGATGGGTATTATCAAGAGCCGGAAGTCTTACAGGAGCGACTTTCAAAATGCTTCTGTATCTATGCGAACCAGTTTTTGCAGGGTAGTACACATGTTGCCTATGAAAAACTGCTTTCCATGGAATGGGTGCAGCTTTCTCCGTGGGGTGGCGAACTCCGGCAGTTAATCGAAGACTTGAAAAGCTATCTGGAGCAGCACAGCACGATTTTCCTGCTGGCAGGCAGCGAAAAAACCTTGCCGATTCTGCAAAACGATTTGCAGGAGAGTGGCATTCCCTGCAAACTGGCAGAGGGAGAAACGGAATGGTTGCCGGATACGGTCTACCTGCGAACAGGCAGCTTGTCCGGCGGATATTACTGCCCTGAAACAAATCTTGTAGTCATGACGCAGGGCAGAACAATGCGTGCTGGCAGTCGAAAACGCCGGATTCATAAAGAGGGGGCAGCCCTGCACAGCTTATCTGATTTGACACCGGGCGATTTGGTCGTCCATGCAACGCACGGAATCGGGCGGTTTTTGGGCATCCGGAAGCTGGAACTGGAGGGCATGACCAAGGATTATATCACCATTCAGTATCGGGGAAATGAAAACCTTTATGTTCCAGTTACACAAATGGATTTGGTTTCCAGATACATCAGCGGACGAGATGACAGCGGTGTGAAACTGAATCGGCTCTCTTCTGTAGAGTGGCAAAAAACCCGAAACAATGTTAAGCATGCCGTCAAGGATATGGCAAAGGAATTAACGGAACTCTATGCAAAACGGGAGAAAAGTCAGGGTTTTGCCTTTTATCCGGATAGTCGGGAACAAACCGACTTTGAAGCACGATTCCCGTATATTGAAACGGATGACCAGCTGCAATCCATTGCAGAGATTAAGGCAGATATGGAGCGTCCCCGTCCCATGGATCGTCTGCTTTGCGGAGATGTTGGATTTGGAAAGACGGAAGTTGCCCTGCGAGCTGCAATGAAGTGCATTTTGAGTGGAAAACAATGTGTCATTTTAGTGCCAACGACCGTTCTGGCAATGCAGCACTATCAGACTGCCCTACGGCGGTTTGAAACGTTTCCAGTGAATATTGTTCTGCTGTCCCGTTATAATTCGCCGAAGCAGACCAAGGAGAATCTGAAAAAGATTCGTTCCGGTGTTGCAGATCTGGTGATTGGAACACATCGGGTCGTGCAGAAAGATGTTCAGTTTAAAGCACTGGGGCTTGCGATTGTAGACGAAGAACAGCGGTTTGGCGTTGCCCACAAGGAAAAATTCAAGGAGATGTTTCCGGGTGTGGATATGCTGACGCTCTCTGCAACGCCGATTCCCCGTACCTTAAATATGGCAATGAGTGGGATTCGGGATATGTCTGTGATTGCAGAGCCGCCACAAGACCGTTATCCGGTACAGACCTGTGTCATGGAATATCATTTAGGCGTTTTGGTGCAGGCGATGCGGCGAGAATTGAAACGGGGCGGACAGGTTTACTATATTCACAATCGGGTGGAAACCATGCCGCAGACCGCAGCCAAATTGCAGGAAGTCATGCCGGAGGCTCGAATTGCAATTGCAAATGGGCAGATGGATGAAAAGGAATTAACAGAAATTTGGCGGCAGCTGGTAGAATATGAGATCGATATTTTGATTTGCACCACGATTATTGAAACGGGCGTAGACGTGCCGAACGTCAATACCTTGATTATTGAACGGGCGGATTGTTTCGGCTTGTCGCAGCTTTATCAGTTGCGGGGCAGAGTTGGGCGTTCCAACCGCAGAGGATATGCCTATTTTACATTCCGGAGAGACCAAGTGCTTTCGGAAGAGGCAGCAAAGCGACTGACTGCAATGCGAGAATTTACACAGTTTGGCAGTGGTTTTCAAATTGCCATGCGAGATTTGGAAATCCGGGGAGCAGGCAGTTTGCTGGGCGGCAGACAGCATGGACACATGGAGGCAGTCGGCTATGAAATGTATTTGCAGCTGTTAAATGAAGCGATTGCAGAGGAAAAAGGCGAACCGATTCAGAAAACCGCAGAATGTGTGGTCGATGTACAGATGGAAGCCCACATTCCGGAAACTTATATTGAAAGCTTGAGCCAGCGGCTGGATATTTACCGCAAGATTGCGGCGATCACTACAGAAGAAGACCAGTCGGAATTGCTGGATGAACTGATTGACCGCTATGGAGAACCGCCGAAGGCAATTTTGGGCTTGCTGACCGTGGCATTATTGCGAAATCGTGCGGCACAGCTGGGCATTACAGAAATCACGCAGCGAAATCAGACGCTTTATTTCTATATCGAACATCCAACACAGGAACAAATTACAGCATTGGCGTGTGCCTACCGAGGAAAAATTGTCTTTAATGGGATGCAGAAGCCATATATTGGCGTAAAGTTAGAGCCGAAGCGGCTGCCATTGGAGCAGATGCAGGATGTTTTAACGATTATGATGCAGGCAAATCAAAAATCGGATGAAACATAATTGGTTGCAAAAAACGAGCCGCAGGCAATTAAAAAGTTTTTCGGTGCAGCAGTTTTTCAAAAATGCTGCCGAGGTGTGGGCGAGCAGCCCACATTTGCGAAGCAAACTATTTTTCAACAAGTTCTCCCTGCTGCAATTGCATTTTTTGAAACTGTGCAATTCAAACAAAGTGAAACAATGTGAACCAAGTTGCAAATTCGGACAAGGCAACGGGGCAATTGCAGCACGCTGGCAGGCAAAAGCAGGGGTGGAACCCCCTTTTGCCGGATGTTGAAGACCGTTTTCCCTAAGAGCAATTGTTCTTGGAAAACCACCTGAATCCGGTTCGGCAAGGCTGGGGCACATCCCCAGCTTGCCTTGGGAA
>CABQIF010000023.1 GCA_902464115.1 uncultured Ruminococcus sp. | reverse complement strand
CTTCCAGCCCGAATGGCTCTAAAATTTCCCGCATCTCCCGCAGTTTTCCAGCGTTGTTGGATGCAAGGATCAAAGTTTCTTTCTGCATTACTTTCGTTCCTCCGTTTCAAACAGGGCGTTGACAAAATCTCTCGCATGGAATGGCTGCAAGTCATCGATCTTTTCGCCGACTCCAATTAACTTGACCGGAATTTCCAGTTCGTTCTTGATGGAAACAATGATACCGCCCTTGGCAGTGCCATCCAGTTTCGTCAGAACAATTCCGGTAATGTCTGCAACTTCTTTGAACAGACGTGCCTGATTGACAGCATTCTGTCCGGTGGTTGCATCCAGTACCAACAAGATTTCCTTATCACAACCAGCTGCTTTATTTTCTATGATGCGGTTGATTTTTGCAAGTTCCTGCATCAGATTTTTCTTATTGTGCAACCGTCCGGCAGTGTCACAAATCAGAACATCACAATTTCTTGCCTTTGCGGCTTCGATGGCATCATAAACAACTGCTGCTGGGTCAGAACCCTCTGCATGCTTGACCAGTTCCACACCTGCCCGGTCTGTCCAGACTTCCAGCTGGTCGATGGCAGCAGCACGGAAAGTGTCGGCAGCGGCAACGATGACTTTCTTACCGTCTTCTTTCAACTGATGGCACAGCTTGCCAATGGTGGTTGTTTTCCCAGCACCATTGACACCGATGACCATAATTACAGACGGCTTGGTCTGTAACTGCAAGGTCTGGTCTTCACCTAACATTTCACCGATGATTTCCTGAATCAGTCCCATAATCTGTTTTGGGTCGGTGATGCCACGTTCTTTCACTCGCTTGCGAAGCTGGTCACAGATTTCAATCGAAGTTTCTGCCCCCATATCGCCCATGATCATGGTTTCTTCAAGCTGGTCAAACAAGTCTTCATCGATCTTGGTAAAGGCATTCAAAACCAGCTGCATTTTTGCAATGACAGAATCTTTGGTCTTTTTGAGTCCATCCCGAATCTTTTCAAAGAATCCCTTTTTCTTCTTTTTTTCTGGTTCTTGGGGTTCTTCTGGTTCGGATACTTCTGCTTCTGGCTCTTCGAGTTCTTCCGGCTCAGCTTCTACCGTTTCCGGCTCTGCAACTTCTTCCGGTTCAGTTTCTACCGTTTCCGGTTCTACAACTTCTTCCGGCTTAGATTCCACCGTTTCCGGCTCTGTAACTTCCTCCGGTTCAGATTCTACCGTTTCCGACTCTGTAACTTCTTCCAACTCAGATTCCACCGTTTCCGACTCTGTAACTTCTTCCGGCTTAGATTCCACCGTTTCCGGCTCTGTAACTTCCTCCGGTTCAGATTCTACCGTTTCCGACTCTGTAACTTCTTTTGGTTCAGTTTCTTCTGTTTCTGAATTAACCTCTTCCGGCTGGAATGTTACAGCAATCGGTTCTTCGTCGTCTTCGTCTTCCTCGTCCTCTGCATCTGCTTCGGAATCTTCCTCTTCTGTCAGCAATTCGTCCTGTGCTGCCTTTGCAGCAAGAGCAGCTGCTTCCGCTTGGTCGGCTGCAATTTCTGCCTCTGCTTCTTCTCGCCACTGTTCTGTTTCTGCCTGACGGGCTGCCTCCCGCTCTGCCAGCATCTGGGCTGCAACATCATCGGTATCTGTTTCCGATTCTGGTTCAACAATCTGTGCTTCTCGTTCCGGCTCGTCTGCCTGCTTCCGCTTCATCCAGCCGAACAGACCGCCTTTCTTTTCTTTCGCTTTTTCTTTGTCCTTCTTTCTTCCAAAAAAGCCCATGTTCAACACCCTTTCTTCTGGTTTTTATGCTTCCGCTTCTTGTACCTGTTCCATATACAGCAGACGAGAAATGCCGTCTTCCTGCATCGTCACACCATATAGTGCATCTGCCGCTTCCATTGCCATCCGCCGATGGGTAATCAAAATAAACTGCGTTGTATCCCGAAACCGTTGTAAATACTGCACATACCGCCGTACATTGCCCTCATCTAATGCCGCATCAATTTCATCCATAATGCAAAACGGCGTTGGACGTTGCCGCAAAATGGCGAAATAAATTGCAATGGCAACGAATGACTGTTCCCCACCGGAAAGGGCAATCAGATTTTTAATCACCTTTCCGGGCGGTGCAACCTGAATTTCAATGCCAGAATGCAGCACATCGTCCGGGTCAGACAAGGAAAGCGACGCTTCGCCACCGTCAAACAGTTCCCGGAAAATCTCCTGAAATGCCTGATTGATCCCGGCAAACCGTTCTGTAAAGATTCGCTGCATTTCTGCGGTCAGCTGTACAATCAGCGTTTCCAGTTCCTGTTTTGCCTGTGTGGCATCCTGCAACTGTGCGGATAAAAATTCCCACTGCTTGGAAACTTCCTGATATTCTTCGATCGCAGACACATTGACATGCCCCAATGCCCGAATCTGTCGGCGGAGCGTTTCCAGCTGCTGCTTGGCAAGCAATTCATTGGCAATCGGCTCTGCCAGCTGATTGGCTTCCGATAACGTCACATCATATTGTTCTCGCATCTGCTGCACAATCCGATCACGCTGCTGTTCCAGTATATGTTGTTTTGTTTCCAGCTGGGCAACTTCTGCCGCTGCCCATTCCCGTGCAGCACTTAACTCCCGAATGCCCTCTTGCTGCTGACGAATCCGCTGTTCCTGTTCTGTGTGAATCCGTTGCAGCTGTTCAATGGTCTTGCGGTGTTGGGTCATCTGTTCCCGACAGGTCGTCAGCTTGGTTTGCAGTTCCTGTTCCTGCTGCTGCAATTGAACCGCTCGTTTCCGACAAGCTGTTTCTGCTTCTGTCAATTGCTGTTTCTGCTGTCTGCATTGCTGCAACCGTTCCTGTTGTTCTGTAATTTGCTGTCGTTGGCTCAAATATGCCTGCTCCAGCTTTGCCGCTGTGATCTGACGGATGGTCAGCTGTTCCCGAACGGCTGCTTGTTCCGCCGACAAGGTTTCCTGCTGCTGTTTGGCTTCCTGCTGCTGTGCTTGTAAGGCGGTCAAATCTGCCTGTACTCGCTCCCATTCTGCCTTTGCAATTGCGTGCTGCTCCTTTAACGCTGCCACTTGTTCGGATAGCTGTTTTCGCTGCTGCTGCCGTTCTGAAAGCTGTTGTTGCAGCTGCTGGAACTGCTTCTTTGCAGTTTCCGCACGGGCAGCCGCCAATAACTGTTCTGCATGTTCGTGGTGCAGCTGATTCTGCAATGTTTGCACCTGTTCCAGTTGCTTTTGCACAGCAGCTTTCTGCTGGCGGAACTGCTCCGCATCTGCCTGCACCTGTTCCTGTAATTGCTGAATGGTCTGCTGTAAGGCAAGCTGTTCATTCTTTCGGGTCAGGATTCCGCCTTTTTTCTGAGAAGAACCACCTGTAAACGAACCGCCGGCGTTAATTACCTGTCCATCCAGCGTGACGATACGGAAGCGGTAGCCGTACCGCTGTGCCAGTCGGGTGGCATCGTCCAGATTTTCTGCAATTACAATCCGTCCCAGCAAAGAGAACACAATATTCTGAAACTTTGCATCATACTGCACCAAATCGCATGCTAAACCGATGACTGCTGTTTCCTGCAAGACTGCGGATTCTTTCAACACCTGCCCTTTAACAGAAGTCAAGGGCAGGAAGGTTGCCCGTCCAGCTCGTTTTGTTTTCAGGTAGCGAATCCAGTCCTTGGCTGCGGTTTCATCTGCAACAACAATATTTTGCATCGCTCCGCCTAAAGCCGTTTCAATTGCCAGACTATATTGTGATTCCGTTGTCAGCAGCTGCGAAACCGTTCCATATACACCATGCGGCTTGCTATGCTCTGCCTGCAAAACTGCCTTGACACTGCCTGCATAGCCCTCCATGTTGTGTTCCATCTCCTGCAACAACTGCAACCGCTGCTGAGCGGTCTGCAACTGCATCTGCCGCTGGGCATTCTGTACTTGCTGCTGTTCCAGATGGGCTGCAAGCGTTTTGTGTTGCTGCTGTGCCGCCTCTAACGCCACACGCACCGCTGTTTCCGCCTCGACTGCTGTCGAAACAGCGTCTATCGTCTGCTGTTCCGTTTCAGCGGCTGCCTGCAATTGCTGCTGCAAAGCGGCTGCCTGTGCAGTCTGCGAAACCGTCTGTGCCTGTATCGTTTCGATTTGTGCGGCAAGCGCTTCTGCCCTTGCAAAAGAATGGTTCTGATTGCCATAGCTGGTACGCAGCTTGGTTTCTGCTTCTTTCACGGCTGCGGCTGCGGCTGTCAGCTGCTTGGCAAGTTCTTTCTGTAGTTGTTCCTGTTCCCGACAGGCTTTGACGGCTGCGGCTTTTTGCTCCTGCAAAGTTTGTATGGCTGCCTGCTGCGTTTGCAGCTGTTCTGTGGCAGTTTGTTCCGCTACGGCAGCATCTTCTTGCTGCTGTGCAACCTGTATCAGCCGCTGTTCGTTGTGCTGCTGTTCATTCGCACAGACCGCAAGGTCTGCCTGTGTCTGGGCAGCGGTTTCCTCTGCCTGCTGTACCGATTCCCGTAGATTCTGAATCCGAACCGTTGTCTGCTGCATTTCCCGATATTGTTCTTGCAGCAACGCATCCGCCTGCTTCAAATCCAGTGCGGCATTCTGTTCATTGCCACGTGCCTGCAAAAGCGTATCTCGCAGGGCGGCTTTTTCTTGGTCTAAACCAGTCAGCTGCTGCATCCAGAGCGAAAGTTCCAATTTTTTCTGCTGTTCGGACAGCTTCAAAAACTGCTTGGCAACTTCTGCCTGCTGGCGAAGCGGTTCGACCCTGCCCTCTAAGGTCGCTGCAATATCCTGCAACCGCACTAAATTTTCCTGTGCAGCCTGTAAATTTCGCTCGGCTTCTTCCCGTTTATAACGGAATTTAGAAACACCCGTTGCCTCTTCAAACAACTCTCGGCGGTCGGTACTGCGTGCGCTGACAATTTCCGCAATGCGTCCCTGTCCGATAATCGCATAGCCATCTCGCCCCATACCGGTATCCATCAGTAGTTCCTGCACGTCTTTCAGACGAACGGCTTTCCCGTTGATCTGATAGACACTTTCACCACTGCGGTAAAGCTTTCGGGTAATGGCAATCGTTTCCCCGTAGGATTCCCCAAACAGACCAGTTTGGTTATCCAGCTGAATGGTAACGGCAGCAAATCCGGACGGTTTCCGGCGTTTTGTTCCGGAGAAAATGACATCTTCCATGCGGTTTCCACGCAGCAGCTTGGTGGACTGTTCCCCCAATACCCAGCGAATCGCATCGCCGATATTGCTTTTTCCGCTGCCGTTGGGGCCAACCACGGCGGTCAAGCCCTGTTCAAATTCCAGTTTCACCCGATCCGGAAAGGACTTAAATCCTTGCAGCTCCAGCGATTTGAAAAACATCGTATCCGTCCTTTCCGATTTGCAGCATTCCTGCTGGAATGGCTGCTGATTCTATGATTCGCAGCGAAACCCCAGCTTCCCGACAGGCTGCCCGATTGCAGGCACGATGCCCGGCAACCCGACTGCTCCAGCCAGGAGCGACCTGTACTTCTGCTGTTGTTTCCTGCGGATGTTGCTGCATCCACTGCTTGAGAACCCGTAAACACAGCCGGGATTCCACCAGTTCCCGAAATGCCGGATGATAAAAACCGGCAACCGCTTCTGACTGCACGGTATCTTCTGCATGCAGTCCACAGCGAATGACTCGCACACCCTGCTGCCGACATGCACAGAGGGCATCGGCACAGAGTTCCAGAACGGTTTCCCAGTCATACAGGACAAAACTGCCATTCTGCACCCGTTCCGCTAACTCCGTTCCTTTCAGCACAACCAGAGGATAGATTCGCAGGGTGTCCGGATGCAGGGCAAGCAGCTCCTGCAAAGTTTTCTGTTCCAGCTCCGGCGTGCTGCCGTCTAAGCCGATCATCATTTGCAGCCCCAGCGAAAAGCCAGCAGCTGTGATCCATTTTGCAGCATTCCGCACATCCTGTGCCGTGTGTCCCCGATGATTTTTCTGCAAGACAGCATCCTGCATACTCTGTGCTCCCAGTTCAATGGCAGTCACATGAAACTGCTGTAATCGCTGCAAAATTTCCGGTGTCATGCAGTCGGGACGGGTGGAAATCCGAATCCCTGTCACGCCCTCCATCGCTAAAAATGGCTGTACTGCTTCCAACAGAGCATTTTGTTCTTTTTCCGGAATGGCTGTAAAACTGCCGCCAAAAAAGGCAATTTCCAGTTGTTTTGGTCGGCGTGGATGTGCAATTGCCTGCCGACAAATTTCCTGCACCTGTTCCAAGGTTGGAATCTGCTGTGCTGCACTGATTTTCCGCTGGTCGCAGAAACTGCATTGATGCGGACAGCCTGCATGTGGAACAAAAATGGCAATGTTGCCCTTATTTTTCATAGCCCATCAGCCGCAGGGCTTCTTTGGCTGCCATCTGTTCGGCTGCCTTTTTGCTTCTGCCTGTTCCAACGCCGATCACGTTGGAATTTAAGCAGACTTCCACTTGAAATGCCTTTGCATGGTCTGGGCCGCTCTCCGACACCAAAACATATTCCACTTTTTCTTCCGGATTCTTCTGAATGACTTCCTGCAATGCCGTCTTATAGTCCCGGAATCCCAGCGATTCCCGCTGTTCCAGATTCTTCGGAATAAACCGCATAATATGCCGTTCTGCGGCTTCCATGCCGCCATCCAGATAAATGGCTGCGATGACTGCTTCAAAAGCATCCGCCAAAATCGAGGAACGCATTCTGCCGCCAGTATGTTCTTCGCCCTTTCCCAACAGCAAGTAATCCCCCAAATGAATTTCCTGTGCAAAGACGTGCAACGCCTTCTCACAAACCAGAGATGCCCGCAGTTTCGTCAATTCGCCCTCCGGCAGTTCCGGAAACTGATGGAATAAATAAGAGGATACGACGATGGAAAGCACGCTGTCCCCCAAAAATTCCAGCCGTTCGTTGCTGCAGCGGCACTTTTTCTTCTCGTTGGCATAAGAGGAGTGTGACAGTGCCTCAACTAAGAAATGACGATTCTTAAAATGATAGCGAATTTCTGTTTCAAACTGCTCAAAATGCACCTGTTCCATATCTGCCCAATCCTTTCTGTAATCATATAAGATCTAAAACGCTTGTTACGCTTTTTTTACTTGTTCCTGCTGCATGAACTTTGTCATTACTGCAATCATATCCCCGGCAACACAATCTCTCGCCTGCCGAATCGCATTGAAAAATGCAGTTGCATCGGAACTGCCGTGAGCCTTGACAACGGGTTTCTGAACGCCCAGCATCATTGCACCGCCTACAGCTTTATAGTCCATCTTTTTGGTCAGAGCTTTGATTTTCGGCAGCACCAAAAGTGCGGACAATTTTCCGTTTGCACCGGAAAAAATATTCTCTTTCAGCTGGCTGCCCATGAATTTCCCCATGCCTTCATACAGTTTCAAGGCAATGTTTCCTGTAAATCCATCTGCAACGACCACATCTGCAACCCCGAACGGCAGTTCCCGTGCTTCTACGTTTCCACAAAAATGCACGGGGGCTTGTTCTAAGAGGCGGTATGCCTCTAAATCCAACTCTCTGCCCTTGGTTTCCTCCGCTCCAACATTCAACAATTTCACCTTTGGCTGTGGAATGCCCATGACCCGTTCCATATAAGCACTGCCCATCACGGCAAACTGCACCAGCATTTCCGGACGGCAGTCATTGTTTGCTCCGGCATCCAATAACATAAATGGTGTTGTTGCTGTCGGAAGAATCGGTGCTAATGCTGCTCGTTTTACGCCCCGAATCCGCTTGACCAGAAACGTTGCACCCATCAGCAAAGCACCGGTACTGCCGGCAGAAACAAAGGCATCTCCGTTTCCGTCATGCAGTGCCTGCATTCCAACTGCCATCGAACTATCTGCATGCTGTTTCAACAAGGTACTGGGTTCTTCATGAATGTCGAACACTGCCGGAGCGTGCAGAATTTGCAGTCCGTCCAGTGAGAGATGATGTTCTTCTGCACACTGGCGAATCTGGTTTTCTGCTCCAACCAGTGTGACGGTCACACCCAGTTCCTGCACAGCACGAACAGCACCCTGGATGACCTCCAGCGGTGCATTATCGCCACCGAATGCATCGATTAAAATATTCATTGCCCTTCCCCCTCGGTTGTGTTCTCCGCAGTCTGCTGCAAATAGGCATCCAATGCTGCCAATGCCCGATTCGCATATGCCTGATATTTTTCTCTCTTATCTCGAATGCGTTCCGGCAGTTCTGGCAGAATGCCCATATTGCAGCCCATTGGCTGGAACTGTGCAACCGTTTCATCACTGATGTAGGCAGCCAATGCCCCCATCATCGTTTCTCTCGGCAAAATCAGCGGGGCTTTGCCCTGCATCCGGCGTGCTAAGTTCTGACCAGCCAAAATGCCGCTGGCTGCGGATTCCATATAGCCTTCCACGCCCGTCATCTGCCCTGCAAAGAAACAATTTGGATTGCTGCGAAGGGCATAATCTGCCCCCAACAGCCGTGGGCTGTCCAAGAAAGAATTCCGATGCATCACACCATACCGCACAAATTCTGCGTGCTCTAAGCCCGGAATCATGGAAAAGACCCGTTTTTGTTCGCCAAATTTCAAGTTGGTCTGGAAACCAACAATGTTGTACATCGTCCCTTCCTGATTCTCTCGCCGCAGCTGAATAACTGCATACGGACGGCGACCAGTACGAGGGTCGGTCAATCCGACTGGCTTCAGAGGGCCAAACCGCATGGTATCTTTTCCACGGGATGCCAGAATCTCAATCGGCATACAACCTTCATAGACCCGGAAAAAGTTCTTGTCGCAATCGTGCAGTTCTGCCCGTTCTGCGTTCACTAAAGCCTCATAAAATGCCTCATATTCTTCCTGATTCATCGGGCAGTTGATATAGTCCGCCGTTCCTCTGCCATAACGGGCAGCAAAAAAGACCTTTTCCGCATCCAGACTTTCATACTTGACGATCGGTGCAGCCGCATCGAAAAACCGCAGCCGTGTGCCGCAAAGCTGTTCGATTTGTTCCGCAAGTTTCCCCTCTGTCAGAGGACCCGTTGCAACGACAACATTTTCCTCTGGGATTTCGTCAATGGTTGCAGTTTCTAAGGTAATCAGCGGATGAGAGCGGATTTGTTCCGTTACCAAATCGGAAAAAGCATCCCGATCGACTGCCAGTGCTCCGCCAGCCGGAACAGCAGTTTTTCTTGCACAGGGAATCAGCAATGACCCCATGCGTTCCATTTCTGCTTTCAACAATCCGGCTGCGGATGCCAAGCGGTCTGCTTTCAACGAGTTGGAGCAGACCAGTTCCGCCAGACCATTCCGATGATGTGCCGGACTATAATGCACCGGCTTCTGTTCGTAGAGCGTAATGGCAATGCCGTTCTGGGCAAGCTGCCACGCTGCTTCACAACCTGCCAGTCCGCCGCCAATGACAATTGCCTGTTTCCGTTGTTCTGTCATGCCTGACCTCCGCCTGAAAGATTTTTTTCAAATCCGCAGCCCGGCTTCTCACAAATCAGCTTGCCGGACTTGCCGCCCTTTTGGAACAAGGTCGAACCACACTGCGGACATTGTTCTGCAACCGGAACATTCCACGTCATAAAGTTGCATTCCGGAAAGTTGCTGCATCCATAGAAACTTCTGCCACGCTTGGACTTTTTCAGCACCATTTTTCCGCCGCAAAGCGGGCAGCAGCCCGGCATTTCCTGCACGATCTTTCGGGTATTGGTGCATTCCGGGAAACCGGAACAAGCCAAAAACCGCCCGAACCGTCCGATTTTAATGACCATCTTTTTTCCGCAAACTTCACAGACTTCATCTGTTTCTTCATCCGGAATCTTGACCCGCTTGCCTTCCATCTTTTCTTCGGCCGTTTTTAGTGTCTGAGAGAAATCATCATAGAACTGTTCCAGTGACTGTACCCAATTCTTTTCTCCCCGTTCCACATCGTCCAAATCACTTTCCATCTTGGCAGTAAATTTGACATCTACAATGTTCTTAAAGAGTTCTTTCATCAACTGCGTTACAACTTCACCCAATACCGTTGGTTTCAGCTGTTTGCCCTCTCGCTCCACATAATTTCGAGCAGTAATCGTTGTAATGGTTGGAGCATAGGTGCTCGGTCTACCAATTCCGTATTCTTCCATCGCCTTAATCAGAGAAGCTTCAGAATAACGGGTCGGCGGCTGCGTAAAGTGCTGATTGCCATCCAGTGCACGCAGTTTTAATGCATCGCCCTCGTGCAGTTCCGGCAGATTCTTATTTTCAGATTTATCTTTATCGCCCTTATTATCTCTGGTTTCTTCATACAACACGGTGAATCCATCGAATTTCATCGTAGAACCGCTCGCCTTAAACAAGCAGTTGTCTGCATCAATATCCACAGAAACGGTATCCATCAGAGCATCTGCCATCTGGCTGGCGATGAATCGTTCCCAAATCAGGCGGTATAATTTATACTGGTCAGTCGTCAGGCTGCTTTTCACCTGCTCCGGTGTCAGTTCCGGCATAGATGGACGAATGGCTTCGTGGGCATCCTGTGCATTTTTCTTTGTCTTATAGACCCGTGGCGTTGGTGGGAGGTAGGATTCTCCATAGGCAGAGAGAATATAGTCTGCGGCTGCCTTTTTCGCCTCGTCTGAAATTCGCAGGCTATCGGTACGCATATAGGTAATCAGACCCACTGCACCCATACCCTGAATCTCCACGCCTTCGTACAGTTCCTGAGCAACTTTCATGGTTCGCTTGGACTGAAAACTCAAGCGATACGATGCCTCCTGCTGTAAAGTTGATGTAATGAACGGAGCGGATGGATGTTTTTTCGTCACCCGTTTTTTCACAGACTTTACGATAAACGGTGCCTCCTGCAAGCGTGCAACAATGGCATCTGCCTGTTCCTTGCTGGAGATCTCTGTTTTATCGACTTTCTTTCCGTCCACTGCCGCTAATTTTGCCGAAAAGACTTTTCGGGAAGCTGCTGCGGAAAGCTTTGCGTCAATCGTCCAGTATTCCTGCGGTTGGAATGCCCGAATTTCATTTTCTCGGTCAACAACCAGCCGAACAGCAACCGACTGCACTCTTCCGGCAGACAGACCACGCCGCACTTTTCGCCAGAGGAACGGGCTGAGCTGATAGCCGACGATCCGGTCTAATACCCGCCGTGCTTGCTGGGCATTCACCAAATTGATATCAATTCGGTGTGGGTTTGCCATCCCTGCTTGCACACCGCTTTTTGTGATTTCATTAAAAGCAACCCGATTATTATCCTGCATATCCAGATGCAGCATCTGAGCGATATGCCAAGAAATCGCCTCTCCCTCTCGGTCGGGGTCGGTTGCCAGATAAATTTTATCGCATTTTGCTGCATGTGATTTCAACTGTTTAATAACGTCTTCCTTGCCCTTCATATCCACATACTTCGGCTCGAAGTGGTTTTCAATATCCACACCGAACTTTGACTTTGGTAAGTCCCGGATATGCCCCATGGAGGCAATGACATCAAAATCTTTTCCTAAATATTTTTGAATGGTTTTCGCCTTTGCCGGCGATTCTACAATCACCAAATTTGACATATTCTTTTTCTCCTGTTCCGCTTTGCCGCATTCCGATGCGACATAGTTCTAAACGAACGGGTTTTTCTCAACATACGCAATAATACTGCCCCGGCTGCCGCTGCACCAACTGTTCAATCGCCAATTCCGTCAGACACGCTGCGACTTCCTCGGCATCCTCCTGCAACATCAAAACCATCTGGTCAATGTGCAAGGGCGATTGCTCAAACAGCAGTTCCATGATTCTCTTGGATAGTGGGTCTAAGGTTTCCAGCACAGAACGGTCAACGGTTGGAGCAGATTGCTGCTTTTCTGGAATGGATGGTGAGGACGGTTGTGGTTTCGGCTTTGCAGGTTTTTTCGGTGGTAACTCCACCGCAGCAGCAGCTTCCGAGGAATCCGAAGATTTCAACTGATTCTGTTCCTGCTGCTCTAAAACAGCTTGCATCGAAACTTCTACCAACCGCTGTTCACAGCCATGGTCATATTCTTGCAGGATGTCTTCCGGTGCAAAAACCGGAATCGCACCCTCTCGCAGGTATTTTACCACACCTGCATATTGATTGTCAAATATGTCCGCTGGCGGTAAACAAAAAACAGGCTTGCCCTGTTCCATTGCCTGTTCCGCCGTAATCAACGCTCCGCTGCCGATTGGTGCTTGAATCACCAATGTTCCGCCACTGACACCGGCTAAAATCCGATTCCGCATCGGAAAATTCTGCCGAGATGGTTCTGTCCCCGGCAAGAACTCTGACAACAGCAAGCCGTTCCGCATGATATATTTCTTTGCAGAAGCGTTCGGCTTAGGGTATGGCACATCCAGACCGCAACCCATCACAGCAACTGTCTTTCCACCAGAAAGCAAGGCTGCCCGATGGGCAACCGAATCCAATCCGACCGCAAAACCACTGACCAGCAGCATTCCACTCTTTGCCAGACACCGACACAGCAAATCCGCTGTGCGGATGCTGTACGAGCTGGGCTTTCTTGTTCCAACAACGGTTAAAGCTGGATAATCACTCAGCACAGAAAGATGTCCCTGATAGAACAACACTATCGGCGGATTGTAAATCTGGCGGAGCGATTCCGGATAGTTTTCATCATCGTATGCCACCAGTTCTATCCGTTTTTCTGCACAATTCTGTATCAGTTTTCCGATTTGCTCATTTGTGATGGAACGAATGCTGCGTTGTTCTCGCTCGTGAATAAAAGGCAGGTCTGTTTCCGTCTGCAAGACTTGCCGTACTTTCTGCGGTGTTTCATACTGTTCTAACAGCTTCCAGATTTTCCGGCTGCCTGCCCCAAATACCAACAGCAGCCAGAGCCAGTCATAGATACTTTCCTGTTCCATGTGGATTTCCTCATCTTGGTTTTGTCATTTCCCACATCATAATGCCAGCTGCCATAGCAGCATTCAGCGATTCCATATAGCCTTTCATTGGAATGGTAATCCGGCGTTCACACTGCTGCACAACGGATTCAGGCAGTCCGTTCCCCTCATTTCCAATCCAGACGGCACAGCCGTTGCCCAGTTCACAAAGTCCCACTTGTTCGGCATCGCCCTGCACCACAGAGGCACAGGAAACAATGTTAGCAGCACGCAGGCTCTGCAAAACGGTTTCTGCATCCGGCATCTGCATCACTGGCACATGAAACAATGCTCCCATCGTTGCACGCACGACTTTTGGACTATAAAAATCGCAACTCTGGCAGCAAATCACACCGGAAACGCCCATTGCAGCAGCGGTTCGCAGCAGCATTCCCATATTGCCAGGATCTTGCAGCTGGTAGAGTACCAGATAAGTTTCCTCTGCAACGATTGGGACTTGTTCCGCCGGCATCTGGCAGATGGCAAACACACCCTGCGGATGTTCAGTTTCCGTCAACTCCATAGCAAGTTCATTTGAAATAAGCAAGTGTTTTGTTTCTCTCAAATCAGCCTCTAAAGAGCAAAATTCTTCCTGATAGCGTTCCCACGCTGCTTCTGTCAGGAACAGATGGGTCAGTTTTCTCGAAAAATGCACGGCATCTGTAACCAGCCGATACCCCTCTAACACAAACTGCTGGTTTTGGGTTCTAGCTTTTCGCTGCCGCACCAGTTTTCGGTAAAGCTGAATGGAAGGGTTGTCCTTTGCAGTAATTGCGGTCATGCGGAATTCCATTGCGGTTCTGCCTCCTGTCTGCTGAAAATTTCCCTATATATAACAAAACACGCCCCGTTTTTTCAAAAAAAACCGGAGCGTGTTCCAAGCTTGCCCCTTAAAGAGCAGCCTTTGCCTTTTCTACAATCGCAGTGAAACCTGCTGCATCGGTGATTGCAATTTCAGACAGCATCTTCCGATTCAGGGTAATGCCAGCCTTCTTGCAGCCGTTCATGAACTGAGAATAGTTCATACCATTCAGCTTGCATGCAGCAGAAATTCTGGTGATCCAGAGCTGACGGAATTCTCTCTTCTTCTGCTTTCTTCCAACATATGCATAGTTGCCAGACTTCATTACGGCCTGTTTTGCCATCTTGAAGTGCTTGCTCTTTGCACCAAAATAGCCCTTTGCGAGCTTCAGGGTTTTATTTCTTCTCTTGCGAGTCATCATCGCACCTTTGATCCGTGCCATTTGCTTCTACCTCCGAATATCTATGTGTTTCTCTTTTCTCGATTGACTGTCCGTTCTGCGGATTGTATCTTAGAGATACGGCAGAAGCTTCTTCAGTGCCGGTGCATTGGTTGCATCAGCGATACCAACGGTACGAGCGATTCTCTTCCGCTTGGTGTCCTTCTGGGTCAGTCTGTGTCTCTTATTGGTCTTCTGATACTTTACCTTTCCGTTTGCAGTAACCTTAAACCGCTTCTTTGCACCGGAATGTGTTTTTGTCTTAATCTTTGCCATTGCGAGTTCCTCCTCTTACTTGGATGCCTTCGGTGAAATGAACATGACCATACTGCGGCCTTCCATTTTTGCCGGCTTTTCAACAGTACCAACTGCTGCACATGCTTCCTTGAAGCGGTTGAGCAGTTCTTCTCCGAGCTGCGGATGGGCAATTGCACGCTTACGGAACCGAACAGAAACCTTCAGCTTATCGCCGCCCTCCAGAAACTTCTTTGCCTGATTTACCTTTGTTTCAAAGTCGTGGGTATCGATTGCAGAAAACATCCGGATCTCCTTGATGGAAACCACTTTCTGATTCTTTCTTGCTTCCTTTTCCCGCTTCTGCTGTTCAAAGCAATACTTGCCGTAATCCATAATGCGGCAGACCGGCGGGGTTGCCTGCGGGGCGATCTTTACTAAGTCCAGATCCTGTTCATATGCAAGTTTTTGTGCATCTCTTGCGGACATGGTTCCAAGCTTTGTCCCGTTCTGATCAATGACCAGGATTTCTCTGTCCCGGATCTCTTCATTGATTTGCAGCTCTTGTTTGCTGATAGCCAGCACCTCCAAACATATTATTTTCAAACAAAAATAAAATGCGTACTTTTCAAAGAAAGTACGCACCATTCGACCTCGTTTCCACCAGTTTCCGCACCTGTCTTTACAAACCGGAACGAAACAGGGAATATTGACCGTTTCGACAACAGCCAAACGGTGAGAACGATGATGCTCTGCTTTGTTTTCTCTGGGTATTATAACAGAGTACCGAAAAGATGTCAAGCGTTCCGTTTTAAATTTTACAGAAAATTCACATCTTACGCCGCCTTTCTCTGGCTTTTTCTGCCAGTTTTCAGCTTCTTTCTGATTTTGGATTGACGAATCCCGTTCTTTCTGGTATAATAAAAGCCAGAATGTAACAGCGTGAATTCTTTTTTATCTATGAAATCTATAAACCAAGGGAGTCTTTCATATGCTACAACTTGCAGCCGTGTTCAGCGACCATATGGTTCTGCAAAGAGAAAAAAATATTGTTGTATTCGGCATCGGCGAAGTCGGTGCAATTATCACTGTTTCCATTCCGGAACGAAAATTATATGCCTCTACTACCGTAAAAGAGGATGGCAGCTGGCGGCTGCAATTTCCGCCGCAGCCTGCTGGAACAGGACTCAGCCTGTTTGCCAAGGACAGCCATACAGAAATTCATTTTCAGGATGTTGCCATCGGGGAAGTCTGGCTGGCTGGCGGACAATCCAACATGGAATTTCCGGTGAAGAATGCTGTCAACGGAAAGCTGGAACTTTCCCGCTGTGAACGCAGCCGGGTTCGCTATTATCATGTACAGAGAAGTGGTGTCATGCACGCTGCTTATTTCCAAAACGAACGGAAAAACCGCTGGCAGATGCCAAATCCGACCAATGTTGCGGAATGGTCAGCAGTGGCATATCTTGCCGCAAAGGAACTTTCACAAAAACTGGGTGTCGTTGTCGGAGTCATTGGCTGTAACTATACCGGCACTTCTGCCAGCTGCTGGGTACCGTCTGCCGACCTGACCGGACACACCGCTTTGCATCCGTACTGGGCAGCTTACCTGTCCGCCTGCCGAGGAAAAACCGATGCAGAAATGGCGGCAGATTACGCCGCATATCTGGCATATCAGAATGCATGGGAAAAGCGGATGACTGCCTGCTATCAGGAAAACCCGAAAATCAAGTGGAATCAGGTTCTGGAACGCTGCGGCGAAAACCGCTATCCGGGTCCAATGGGCAGCCGCAACCCATTGCGTCCATGCGGTCTATATAAGACGATGCTTTCTCGAATCATGCCGTACACCCTGCGGGGATTCTGGTATTATCAGGGCGAAAACGATGACAACCGTCCGGACAGCTATGCACAGCTGCTGACTGTTTTGATCAACCGCTGGCGGAAGGACTGGGGCGACGAAACCATGCCGTTCCTGATCGTCCAGTTGCCGATGTTCAGTTACGAAGGGGAAGAATCCCGTACAAACTGGGCAGAACTGCGAGAGGCACAAATGCAGGTATTCCGGACGCTTCGCAACACCGGTTTAGCCGTGACAATGGACTGCGGTGAATACAACAACATGCATCCAGCTGACAAGCGAACCGTTGCACACCGTTTGGCACTGCAAGCCCTGTATCGGGTTTATCGGGCAATTCCAGCGATGGATGCAGAAGCTCCGTACTGTAAAAATGCATATGCATCCGGCGGTGCATATATTCTGCAATTCTCTCAGCCTGTTGTTGCAAAAGATGGCGAAGCAGCGGTATTTGAACTGGCTGGAACAGATGGCGTTTACTATCCAGCGGTTGCAGAATTTCGGGACAACTTTGTCCGCCTGACTTCACCAAATGTGCGGATTCCAGCATCCATGCGGTACGCTTGGCGGAACTGGTGTGATGTTGGCGTTTACGGAAAGAATGGTATTCCAGTTGCTTCCTTCCGCATGCCAAAATAATCAACCTCAAAAGAATGTTCGCAGGTCTGGAATGTGAGAAGTTGCGTGGTCTGTTTGCTTGAAGATTGTCCACTTCTTGAACCACTCCGCCAGCTTCCATTTGACCCGATAGCGTTCAGGATGATAGAGCACATCTTGTTCGGCATCAGAAAAATAGGCTTTTGCCTGCTCGTCCTGTACAGCAACATCTTCCGCCACTGGAATACATAATGGCGGATACATCACACACCACCAATTCTGTCCGGCAGCTGCTCCAATGGTAATGCGAATGGCTTCGTATGTACCAGCCGGCATTGTTAAGTCTTCATAGGTACGTTCTGTAAAGGGCATCGTCACCAACTCGGCTTTGACCGGATAGGAATATCCCTGCTCCTGCACGACCTGTTGTGCAATCGTTTCCATTTCATGCAGGTGAGCTTTTGCAGTGGCTTCCAATGCCTCCCGACTTTCTGGCTGGCTGCTACCAAACAGCGTTTCAGAGGAGGCTAACAGAGCATCTCGCACCTGATACTTCAATTGTTGGTCGGCATCGCTGTCAGAATTTGCAAGGATATGCATCCGCAGAACGTGCTGCTGTAAATCGGAGACGGTTTTTTCTGCCTGAAAGAGATTGCCAAACAGCAAGGTCAACAGGCAGCCAATGAGCAATGCGATTTCCCAAAGTTTGATGGTTCGTTTCATTTCTTTTCACCTCATCAAAAGCATGAGCAATTCTTGCACGTTTTATACACAAGGGCAAAAAAATAACAGCTGGTTTTTGAAAAAAATTTATGTAGAGCGACTAAGAGAATTTTTAGTCGCTTTTTCATGCAACATTTTAACGCTAAAAGGGTTAAAAAAATCTTCTAAAAGTGTTGACATTGCCAAAAAAATGTGATAGAATATAGGAAGTAAGAAATTCACACTAAATTACATCAAAATACGATTAATAATTTAATTGCATGTTTTGATAGCAATATAAGGTATGATTCTTAACTATACTATGGAAAAGAGGAAAATATAATGGGATTTTTCGATACTCTGAATTCTACAGCTAATTCTGTAGGTAATTATTTAAGTTCGAAATGTCTTGAACAATGGGCAGCTATGTGCAAAAAAGCAACCGATGATAAGCTTTTAGAATGGTGGGATGAGAAACAATTCGATCCTGAGGTTGATCAACGCCTTAAAGATGTGGCTGAAAAAGAATTAAGAAGAAGACATTTAATTTGAATGCTTTAGAAAAATTGTAAAAATAGAAAATCATACTTATTCTATCAATTTAGCATAAGTATGATTTTCTAAATAATAAAAAGGAGTGCATTTATATGTCACAAAGTAAGGAAACATTAATTAAAAAATATGAATCAACAGCAGATACATATCAAGAAAAAGACAATCGTGAATGGGCGTATGCAAAGAACGACCTCGGCGATGAGCATTATGGGAAGGCAAAAAAAGCCTATGAGAAAGCAAAAATTAACAGAGAAAAGGCTGAAAAATTGAGAGAAGAAGATTGAATTCACACAAAGAATTCGACAAATTCTCAATGAAAATTCTTACTACAAAGCGACTAAAAACTTTTGGTCGCTTTTGTATGATAGATACGTGCCTTTTACTTTCAAAAAAATAACAGCTGGAGAAACACCAGCTGTTATTTTTTTATGTGTTTTACGATTTTCGGTAAATCGTGTCTTTTAGCACTTGTCGATTCGCATCGCAATCTACTCTTAAAACCGACTCTCCATCAACATCATCTCCATAAAAGGTGTCATCTGCTGGAATCTGCTGCGTTTTCAACTGATAACCGATCAACAAAAACGGTGCACGCAACGTATAACCATAAGATTTTCCAACAGATAAATTTGTGGATAGTTCCGGCAATGCTGTCACAAAAATTCTCGCCATGGCAACCGGATTGACTGCTGCCTTTTTCAGAACCTGTGTCATCACAGTTCGCTGTCTGCTTGCCCGTTCAAAGTCTGCATTGCCAACATAACGGATTCGGCTGTAAGAGAGTGCTTGCTTGCCGTCTAACTTCTGTTTACCGCCACAATCTAACAAATCATCGTTCCGGTCATCCCCCATCAGCTCATTCACTTCACTGATGAGAATTTCGTTGACGGCATCTGCTTCTTCATCAGTGAGGTCTAACTTCACCCCGCCGACTGCATCAATGACATTCGCACAGGCTGCAAAGGAGATCAAAATATAATCATCAATTCGCACGCCATAGTTCGATTCGATGGTATCCATCAGCAACCCTGCTCCGCCATAAGAATACGCTGCATTCAGCTTGCCATATCCATATTCATCATCAATATAAACATAGCTATCTCTCAGAAAAGAAGTCAGGGTCAATTCTCTGGTTTTCTTGTTGATGGACGCTAAAATCATGGAATCGGAACGCCCTCGTTCCTGTGAAAGATCTCTGGAATCCGTTCCAATCAACAGCACATTACTGACATAAGCAGCATCCATAACATCCGAGATATTCGCACGATTTTCTGCAGTTTCCCGATGCATTCGCAAGATTCCAATCAGGGAAACAGCGGAATACAGCACAAACACAATGATAATCACCCATAAAACCGCCCGAATAGCTTTTCCTAAAATGCCGCCACCGACTCGACTTTTCGGGCTTCTGGTACGAGCAGCTTTCTGACGAACCGGCTCTGCCGGAGCAGTTCGCTGGCTTGTACTTCGCTGTGAAGAAACTTGCGGCTTTTGCGGCGGTGGTGCAGCTTGCTGCCGCTGCGGACGTGGGGAAGCAGTTGTTGTAGTTCCCCGATAGGAAGAACCGGAATGCTGCTGTCCGCCAGCATAATTCTGCCGAGGGGCATTGTTATAAGCGTTATAATGCGGTTGCTGCGGTGCATTGCTGTAGCTGTTGTTATACGGCTGTTGTGGTGCATTGCCATAACCGTTGTTATATGATTGTTGGGGTGCATTCCCATAACCGTTGTTATACGGTTGCTGCGGTGCATTCCCGTAACCATTGTTGTATGGTTGCTGGGATGCGTTTCCATAACCGCTGTTATACGGCTGTTGCGGTGCATTTCCATAACCATTGTTGTACGGCTGTTGGGATGCGTTCCCATAACCATTGTTGTATGACTGCTGGGATGCATTCCCGTAGCCGTTGTTGTATGGTTGCTGGGATGCATTGCCATAACCATTATTGTATGACTGCTGAGATGCATTGCCATAACTGCTGTTGTATGGCTGTTCCCGATAGGATGCCGCTTCCTGTTCCGGTGTCATCGGCGTTCCGTGTAATTCCTGTTTTTCTCTGCGGTATGGGTTTCGATCTCGATATTCCGTCTGTACCGCATCTAATTGCTGGGTATCCAGCTGATCTGTGGAGCGTTTCGCTGCAATTTCAGAGGCAGAAACGAATTGTGTTTCCTCTGCATCGGTATTGCGTTGTTTTCGCAAATCCATTTCCTCCTTTATTTCAAGCGGGTGATCAACAAGGTCAACCCTGTCATCACCAACTGGAAGAATAGCAAGGTTTGTGACGTAATATTATCATACCCATTGACCAGAATATAACCAATACAAATGGACAGTCCCAAAATAACAGCAATCACCTGTAATAATAAGCCTGTCGTTGCTGCCCGTTTGATGCTTCTTGCTTCCAATAGCAGACGAGCCGTTCCAAAGAACGAACCATCATGAATCGTAGAGGCACTCACATCTTGCAGCGGAGCGGTTTCTTTTTCATATAAATCATCATCGGCGGACGGCAGAATCTTCAGCATACTATCCGGCACGCCGAACAGCGTTGTCAATCGCTGCAATGTGATGCAACTATCCACACTCTTGATAATAACGGAAATCTGCTCTTCTTTCAACCGCTGCATCTGGCGTTTCACCATCGGGTCAGCGGTAATATCAATGACAAACATCCCTGCCACAACACCGCTGACAGACAAATACAAAACATCCTGGCTGCCGCTGGTCATTTCCAGTTCCCGAACCTTTGTCGGCATACCTTCAACATGATGAGCCATCATCATTTCCCGATTGCCCAACAGCACCCGACGATGACGGATCCAGCCACAAATTCCGAGGTTGTCCTCATAGGAACAATCCTCTACCTGATAGAGCATTCCACCGTCTTTTTCTTCTACCAACGCTGCAAATGCATTCTGTAAAATGCTGTCAGCAGCATAAACCATGCTGGCAGCGTCCAACAATGCTTCTTCCACCTGGAAACCAGAAAAGTTCTTGATGCCGCTGATGGTAATGGACTGATTTGGGAATAGCGTTGCTGCTGGAACTAAAATGGAATTTACATCATAAAAATCGTCTACGCTCTGATAGCCCAGCAATGTACAGCCATGCGGACAAAGCCGCTTTGAGGCACGGTCTAACGGCAGATTGACGGTCAATGGAATCCCGGCACTGCATCCGGCAGTCAAAAGCATCGTCAGAACAGAACAGAAAAACGGAATATTTTCTGCTGGTGTTTCCAGAACGCCAATGCGGATTCCTGTGATAGCAGCCGCCAGCAACAGGGAAATTCCAGCGACAATCGGTGCTAATTTCTTACTGAATCGGTCTGCCAAGTCGGATGCATACGTATGACGGAGGAAATCCGACATCTGTTTTGTTTTCCGGATAGTTGCCAGAATCGGATAATCCTGCACTACCCCACGGGTCAATTCTTCGGCTGCCGTTTCACTCTGTACACAGGTGACAATATACTTTTCAAAGTTTTTCGTCAGCAAGGCAAAGTTCCGAGTGGCACGGCGAATGATGAACAATTTTCCGATGGAGTTCATCAGCAAAATAAAGCTGGAAACGGGCAAGAAAATATGCACCAAGTTGTGCTGCATTGGCTCTGGAACGAAAATCGTTGCCAGAACCGTCAATAGACACGGAATCAATGGCATTGCTGCAATCGTGTCGCTGTCCGCCTCTCGGTGGAACAGCTTTCGCATTCCATTGATGACAGTTGGAAATGTAATAAACAGAATCAACAGCCCTAAAATCAGGTGTAGGAAACAATATCCCCGTACCGTCATCAACTGCGATAATGCCGGATACAAGAGTGTATCACTTGATTCTCCGATGGCAAGAAATGCACCGATTACGGTCAATACTGCCAGCGATACTGTCCGGAAAAAGACAGCGTTCCGCAGCAAATTGATGTTGACCCGAATTTCCGCTTCCTGATTGGGAATGGATTTCGGTTCTGGCGGAACAGGCTTCTGTACCTTCACCCGTGGCGTTTTTTCTTTCTTTGGTTTTCTCGACTTTTTCGGCTGTTCTGGTTCAGTATAAGTGCTTTCCTGAACGACAACCTTCTTGAATCTTGCTGTATAAGACTCATTTTCTTCTGGCTGTGGTGCTGGTTCTTCTGTCGGGTCAAATCCGCTTGAGCCTGGGATTTTTGATTCCGAATCGTCCCACCATCCTGAATGAGAAGATTCTTCTGTTGTCCAATCGGTTTCCAGCGGTTGTTCCGCTGGTGCATAACCTGCTGCAAATTCTGGTTCTGAATTTGGCACGTCATTTGTGACAGATGCTAAAGTAGATTCTTCTACTGGAATTGATTTTTGTTTCTTTGGTTTCTTTTCTTTT
>CABQIF010000022.1 GCA_902464115.1 uncultured Ruminococcus sp. | reverse complement strand
ATTTTCATTGCAGTTCCCTTCATACAGAAATTCCAATTCCTTTTTCATAAGTGCAACCTCCTTTCTTGACAATGCCCGAAAAACATGCTATAATAAAAACAGACAATGTTCTTGAGCATTGGTGTCAGGCTGTAAGTGTGCTAAGCTACCAACGAAACAACACTTACAGCCATTTTTATATGGAAATCAGCGTATGATGTACGCAATGCATGCATTCACTTCTGAGTTCCATTAATTTTATTATAAGCGATAAATATACATTTGTCAATCTGGTAATTTACACAAACTTTCCGAGGCGTTTTAGAAGAACTGCCGAAATTTCTTAGGCTCGACAATGACCGACAAAATTCGACAAAATCCAAATTGACAGGCAATCCAAAGCCATGCTATCATGAAAAATTTTATTCAGACAAATTCTTTGATTTTTCCATCCTGCGAATCATACCTGATTTATCATACGGTGTCTATTTTCTCCGAACGTGGACACACCAAGCAAAAAGGACGTTTCTGCATCGCTGCAAAAACGTCCTTTTTCGTTGTATCAATTGAGAAAACGCCGATATTATTTAGAATTTGCCAGCCTTTGCTGCTTCTTCTACAGATACAGCAACTGCTACGGTTGCACCAACCATCGGGTTGTTGCCCATGCCGATCAAGCCCATCATTTCAACGTGTGCCGGTACAGAGGAAGAACCTGCAAACTGTGCGTCAGAGTGCATCCGTCCCATAGTATCGGTCATACCGTAAGAAGCCGGGCCTGCTGCCATGTTATCCGGGTGCAGGGTACGACCTGTACCACCACCAGATGCAACAGAGAAGTACTTCTTGCCAGCGTCGATGCATTCCTTCTTATAAGTACCTGCTACCGGGTGCTGGAATCTGGTCGGGTTGGTGGAGTTACCAGTGATGGAAACGTCTACGCCTTCCTTCCACATGATTGCAACGCCTTCGGTTACATCGTTTGCACCGTAGCAATTTACCTTTGCTCTCGGGCTTTCCGGATCCTTGGAATAGCACTTCCGGAATACTTCCTTGACTTCACCAGTGTAGTAATCCATTTCAGTTTCTACATAGGTAAAGCCGTTTACTCTTGCAATAATCTGTGCAGCATCCTTGCCCAGACCGTTCAGGATAACCCGCAGCGGTTCTTTCCGAACCTTGTTTGCCTTTTCAGCGATACCGATCGCACCTTCTGCGGCTGCGAAGGATTCGTGACCTGCCAGGAATGCGAAGCACTTGGTTTCTTCTTCCAGCAGCATCTTGCCCAGGTTACCGTGACCCAGACCTACTTTTCTCTGGTCTGCAACAGAACCCGGAATGCAGAATGCCTGCAAGCCTTCCCCGATTGCAGCAGCTGCATCTGCTGCACGGCGACATCCCTTCTTGATTGCGATGGCTGCACCAACGGTGTAAGCCCACTTTGCATTTTCAAAGCAGATCGGCTGAATGCCTTCTACCATCTTGTAAACGTCCAGTCCAGCTGCCTTTGTTACTTCTGCAGCCCCTTCGATGGAGTCAATGCCATATTCCTTGAGAACCGCAAGAATCTGCTTTTCTCTTCTCTCATAAGATTCAAACAATGCCATGGATGAAATTCCTCCTTATTCTTCTCTCGGGTCTACAAACTTTACAGCGTCTGCAACACGGCCATACTGTCCCTGTGCCTTTTCAAAAGCGGTGTTTGCATCATCGCCAGCCTTGATGAAGTCCATCATCTTGCCGAAGTTTACGAACTTATAGCCAATGATCTCATCATCTTCGTTCAGAGCGATCTTGGTGACATAACCATCGGTCATTTCCAGATACCGAGGGCCCTTTGCCAGTGTACCGTACATCGTACCAACCTGAGAACGCAGACCCTTACCGAGGTCTTCCAAGCCAGCACCGATCGGCAGACCTTCTTCAGAGAATGCACTCTGGCTTCTGCCGTATACGATCTGGAGGAACAGTTCCCGCATTGCGGTGTTGATGGCATCACATACCAAGTCGGTATTCAATGCTTCCAGAATGGTTCTGCCCGGCAGAATTTCTGCTGCCATAGCGGCAGAATGGGTCATACCAGAACATCCTACGGTTTCCACCAATGCTTCCTGAATGATACCTTCCTTCACATTCAGGGTCAGCTTACATGTGCCCTGCTGCGGTGCACACCAGCCGATCCCGTGTGTCAGACCGGAGATGTCAGAAATTTCC
Organism: uncultured Ruminococcus sp.; assembly: GCA_902464115.1. Classification (GTDB taxonomy): domain Bacteria; phylum Bacillota; class Clostridia; order Oscillospirales; family Ruminococcaceae; genus Ruminococcus_C. Next base: position 20,638 of record CABQIF010000022.1, on the reverse strand, counting down.
TTTGCCTTTACCCACTTTGCTTCTTCCGGAATCGGAGCAGCACCATGGTTCACGCCCTGTGCAACGCTGCACATCTTGTTTACTTCGTTTGAATAAATCATCTTCAAACTCCTTTCATATGATAGTTTTTCCGGCACAGATGATTCGTTCTGCACAAAGAACATCCTGTCCGGAAAATTCGTATGCCGTTTTTGCATACATCCTTATTATACAACATTTTCTGTCAGGAATCAAGTGCTTTTTCTATTTTCCGCATGGTTTTTCTGAAACCAGTGGCATCCTATGAAAAAAGAACAGATGGCTCGTCCATTTTAGCAGAAGATTCCAAAAATCATCCACACAAATCCAAACAAATTGAAAACAAATCCAAGAAATGATTGCATTTTCTCCAAAGAGCGATTATAATAAAAAAGATATTGCTTCTCAAAAAACAAATCTGCTGCCGTTCCAAACCGCAGCAATTCTAAAAAAGAAAGGATGATTTCAATCATGAAGCAAGCAAACAAAACCGGCTTTTCCAGTCGCCTTGGGTTCGTCATGGCGGCGGCGGGGTCAGCGGTCGGACTGGGAAACATCTGGCGGTTTCCCTATCTGGCTGCAAAATACGGCGGTGGGATTTTCCTGCTGGTCTATCTGGTCTTAGCCGTTACCTTCGGCTTTGCCCTGATGACAACCGAAATTGCAATTGGCAGAAGAACCGGAAAGAGTGCGATTCTCGCCTACAAAGCCATCAACAAAAAATTCTCGTTCTTGGGCTACATTGCCTCGGCAGTTCCGATTCTGATTTTCCCCTATTACTGCGTCATCGGCGGATGGATTGTCAAGTATATGACGGTCTATTTTGCCGGACAGGCACACGCAGCTGCAGCAGATGACTATTTTTCCACCTTCATCTCTGGCACAGCACAGCCCATTGTATTCCTTGCGATTTTCCTCTTCTGTACGGCATTGGTCGTTCTGATTGGGGTGCAAAAGGGCATAGAAAAGGTCAGCAAGATTCTCATGCCGATTCTGATTCTGCTTTCGCTGGCAATGGCAATTTATGCTCTGACACTGGACGGGGCGATGGATGGCTTCATCTATTATGTCAAGCCGAATTTCTCCGACTTTTCCATGAAAACCGTCGTTGCAGCAATGGGACAGCTCTTCTATTCCATGTCCCTTGCAATGGGCATCATGATTACTTACGGCTCTTACATGGGCAAGCAAGACGATTTGGAACAGTCTGTTCGACACGTTGAAGTTTTCGATACACTGGTTGCGTTCTTGTCCGGTCTGATGATCGTTCCGGCAGTCTTTGCGTTCTCGAACGGCGACCATGCTGCTTTAAAAGCTGGTCCTGGGCTGATGTTCATCACCCTGCCGAAACTGTTCGACAGCCTGACTGGCGGAACGATTTTCGGAGCAGCCTTTTTCCTGCTGGTATTCTTCGCCGCTCTCACCTCGTCCATCTCCCTGATGGAAACCATTGTTTCTATCTTACAGGACAAGCTGAAGTGGAAGCGGCAGACGGTTTGCCTGCTGGTCATGTGCGTTGCGTTGCTCATGGCATTGCCGTCCACGCTGGGTTATGGCATCTGGAGCGAAGTTACGATTTTTGGCTATCAGATTCTCGATTTCTTCGACTTCTTCTCGAACAACTTGCTCATGCCGATTGTGGCTCTGCTGACGGCTGTTTTGATCGGCTGGGTCGTAAAGCCAAAGTATGTCATCGAAGAAGTTTCTCTCTCCGGAACATTCCGAGCAAGAAAGCTATTCTGCGTGATGATCACCTACATCGTTCCCGTTTGTATGGTCATTATCTTGCTCTCTTCATTCATCTTAGACCTTTAATTTCACACCCATCATTTCGCTGCTGGATGGAAGCTGTCTGCTCCCATCTGGCAGCGTTTTTGCAAATTTTGCAGTTTTTTCTGTTTTTGTATTGTTTTTTTAGAGAGATTGTGCTATAATAAGAAAGATCGTTTGTACCTTGTGACGGCACAAACAGAAACAGAAAGGAATGTCAAAAATGCCTATCACAGAACTACTGCGGCAAAATGCAGAACGCTATCCAGATGATACCAGTCTGGTTGAAATTACACCGCCGCCCACCGTCCATGGTCGGCTGACGTGGAAAGAATACGCCTTGATTGAATCCGGTACAGGGCAGAGTGTCCGTCGGGAGATCACTTGGAAAGATTTCAACTGCCAGGCAAACCGATTCGCAAACTTTCTCCTGTCCAGAGGCATCCGCAAGGGCGAAAAAGTTGCCATCCTGCTGATGAACTGCCTGGAATGGCTGCCGATCTATTTCGGTATCTTAAAAGCAGGAGCGATTGCCGTTCCGCTGAACTACCGCTATACCGCCGAAGAAATCCGGTACTGTCTGAACTTGGCAGAAGCGGACTTCTTAGTGTTTGGCCCAGAATTTACCGGACGGGTGGAAGAAATCTGCGACTGTATGCCTCGTGTCCGGAGCATGCTGTATGTCGGAAAGGACTGCCCGACATTTGCAGAAAGCTATGACCGCCTGACACAGTTCTGCACCTCCAAAAATCCGGATGTGCCGCTGGCAGAAGACGATGATGCTGCTATCTATTTCTCTTCTGGTACAACGGGTTTCCCGAAAGCCATCTTACATACACACAGAAGCCTGAGCCACGCTGCACAAGTGGAACAGCACCATCACGGTCAGACCAAGGACGACGTATTCCTCTGCATTCCGCCGCTCTATCATACGGGTGCAAAAATGCACTGGTTTGGCTCGCTGCTGACGGGCGGAAAGGCAGTCCTGCTCCGTGGGGTCAAGCCGGAATGGATTCTGAAAGCCGTTTCCGAAGAACAATGCACCATCGTTTGGCTGCTCGTGCCATGGGCACAGGATCTGCTGGATGCGTTAGACCGGAAAGATTTGAATCTAGACGACTACAACCTCGACCAGTGGCGGTTGATGCACATCGGTGCACAGCCTGTTCCGCCGTCTTTGGTGAAACGCTGGAAGGCCTATTTCCCACACCATGCTTATGATACCAACTATGGTCTGAGCGAATCCATTGGCCCAGGCTGCGTACACCTCGGCGTTGAAAATCCGCACAAGGTCGGTGCAATCGGAAAGGCTGGCTATGGCTGGGAAGTCAAAATTGTTGACCCGAATCACAATACCGTTCCGCAAGGCGAAGTCGGCGAACTGGCTGTGAAAGGTCCGGGCGTGATGAAGTGCTATTATCGAGATGAAAAGGCAACCGAAGAAGTTTTACAGGATGGTTGGCTGTTCACCGGCGATATGGCACAGGAGGACGAAGACGGCTTTATCTATCTCGTTGACCGCAAGAAAGATGTTATCATCACCGGCGGGGAAAATATTTATCCGGTACAGATTGAAGATTTCCTCCGCCAGCACAATGCCATTAAAGACGTTGCTGTCATTGGTCTGCCCGATGCCCGTTTGGGCGAAATTACGGCTGCCATCGTAGAAGTGAAGCCAGAAGCAACACTCACCGAAGAAGAGTTGCAGGCGTTCTGCATGGCACTGCCACGTTATAAGCGGCCAAGAAAAATTATCTTTGCCGATGTTCCAAGAAACCCCACCGGAAAGATTGAAAAGCCAAAGCTGCGGAAGCGGTACTGTGTTGAAAATCTGGTTGCAAAAGAAACCGGTGTCACCGAACACGAAACCCCATGAAAGGATGAACAAATATGAAAAAATTACTGCTCGGCAATGCTGCTGTAGCAAGAGGTGCTTATGAAGCAGGCGTTCGGGTTGTTTCCTCTTATCCGGGAACGCCAAGCACAGAAATTACAGAACAGATTGTCCCATACAAGGAAATTTATGCGGAATGGGCTCCAAATGAAAAGGTTGCTGCTGAAGTTGCTATTGGTGCATCCATCGGCGGTGCTCGTGCGATGTCCTGCATGAAGCACGTTGGCTTGAATGTCATGGCTGACCCAGTATTCACCGTAAGTTACAGCGGTGTCAACGGCGGTCTGGTGTTCTGCGTGGCAGATGACCCAGGCATGCATTCTTCTCAGAACGAACAGGATTCCCGACACTATGCAGAAGCTGCCAAGATTCCAATGCTCGAACCGTCTGATTCTGCAGAATGCAAGGAATTCACCAAGCTGGCTTACACCATCAGCGAAACATTCGATGCTCCGGCATTTCTCCGGCTGTCCACCCGTGTTTCCCACTCTCAGAGTCTGGTAGAACTGGAAGAACCGGAAGAAGTTGCTCTGAAACCATATGAAAAGGATGCTGCCAAGTATGTCATGATGCCAGCAAATGCCATCAAGCGGCACGTGGTCGTAGAAGAACGGATGCGGAAACTGGCAGACTATGCAGAAACCTGTCCGATTAACCGAGTAGAATCCAAGGGCAACAAAATCGGTGTCATTTCCGCTGGTATCGCTTATCTGTACGCCAAGGAAGCCCTCGGTGACCAGGTAGACTACTGCAAGCTGGGTATGATTTACCCGATGCCGAAGCAAATGCTGCTGGACTTTGCTGCACAGCATGAAACCATCTATGTTATCGAAGAACTCGACCCGTTCATTGAAACCTACTGCCGCAGCCTTGGCATTTCTGTCATCGGCAAGGAAGCATTCTCCCTGCTGGGTGAATACACACCGCATCAGATTCGCAAGGTGGTTCTCGGCGAAGAAGAGCCAGCTTATCAAGTGCCGGGTGAACCGATTCCTGTTCGTCCGCCAGTGATGTGTGCAGGCTGTCCGCACAGAGGCGTGTTCTATGTTCTGCACAAGCTGAAGTTGCAGGTTTCCGGTGACATCGGCTGTTATACATTGGGGGCAGTTGCTCCGCTGAACAGCATGGATACCACGATTTGTATGGGTGCATCTGTTGGTGTTGCAATGGGCATGGCAAAGGCAAGAGGCAATGACTTTGCCAAGAAAACCGTTTCCGTCATCGGTGACTCTACCTTTATTCACTCTGGTATCACGGGCTTGATTGATGTGGTTTATAACAAGGGTATCAATACGATTATTATTCTGGACAACTCCATTACGGGCATGACCGGACATCAGGACAACCCGACCACGGGTTACACCATCCGGAAGGAAGTTACCAAGCAAGTGAATCTGGTAACGCTCTGCAAGTCCGTTGGTGTGGAACGCATTGCCATTGTTGACCCGTTCGATGTCAAGCAGATGGAAGCCGTTGTCAAGCAGGAAATCGCTGCGGAAGAACCATCTGTCATCATTGCACAGCGTCCATGTGCTCTGCTGAAAACGGTAAAATATACAGGTTGCTGCGAAATCAGTGAAAATTGCAAGAAGTGCAAACTCTGCATGAAGTTGGGCTGTCCGGCAATTTCCTTTGACGGTACAAAGCCAACCATCAACCCGACCCAGTGCAATGGCTGCGGACTCTGCCTGAACGTATGTCCGTTTGGCTGCATTCACAAGAAAGAGGAGGCATAAACCATGACAAAACAAATTATGATTGTTGGTGTCGGCGGACAGGGAACGCTGCTTGCCAGCCGAATCTTGGGCAACGCTGTCACAGATGCCGGTTATGATGTAAAAGTTTCTGAAGTACACGGTATGAGCCAGCGGGGCGGCAGCGTTGTGACCTATGTCAAGTATGGCGATGTCGTTTATTCCCCAATCGTTGACCGTGGCACTGCCGACTTGATTTTGGCATTTGAACCGCTCGAAGCCTATCTGGCACTGCCTTACCTGAAACAGGGCGGAAATATGATCGCCAACACCCAGCAGATTGACCCGATGCCCGTCATTACCGGAGCAATGGCATATCCGGAAAACATCTGCGAAAAGTTAGATGCAGTTTGCGATTTGACGGCTGTTGATGCGTTACAGCTTGCTGTACAGGCTGGCAGCCAGAAATGCGTCAATGTTGTTTTGATCGGCGTAATGGCAAAGTCCACCGAGATTCCGTATGAAAAGTGGCTGGAAACCATTCGGAACACCGTTCCGGCAAAATTCTTGGACATGAACCTGAAAGCGTTTGAATTGGGCTATCAGGCTGCCAAGTAATTCGCTCTCTCAGGTAATTTTTTTCAAAAAGCCAGTCTGTTCCTTTGGAACGACTGGCTTTTTTCAATCAACAGGAGGCGTTTTCTATGAATTCAAAAATTTTCTCTTCCCTGCCGGAGGGGCAATGGCTGCTCGAACAAGTTCAGGCAAACTTTCCGAACTGCCCCACTGATGAACAGCCGGACGGCGTGGCGGTTCTCTGTACCATCCGGCAAACCATCGGACATCCACCACTCTTTCGGGAGTGTATCTCATTCTTTCAGCAGCACCCACAGCATCCGTGGGAACGCTGGATGCTGCCGTTTCTCTGTATGAATGTATCAGAATGGCAGACGTTCTGGACAGCCGTGGAAGCCATTTTATCCGCCTCGGCTTGCACAGAATTCACAAAATCTCGCTCGAAAAATTAGAAAAGTTGCTAAAAAAAGAATCTGCATCTTGCATTTTTTTGTGAAAAATGGTATGATGAAACCATCTGATTTTAGAACGGAAAAAGGAGGCATTCTCTATGAAAAAAAGCACCCTGATCGGGACAGCGTTGCTCAGTGCTGCAACCGTTGCTGCCGGAATTGGCATGATCGCCCTTCCGCACGCCTACGCATCGTGGGAAGAACCACTTCAGCAACAATTAACTTCTAACATGTTAGAACAAGATACTTATTATGGTAGTATTGAAAAAGACGATTCTATTTATTCTTATGAAATGACTTATCACGCAACCTATGATAAAAGCGGATATTTTTTTAGAATTGTTGGAAGTGTTTCTGATGGAGTAGGCGGAGAATTTGAATTGCCTGTCACTAAGATTAGCAACAATACCTATTATTATGAAAATGGTTGTTGCTTTAATAGAAGTACAACTGGTGGAAGAATCAATGTAATGAAAGGACTATCGGGAACTGTTACTGTACAAAATAATGGTTCAGCGGTATGGAACATAACGAATATGTTTCCATACACATTGGTTTTATACACTACTACCGAATCCGTTCGTGGAGATATTAATGGAAATAATATGGTAGATGTCTCAGATGCTATTGCAGTTTTGGAATATTATGCACAGCAAAGTGCTGGTAAAAATGCTTTTTTTGGAAATACGCAACAAGAAAATGAGTTGATCTTTGCACTTGCTGATGTGAATCAAGACAATAAAATTACCATTCAAGATGCAGTCTTAATCTTAACTTACTACGCAAAAAATGCAAGTGGGATGCAACCTACTTGGGACGATTTGATCCGTTCTCTTTCATAAAATAAAACTTATATAAACATAACAAGGAGGCATTCTCTATGAAAAAAAGCACCCTGATCGGGACAGCGTTGCTCAGTGCTGCAACCGTTGCTGCCGGAATTGGCATGATCGCTCTTCCGCATGCCTATGCATCGTGGGAATGGCGTGGCTATCGGGGCGACCTGAACAATGATGGCGTTGTTTCGATGGTCGACATTGTAAAAATGCAGCGGTATCTGCTCCGACTGGATCCCCTACAGGGCGAGGACATTCTACAGCGTGCTGACCTCAACCAAGACCACGTTGTCAATGTAGCAGACTTGATGATGCTGAAACACTGCGTTCTCTACGAAGATTTTCTCGAAATCTGGGAGGAAATCACCGATACCACCACGGTTACCAGTGACACGACTGCTCCTGTTACCACTACCACAGAAAACACCACAGCCACCACAGATACAGATGATGCTACATTCTTAACGCCATCTATTCAAGCAGTCAAGGCTTCCCTGCCCTCGCAGGGCGATGCCAAGCTGGTGATTTTCTATGTTGATTTTCCGGACTGCAAATATACCACAGACCTTTCTGCGGAACAAATTCAGGAAATCGCATTCGGCGAAGCAGACACCAGCGACAGCAATTACCCATTCGACAGTATGCATGCATTCTACGAACGCTCTTCCAAGGGGACAATGCACCTCGATGGACAGGTATTCCGCTATACCACCAAGGAAAACCATTCCGCCTACGATACGGACAAAGACAAGCTTGCACGGGAATGCTACGATGCATTTAACGGCAGCGTGGATTTCAGCCAGTTTGACGGCAACAACGATGGCGTGATTGATGCAACGCTGTTCTCTGTTCCAACTGCTGCCGGCGATGACAACTGGTGGCCGTGTGCTGGCCCAATCGGCGATTCCACTTATACGGTCGATGGTGTGACCATTGGACATATCATCACTGGAAATGCTCAGATTGAAAGCGAAACCGATTACAGCAACTTCAACAGCAGTTACCTCCACGAAATGGGACACTGCATGGGTCTGCCGGACTATTATCTTTATAACAGCGAGGATTTTGAGGGCATGAAAGGCAATGCCGGAACAGAATTGATGGATGCCGACGCTGCTTCGGATTTCGGCTGTTTCTCTAAGCTCATGCTGGGCTGGTATCAGAAGAATCAAGTTTCTGTCTACGACAGCAGCAAAGGCACACAGACCTTCCAGCTGCAAAATGCTCAGACCAAAAACGGAAACTGCGTAATAATCCCATACGGAAAGCTGGATGGGCGTTATTTCTCTGAATACCTGATGATTGAATATGTCACAGAAGATGACAACAACAGTTTCATCAATTCCCACATGAACTACTGGCAGAGCATTGACAGCGGGATTCGGGTCTATCACATTCAGGCAGACTTGCAGGAAGATTACTGGTATACCTATCTCAAATATCAGAACGGTTCAGAATATACGAACAACGATGATGACGGCATCCGCTTAATCCGCCTTGCCAACGAGCAGGAGGGCGGCAGCGTTTTCAAAACTGGAGATGTGATCGATGGAACGATTTCTGGTTTCCATTGGTACGATTCCAACGAACAGGAAACGATTGACCCCGGCGTAACCGTTACGGTTGGCGACTTGAAAGATGGTGATTATACCATCACCATTTCTAACAAGTAAAAGCAAAACGCTGCTGCACAGAAATCGTGCAACAGCGTTTTTTGAATGTGTGAACGCAGATCGTTTACTTCTGCAATTCCTGTTCAATTGCAGCCAGCAAATCTTCATATCGTTCAAATGCCGGAAGTTCCGGATGGTCTTTCTGAATCTGTTCCGTACTCCGGAAGAGGAATCCGGCTTTGCTTGCCTGAATCATTGCGAGGTCGTTGTAGCTGTCGCCGCTGGCGATGGTATCATAACCAATGGACTGCAATGCCTTGACAGTCGTCAGCTTCGAGTTTTCAACACGCATCTTGAATCCGGTGATTTCGCCGTTTTCTGCAACTTCCAGCGAGTTGCAGAAAATGGTCGGCTGACCCAGCTTTTCCATCAACGGACCTGCAAACTGTGTGAACGTATCGCTGATAATAATCACCTGACATTCTTTCCGCAGCTTGTCCAAAAATTCCTTTGCACCCGGCAGCGGGTCGATCTTTGCGATGGTTTCCTGAATCTCCTTCAAGCCAAGACCATGTTCTTTCAGAACGCCGATTCTCCATTTCATCAGCTTATCATAATCTGGTTCATCTCTGGTGGTACGCTTTAATTCCGGAATGCCGCTTTCTTCTGAAAATGCGATCCAGATTTCCGGCACCAATACGCCTTCCAGATCCAAACAAGTAATATACATGACGAAGCCCCTTTCTATCGTTCCGGCATTTTGGTTTTATGTACACGGACATAATGCCGAAATCTGTTTTCTATTTTACCGCATTTCTGGGAAAAAATCAATGCTTTTTCTTATAGATATTTGAAAAATCAGATTGCTGCTGTCAAAAAACTTGAAAAATGGTAGAAAAAAATCTATGTTTTTCTGCTTTCTTTTTTCCGCAAAATCTGCTATACTAAGAGAAAAGGAACTGTGCCTGACAAGCCAAAATGTCAAGTGCAGTTCCTTTTTTATTTTTTGAAGGAGGGCTTATTTATGCCAAAAACAACCGCACAACGAATCATTTTTACCATCTTGATGGTATTCGGCATGGTGTTCTGCATGACCGTTTACACCATCGCTCTGCAAGATAGTGCACTGGAACTGCACACCTTTTTCCTTGCCATTCAAGAAATGTGGGTGGAATATGTCGTTGTCTTTCTGCTGATTTTCTTTGTGGTTTCCCGAATTGCTCCAAAGCTGGCATTTCGGATGCTCGACCCGAAACAGAATCCGCCGATCCTCATTACCGTCTGCATTCAGTCTATCACAGTGCTGTTTACTGTTCCCATCATCACGCTGTTTGCAACGTTCTTCCATCATGGTCTGACCAACTGGTTTCCGCAGTGGATCACGACAGCGGCACAGTGTTTTCCGGCAGCGTATATTCTGCAAATCTTTTTCATTGGCCCATTGGTAAGATGGATTTTCGGCAGACTGTTTCCAGCTGCCTGAACACTCTACGAAACGTAGGTTGCAGAACCGCAAGGCTTGTGTTATACTAAAAGCATCCACTCAGAAAGAAGGTTGTTTTTATGGACGCACAAGAAATCGGAACGATGATTCAGCGGCTGCGAGAGCAGCAAAACTTGACACAAAAGGCACTGGCAGAACGACTTGCAGTCAGCGACAAGACCATTTCCAAATGGGAAACGGGGCGAGGGCTGCCCGATATGACCTTATTCCAGCCACTGGCAGAGGCGTTGCAGGTGTCTGTTTCGGAACTGTTTTCCGGCGTGCAGATTGTCAATCAAAACCGCAGCGGAAACCTAAAGAAGATGGGCTTTTACGTCTGCCCGATTTGCGGAAATGTGCTGTACTCGATGGGCGAGGGCGTTTTCAGCTGCTGCGGCATTTCCCTGCCGAAGTTACAGGCAGAACCAGCGGCAGATGCACATACACTCACCATTCAGCAGGTAGAATATGACTATGTCGTTTCCATGGAACATCCCATGGAAAAAACACATTTTCTCTCTTTTTTCGCCTATGTCACCAGCGACCGGATTTCCTTCATCAAGTGTTATCCGGAACAAAATCCAATGGTACGCTTCCCGATGATGGGACACGGCACGATTTACAGCTACTGCAATCGGCATGGGCTGTTTCAGGTTTCCGTCTGATGGAATTTCATGCAGCAAAAAAGTCCGGCAGTTCTGTCGGACTTTTTTCTCTTTATTCAGCGGAAGTAATCGTTCCTCCACCAACTACAATTTCTCCATCATACAGTACCACTGCCTGACCAGCAGTCACGGCACGCTGTGGCTCTGCAAATACCACTTGTACCGTTCCATCTTCCAGCGGAGTAACCGTTGCAGCTGCCTCCTTGGCATGGTAACGGGTTCTGGCTGTGACGGAAATCTGTATTTTCGGTGCACCATCATAGGCAATCCAGTTGAAATCCCGTGCAATCAGTTTCGTGGTATACAATCCCTCTCGTTCTGAAAGCACAATCGTGTTATCTTCCACACACTTTTTGCAGACATACAGCGGATGCGGTGCAGAAATGCCTAAGCCTTTCCGCTGTCCGATGGTATAGCCAATTATGCCCTTATGCTCGCCCAGCTTCTTGCCGTTCCGGTCTACAAAATCCCCATGCGGATACTGCTTTCCCGTGTACTGTTCAATAAACGCTGCATAATCGCCATCCGGAACAAAGCAAATATCCTGACTGTCCTGCTTTTCTGCATTCAGCAAACCGGATTCTGCCGCCAACTTCCGCACTTCTGCCTTGTCGGTATAGTCCCCCAGCGGAAAAATCGTATGTGCAAGCTGATCCTGCGTCATGGAGTATAACACATAACTCTGGTCTTTCGCCTCGTTCTTCGACTTTTTCAGCAGCCATCTGCCCCGTTCTGCATCGTATGCAATCCGTGCATAGTGTCCGGTTGCAATCGCATCGCAGCCCAACAGGGCAGCTCGCTGGTACAGCTGTTCAAACTTCATATATCGGTTGCAGTCAATACAAGGATTTGGCGTTTCGCCTCGTTCATAGGCAGATACAAAGCGGTCAATGACTTCCTTGGCAAAATCTGCTGTAAAATTCATGACATAGTACGGCATACCCAGCCGATATGCAACGCTCTTTGCATCTTCTGCATCGGAAAGCGTACAGCAAGTATTGCTGCGAACCGCATCATCTGGCAGATTGTACAGCTTCATCGTGACACCGATACAATCATAACCCTTTTGGCACAAGATGGCAGCTGTTGCAGAACTATCCACACCGCCGCTCATTGCGACCAATACTTTTTTCTGCATCTTAATTTCCCAACCTCAACATTTCTTCAATGCAGACCTTTGCTTTCTGCATAACGTCTTCCGGCATCTGAATTTCTTCGCCGTCTACGCCCTGCAAGCAGTGCAAAACATCTGCCAATGTCGTAACTTTCATATTGTGACAGACACAATCTTTCGAGAGCGGATAAAACAGCTTGTCCGGGAACTGCATGCCCAAGTGCTGTACAATGCTGTTCTCTGTGCCGATGATGAAAGATTTCTTGTCACTCTTTGCTGCATAGTTCATAATGCCGGTCGTGCTGCCAACATAGTCCGCCTGTGCGGTAACTGCCGGCTGGCATTCCGGATGTACCAGCAGCTCTGCGTCCGGATGTGCAGCCCGTGCTTTTTCTACGTCCTTGACGGTGATCCGAACGTGTGTCGGGCAACCGCCATGCATCAGCTGGAATTCCTTTTCCGGAATTTGCTTTGCCACATAATCGCCAAGGTTGCAGTCCGGAATGAACAGAATCTTCTTGTTCGGAATCTTCCGGATAATCTCCACGGCGGAAGAAGATGTGACGCAGACATCACACAAAGTTTTTAATGCAGCGGTCGTGTTGATATAGGCAACCACGCAGTGTTCCGGATAGATTTCTTTCATCTGCTGCAACATTTCCACGTCCAGCTGTTCTGCCATCGGGCAGCCAGCTTCTGCTTTTGGCAGATAAACTTGTTTTTCCGGCGACAGAATTTTTACAGTTTCTGCCATAAAGCGAACGCCGCACATCATCACCCGTTTGCAATCAGTCTGTGCTGCTTTCTGTGCCAATCCGAAAGAATCTCCGACAAAGTCTGCCACTTCCAAAATATCATGGGTCTGGTAGCAATGTGCCAGAATACAGCAGTCTTGTTCTTTTTTCCATTTTAGAATTGCTTCCTGCATTTCTTTCGTTGTCATTTTTCCTGTTCCTTTCCGCATAGTAATGGTTGTAATGCGTTCAACATCTGTTTGGTCAGTTTTTGATGTCCCTCTGCATCCAGATGTTCACCATCTGCATCCGAAGGCTCTGCATAATCCGAAGCCGCAAAAAACATGCAGTGTTCCCGTTCTGCAATCGCTGCATAGACGGACTTTAATGCATAGGAGATGGGAACGGAATCCGCAGAAAATGCGGGGTCTTTTTCTGCAATATCTGCTGCAAGATGAATGGGGGAAACCAATAAGATCGGAAGATGTTCATCGAATGCCCGCACCTGTGCAATCAAGGCTTCGATGCCTGCTCCAATGGATTCCGGCGTTGCATGGAACTGCGTTTTGCAGTCGTTTGTCCCCAGCATCAAAATCACAGCATCCAGCGGTGCATGGGATTCCAGCAGCATCGGCAGCACCGCAGCACCGTTTCGGTTTTCCCGACGAATGCCGTTCAAGTTGGTTGTGCGTCCGCACAGACCCTCTTCCACAACACGCCACCCATAGGGCTGCATGACCTGCTGTAACAAGCACGTCCAGCGTTTGGTTTCATCATATCGTTTTTTCGTTTCCGGCTGATAGCCGTATGTGTTTGAGTCCCCAAAGCAAAGTACCGTTTTCATATCGAATTCCCCACCTTTTGCCGTTTTCGTTAACTTCTATTATACCATAGATGCGATAGGTTTTCAAGGTATTTCAATTCGTCATTTAACAGAATATTTCCCTGTTTTTTCGCTGAAATTCGTAATAGTCGACAAATTTAAAAATCCATGAAATCTCCCGAAAAATCAACAGAAACGGCACGCCGCAGAATCTCTTCCGCAGCGTGCCGCAATCGTTTCTAATCATCGTTGTGAAATTATTCGCTGATGAAATGCATGGAAACCGGATAATAGTCGCCCCAAGATTTCGGCAGCAGAACACCTGCATGCATCAGGGTATCTCCGGTATAGGCTGCTCCGTCCTCTGTCCGGTAAACAACCTTTGCATCCAAACCTCTCAGCTGGACACAATGCCGCACCATGTTTGCTTCTGTCCGGAAAATCATGCCCTGTACCAGAACTTCTTTCTTGTCCTCGGATACAAACGCCCAGAGTGCATAGGCATCTTGTAGCGGATTGCTCAGGCGGTAATACGTCCCGTTGTGAATCAGCGAATTGTATTCCTTGAACTGCTGAATCTGCTTAGTCACAGATTCCTTTTCCTCGTCTGACAGCAAATTCAAATCCAACTCATAGCCGAAGCTGCCAGCCATTGCTGTCACGGCACGGGTTTCGATTGGTGTGATTCTTCCAGTCTGGTGATTCGGAACAACAGAAACATGCGAACCAACCGCAGAAACCGGATAGAAGAACGATGTTCCATACTGAATGATGGTTCGTTCGTAGGCATCTGTGTCATCGCTGCACCAAATCTGCGGGCAGTAATACAACATCCCAGCGTCAAACCGTCCGCCGCCGCCACTGCATCCCTCAAACAGAACTTCCGGGAATGCAGAAGTCAGCCGTTCCAGTAATGCATAAACACCCAGCACATACCGATGCGGCAACTCGCCCTGCCGGTTTGCTGGCAGCAGAGCGGTATACCAGTCACTGATACTGCGGTTCATATCCCACTTTACATAGGAAATATCGGCACTGTTCAGGATAGCGGAAATGCGTTCATACAAGTAATCCTGCACATCTGGATTTGACAGATCCAACAGCAGCTGATACCGGCTTCGCATTGGCTTTCTGCCCGGGATCTGAATTGCCCATTCCGGATGGGTGCGGTACAAATCGCTGTCTTCTGAAACCATTTCCGGTTCAAACCAGATTCCGAACTTCATGCCCAGTGCCTTGACTTTCTGCACCAGTGTACCCAGTCCGCCCTTGAGTTTCTGTTCATTTACGAACCAGTCGCCCAGACCAGAACAGTCATCATCCCGCTTGCCAAACCAGCCGTCATCCAATACCAGCATATCAACGCCCAGACGAGCGGCTTCTTCGGCAATCTTCAAAATCTTTTCTTCGTTGAAATCGAAATAGGTTGCTTCCCAGTTGTTAATCAGAACCGGACGTTCGATTTTCTGATACTTGCCCCGGCAGACGTGCTCCCGAATGGTTTTCTGGAAACGGTGTGACAGGGTTTCCAGACCGCTATCACTATAAGTGAACAGCACTTCTGGCGTATCAAAAGTTGCTTGCGGCTGGAGTTCCCAGCGGAACAAATCCGGATGCAATCCCATCACCATTCTTGCTTGCCGCATCTGGTCATATTCAATCTTCGTCTGGAAGCTGCCGCTATATAAGAATGCTGCTCCGAAACAGCTGCCATTGGTTTCTGTGCAATCCGGTGTGCAGAGAATGGCAGTCGGATTCTGATGGTGGCTGGATGTGCCTCTTGTGCTGGAGCTTTCCTGAATGCCGTGAATCAGCGGTGTCCGTTCGGTAATCCGTTCCATTGCATGTCTGCCGTGGAAGTGCATCCATTCCCAATTTCCATAAGGCAAATCTAAACAGAAGCTGGCTGCCTTTGTCAGTGTAATCGGCGTTGTGCCAAGATTCTGGATGGAAACGCAGCGAGTCAGCATATCCAGTTCCGGCAGAACGCCATACCGCAAGGTTACCTGCAAATCTGTTGCCGTATCTTTCAGAACAATTTCCAAAGTTTCTGCTTCGTCTTCGTCTGCATAGACTGCCGGAAGCCCTGCAATCGCATATTTGCCTTTTAGAATGTTGTAAGACTGATACCGCAAATCTAATGCATTGCTGCCGTCTGCATGGGTTGCTGCAACTGCCGGAATCCGGAAATCGCCAACGCCTTCGGTTGCATATTCCAGCGGCAAGGTATTCAAAGAGTAAGTTCTTCTGTTTTCTGCTTCATAGAGGTTTCCGGAAAATCCAACATCCGGATAATCCAGCAGATAGGACAGGTCGCCTTCGACAGATGCCCCATACCAGAGATGCAGCAGAACGCCATATTCATCTGCTTTCATCTGATAGGTGGTGTGCTTGGTACGAATGGTAAACAAGGTGGACTGTTCGGTTGTTACAACTTGAATTGCCATAAGAATCGCTCCTTTTTTCTTTGATACAAGTTTCGCACCGTAGAGAGCGTTACTCTCATACGATGCGAACACATTTTTTCTTTATTCGTGAATTTCAAACTGATAGGTGGAAAGATTTGCATCTAACACAATCTTGTGCGACTGATACGTGCGGACGATTTGCAGGTGGTCGCCCTCTGCCTGAATAGAAATCGTACCCTCCAGCGAGAACGCCGGATGCGTGTTCCGCAGTTCCATCAGTTCTTTCAATTTCTGTACCACTGGACGCTGCTGCTGTTCTGCCACTTCTTCCAGCGAGTAATAATGCCGGTTGATGTCTCGTCCATTCTTGGTGCGTTCCATCAAGTCCACATCATTGCTGCCTGCCAGCATGCCCACATAATAAACCTGCGGAATGCCCGGTGCAAAGAACTGAATGGCTCTTGCCAGCAAGTACGCATCATCCTGATTGCCCAACGCGGAATAATATGTGGTGTTGACCTGATAAATATCGAGGTTGTTGTACGCTTCGGAACTGTAAATTTTCTTGACGTTTGCCCCCTGCTGGTACATCTGTTCCTTGACCTTGTCCACTTCCTCATCCGGCAGCAAGTCTTTTACATCGACAATGCCGATTCCGTCGTGCGTGTCCAGTGTGGTGAACTGATGCATCGGGCAGCGTTCCATCCACTGTTTCAGATAAACGCCTGTGTGATTATACAGAGCGTGCAGGGTCAGAACTGGCAGGGCAAAGTCATAAATCCAAAAGCCCTTGTCTGCAATTTTCATCGGGATGGTGTAATGCTCGTGAATCTCCGGCAGGATTTCTGCACCCTCTGCTTTGACTGTCTTTTCAATGTCATAGAGCAGTTCCCAGATGTCCGGTTCTACAAAGAAACAACTGGTATCCGGTTTCTTAATCGCATAAGCGAATGCATCCAGACGAATGACGGCTGCACCATGATGGCACATATCCACCAATGTCTGCTTGATAAACTGCTTGGTGGCATCTTTCCGTACATCCAAATCAATTTGTTCTTCGCAGAACGTGCACCAGACTTTTTCTTTGCTGCCGTCTGCAAATTCTGCTTCGATGTACGGAGCACGTGGCTTCCGCTTGTAAATCAAGTCCACCTGCTCCTGTGTTGGTTCTCCATTCTCCCAGAAATCAGAATAGCGGATGAAGAAATCTTTATAGGCAGACTGGTCTTTCTTTTGCAGGAAATCCTGAAAATAAGCCGAATGTGCAGAGATATGATTGACCATGAAGTCAAACATCAGGTAATAATCTTTTCCGATTGCCTCTACATCTGCAAATGTTCCGAAGTTCGGGTCAACCCGATCATAACACATCGGAGCAAAGCCACGGTCGGCAGAGGATGGAAAGAATGGGAGAATATGCACACCGCCAACGGCGTTTGCATAGTACTGATTCAAGACCTTGTGTAAATCCTTTAAGTTGTTGCCCATGCTGTCCGCATAGGTAATCAACATCACTTCATTTTTCAACTGCATTTACTTGATCACCTTAACCCTTTACTGCACCATTTGCAACACCGTTCAAAATCTGCTTCTGGCAGAGTACATAGAAAATCAAAATCGGAATCAATGCCAACAGGTAAGATGCAAATGCCAAGTTGTAGTTTGTACCGAACTGTGTCTGGAAGTTCAACTGTGCCAGCGGAAGGGTCGTGCCCTTTGTGCCGGACATGATAACCAGTGGTGTCATAACGTCGTTCCAAGTACCCAGAGCGGTCAGAACTGCAACGGTTGCATGCATCGGCTTCATCATCGGGAAAATAACTGTCCAATAGGTTTTCCAAGCAGATGCCCCGTCAATTTCAGCAGCTTCTTCCATTGCCAGCGGAATATTCTTCAGATAGCCGCTATACAGCATGACATTGATTGGCATATAGAAGACCAGATACAGCAGAATTACACCCAGCCGATTATCTAAGCCCAGAATCGCAGTTTCCTTAACCAACGGCATCATCAGGATTGCAAACGGAACGAACATACCGCTTACAATGTAGAAATAAATGAACCGATAGCCTTTTTTTCTTGCCATGTTTCTGCCGATGACATAACCAGCCAGCGAATGAATCAACAGTGCCAGCACGATGGTTGCAATGGTAATCAGCAAGCTGTTTCCAAGGGTGTGCCAGAAGTCCGTGACTTCCATGGCTTCTTTGAAGTTGTCCAGTTTCCAGCTACTCGGGAATGCCAATGCACCAGCAACGTCGTTGGTCATTTCGCTCGGGTTTTTGAATGCAATGATAATGGTCATATACAGCGGAAAAAGAATTGTCAAACAGCCCAAGAATAACAAGACTGTAACAAGCACGTTAGAGCCGCCGATTTTTTTTGTTTTTCTCATAGCTGTTCCTCCTTCTTATTTGTCATTTTCAGCTGGATGACAGAGAATGCAACAATTACAATAAAGAAGATGACGGCGTTTGCACACTGATAACCAAACTGTCCGCCGTCCATACCGTTTCGATAAATCAGGTAGGAGATAGACTCGGTGCTCTGTGCAGGACCACCCTTTGTCAAAGACATGATCTGGTCGAATACCATCAGCATATTTTTAGTACTCAATACCAAGTTGATGGAAACGAACGGCATCAGCATCGGGAGCGTCAGCTTCCAGAACTTCTGCCACGGATTTGCACCGTCAATATCGCCGGCTTCGTAAATATCGGTCGGAATGGTCTGCAAGCCGGAGATGTAAATGATGGTGTTCATGGCAACTGCCTGCCAAACGCCGACAACCAGAACGCCGATCCATGCATATTTTTCACTTGCTAAAATGCTGTTTTCCAGAAATCCAATGTGCATTGCCTTTGCAACGGCTGGGATGATATAGGTGAAAATAAAGCTGAAAATATAACCAATGATCAATCCGCCGAGGATATTCGGTACAAAGTACATCCCACGGAGCAGGCTCTTGCAGCGAATCTTACTGTTCAAGCCCATCGCCAGCAGCAAGCTCAGAACGTTGATGAGAATCGTTCCGGCAATCGCATATTTAAAGGTGAACAAGTAAGAATGCCCGACTCTGGAATCCGTGAACAAGTCGATATAGTTCCGGAATCCAACGAAATCAAAGTCGCCGTATCCACGGTAGTTGGTAAAGCTGTAAAATGCACCGGTAATCAACGGCAGCGTATTAAATAAAAAGAATAATGCCACGATCGGAATCGTGATGATCAAAAACGTCCGATCCTTTGCAGATGCTACTTTTTTCGTTTTCATTTACTGTTCCCCCTTTTCTTCCTGATATTTCTTGACCTTTGCAATCAAGTCCCGATTATACCGCTTCCATTCCTTATCGAACCGACTCAGGAATGTATCAACGGCATTGGAACTATCATCCATCAAGAACGTCTGAATCATCGCATCCACGCTCATTTCACTTGGATAATGGTGGTCTTGGTAGTCTGACATTCTGCCTTCCTGAATATAACTCTGCATGCCGTCCAGCATGGATGGTAATGTGAAGTCGCCTTCCTTACACGGAATGGCATTTTGTTCATCCAGATAAATCTGAATGGTTTCATCTTCATACAAGAACTTCAGCACTTCGTAAACGGCTTCTTTGTTCTTGGTTTCTTTCATCACACAGAACTGCAAGTCGACACCGGAGTTCAGCACGTTGTCTTCTTCCTTGTCATTTGCCGGGAACGTAAACGAGTCAATGTTGATGTCCGGATTTACAGACTGAATCTGCGGAACAGCATAGCTGCCGATGACATACATTGCCGATTCGCCTCTTGCAAATGCTGTACATGCATCGTTATAGCTGTATGCGTACGGATTGGGTTCTGCATAATCCAGCAGCACTTTTATCTTTTCCGCAACATCCCGATAAGCATCCGTAAAGGTGGTATTGCCTGCATTGACCTCACTGCAAGTGTCCGACTCTGCCAGACCAACTGCCAGTGCATTCCACGGTGCTAAGCAAGTCCAGGTATCTTTAAAGCCAAAATACAGCGGTGTCATACCTGCGGACTGGATTTCTTCACAGAGACTGGTAAATTCGTCCCATGTTTCCGGAATGCTCCAGCCGTGTTCCTCGAAGATGTCCTTGTTATAAAGGACACCTGCACTGTTTGCAACATACGGCAATGCATAGGTGCCATCTTTCGGAATCAGTTCCAATTCCTTTTCCATGTCCAGATATGCCGGCTTGACATCGGAAATGCCCTCAAAATCAGAGATGTCCATGAACAAATTCGCATCCAGGAAGTTGGAATAGTTTATATCACCGCCAATGCCGATGATGTCCGGATAATCTTCCCGAATCAATCTGGTTTTCAAAACCGTAACGGCTTCATTTGGGGATTCGATGGTCAGGTGAATGTTGTCATGGGTGGCATTGAAGCGTTCTTCCATCGCTTCAAATGCTGCAACTGCTTCCGGTTTGTATTGCAGCAGCTCCACTTCAATCTTTCCATCACTGGTCTTACCCGATCCGCATCCCTGTAGCAACAGTGTGGAAAGAGAAACGCCTGCCAGAATCAAACTACAAATTGCATTT